>DATKTD010000033.1:0-9393 GCA_035531315.1 Rectinemataceae bacterium
ACTGCTCGAGGAAGGTGGCCCGGAGTTCCCGCAATTTGCGCGTGAGCGCGTCTTCGTTGCCGTTCATGCGATGCGCGACCCTCCGATGTCATCGCCGAGGAGGCGTTCTATGGCGGTCGGCAGCCGCTCGCCGAGGCTTTCGTCCTTGGCGAGGCAGATGTCGATGCCCGGCGCGAGTTTCTTCAGGCTCTCGGGATCGTCCCCGGAGAGCAGGACGAAGGGCTTCCGCGAACCGGCCGCCGCCAATATCCCGAAAAGCTCGATTCCGCTCGTGCCCGGCATGTGATGGTCGCTGACGACGAGGGCGATGGAGGCATTCGCGGCCAGAATGGCCCGGGCCTCGCTCGCGCTTTCCGCGATGATCGTCGCGAGGCCCGCCGCCTCGAGGATGGCCTGGGAGATGGCGGCAGCCATCGGGTCGTCGTCGACTATCAGTATCATGCTCTTCTCCATAGTATTGTCATATTCCCAGGCCGCGCAATGTCTCGAGAAGGCTGCCCTGGTCGAAATCGCCCTTGACTATATAGGCGTCCGCCCCTGCGCGGATGCCCTTCCTGCGGTCCTCGTCGCGGCTGCGGGAGGTGAGGATGATGATCGGGGTGTCGCGGTAGGCCTCGTCGGCGCGCAGCCGCTCGGTGAGGACGAAGCCGTCCATCCGGGGCATCTCCACGTCGGTGAGCACCGCGTCGAAGCGCCGCCCCAGAGCCTTGGCGAGGCCGTCGAGGCCGTCCTCGGCCAGCGTTATGCGATAGCCGTGGGCCTCCAGGACGTCCCGCTCTATCTCCCTCGTGTTGAGGGAGTCGTCGACGATGAGGATCTCCGCCTGCCGCTCCGCCGCTTCGCCCTTCCCGTCCTTCTGGCTTCCGAGCCGCGCGGCCCGCGACCTCCCGACGAGGGCGGGGGCGTTGAGGAGGCACACCAGCTCGTTCGATCCCGTCGCGATCATGCCCGAGACGAGGGCAAGGGAACGCATGTGCGCGGGAAGGGGTTTGACCACGACCTCCCTCTCGTCCTCGAGTTCGTCGATCGTGAAGGCCAGCCGTTCGGAGCCGTCGTTCACCACGACGAGGCGCAGGCCCGCCCGCCTCGGGCCTCGGCCCTTTTCGGCGGGCAGGGCGAGGGTCTCGGCGAGAGAGACGACCGGCACGAATTCGTCGCGGATAGTGGCGACCCTTCCTCCCGCCACCTCGATCACCCCATCCTCGTCGATATCGATCACGCCCGACACATCCTGCGCGGCGAAGCCGAAGACCGAAGAGCCCGTCCGCGCGAAGAGGACCCGCATGGCGGCGAGGCTGGGCGGCAGCCTGAGGCTGAAGCGGAGGCCCCTTCCGGGCGTCGACTCCACGCCGATGCTGCCCTTGAGGCCTTCCACCACGGCCGTCCGCACCGCGTCGAGGCCGACGCCCCGGCCCGAGAGATCGGTCACGATGGGGCTCGTGCTGAAACCGGGGCGAAAGATGATGTCGGCGATTTCGCGGGCGGAGAGGGCCGCGGCCTTGTCGGGATCGATGAGGCGGCCGCGCAGCGCCTTGTCGCGTATGGCTTCGAGATGGAGGCCGGCCCCGTCGTCGCCCACCTCGATCAGCACGGAGCCTTCAGTCTGGCGGGCCGAGATGCCGATCCGGCCCCGGGGCGGCTTTCCCGATGCCGCGCGGACGGAAGCCTCCTCGATGCCGTGGTCGATGGCGTTCCTGATGAGGTGGAGGAGGGGTTCGCCGAGCCTGTCGATGATCTGGCGATCGAGCTCGATGTCCGAACCGCTGACGACGCACTCGATCTCCTTGCCGAGGGAGAGGGCTATCTCGCGGGCCATCCTGGCCGCCGGCTCGAAGACGATCGATAGCGGAAGCATGCGCATGGCGAGGACGGCCCGGTGGAGTTCGCCTTCGACCGCCTCCCTCGAATGGAGCTCGGAGCGCAGATCCTTGCGGAAGCGGCCGATCCTCTCGCGGAACAGGCGGAGCCTTTCCGCGGCATCGACCGAGGCGGAAAAGACGGTCTTCTCGATCGAGGCGAGTTCGGCCAGACGGCTTTCCATCCTGGCCCTGGCTGCGAGCGATTCGCTGGCCAGGCGGGCCAGTTCGTCGAGCTTCTCCACCTTGACGCGGACGCTGTCCGACAGCCTTGCGGGCCCGGTCGTCGCGCCGCCGAGCTGTGGCGCCGCCTCGCCAAGTTGTGGCGCCGCCTCGCCGAGTTGTGGCGCCGTCTCGCCGAGTTGTGGCGCGGCTCGCGTGGCGGCCAGGGCCCCCGCTAGCCCCTCGAGGAGGGCCGGATCGGCCAGCGGTTTTTCCTCCCCGCCCGCGAGCCTTTCGACGAGGGCCGAGAGGCCGTCGGCTCCCCGGTACAGGAGCTTCACGGTTTCGGGCGAGGCCGGGAGGCTGCCGCGCCTGACCGCGTCGAGCAGATCCTCGAGACGGTGGGCGGCCTCACCGATCCCCGTCTGCCCGAGCATCCTGGAGGAGCCCTTTATCGTGTGGACAGCCCTGAACATCGCGTCGATGCCTTCCTCGACGGAAGCGCCGCCGTCGAGGGCGCCGATGCCCTCCATGAGGATGCCCAGGCGCTCCCGCGCCTCCTCGATGAATCTCTCGGTGAATTTTCTCGGGTCGATGGCCATGCGCTACTCCGCCATGTCGCGCAGCCGCCTCTGGCAGAGGAGCGCGAGGTCCGCTGTCGGTAGATCGAGGGGGACGATCTCGAGGCCGCCGTCCCTGTCGGCCCGGCTCCCGAGGGCGTGGACCACGATCCTGTATTCGCGAAGGGCCTTCTCTTTCTCCCCCCCCTCCCGGTAGAGTTCGGCGAGATTGAAATGGGCCGGCCAGCATCGGTTGGAAGCGTAGGTCGCCTTCTTGAACCAGGAAATGGCCTCCGAACCCAGGAGGCGCCTCCGCGCCGCGAGACCGAGAACCATGCAGGCGTCGACGGACCAGTCGTCCAGTTCGAGGGCGCGGAGGGCCAGGCTCTCCGATTCGTCATAATTGCGTCTTTCCAGTTCTATGAAGGCGCGGAGGGACGAAAGCGCGGCGGAAGTCTCTGCCCCTTCGGCGAGATCGATCGCGGCGAGGGCCTCGTCGAGGCGTTTCTCGCGGACGAGGCCGCGGATACCGTCTATGGTTTCGCCGCCCGCGGTCGTCCCGCGGCGGACCTGCCCCCGCCTCGGCGCGGTGGAGCCATCGCTCGCCGCCAGAGGCTTATGACGCCTCGAAGGCGTCTGCAGGGGCGGCGCGGCCCGCGTCGGGGGGGGAGCCATCGTCGCGGCCGAGGGGCCGGCCGGAGCCGCCACGCCCGCAGATGCCGGCGCCGTCGTCGCACGGCTCGGGCCCGATGGCGTCGGCGGGCCGGCCGATCGCGCGGCGGCTCCGCCGCCTCCCGTCATTCCAGGTTGGGCGAAATAGAAGTTCCCCGCCTCGGAGCGGAGCGCGAAGACCCCGAGGTCGTTCGCGAGGGTCTCGGCCGATCCGATGATGAGATAGCCATGCGGGCGCAGTATCTCGGCGAGATGTTCCTGCATCCTCCTCCTCGTGTCCACATCGAAGTAGATGGAGACATTGCGGAAGAAGATGGCGTCGAAATCGCCGAAGCCGGCGGGCCAGGCTTCGTCGGCGAGATTGACGCGGCGGAACTCGGCCATGCGCGCGATTTCGTCCTTGATCCGCCACCTCGACCCGCCCTCGGTCTCGAACCAGTCCTTCTTTCGCCTGTCGTCGAGGCCCCGGAACGAAAAGGCGCGGTAGACTCCCGTCCTGGCGCGCTCGAGGGCGTCGCGGTCGATGTCGCAGCCGACGAGGGAAAAGAGGGCGCCCGCCTCCTTGCCGTATCGCTCCGCGAGGACGATGCCGATCGAATGGACCTCCTCCCCCGAGGAGCATCCCGCGCTCAGTATCCTGACCGGGTAAGCGCCTTCGCGGTCTTCCAAGAGCCGCGGCGCGAGGACTTCGGAAAAGAAGGAGAGCTGCCCGAGGTCCCTGCAGAAATAGGTTTCCTTGATCGTAAGAAGTCCGACGAGACAGTTGAATTCCGCCTCGTCGGATATGACCTTCGCGTAATAGGCCCCTTCGTCGACCGAAGCGAGGGTCTTCATGCGCGCCGCTATGGCTTCCGAAAGGAGGCGCTCCGCGTTGGCGGCAATGTCGAGTCCCGCGCGGCGCTTCACGAGTTCCCTGAATTGGGCAAGACTCCGACCGCGGCTCGAAACCTCGCCGCGGCTCGCGCTCTGTCCCGCGCCCATGCCCTGGCCGACGCTCATGCTTTGGCGGCCGCCTCCGCGGCTATCTTGCACATCTCCGAGGGGAGCTCGTCGAGAGGAAGGATCTTCGTTATCGCACCGCGCTCGATGGCGAGCTTGTTCATGCCGAAGACGACGGATGAAGCCTCGTCTTGGGCGAGGGTCCTGCCCCCCGCCTGCCTGATCGCGTCCATGCCCCTCACCCCATCCTCGCTCATCCCCGTGAGGATGATGCCGACGGCCCTCCTGCCGCAGGCCGTGGCGACGGAGGACAGGAGGACGTCGCAGACCGGATGGAATATCTGGCGTTCGGCCGGCTCGAGGAGAACGAGCCTCCGTGTCGGGGAGAAGGCGAGATTGCGTTCCGATGGCGATATATAGACCTCGCCCGGAAGGGGGAACTCGCCACCGGCTGCGAGCCTCACCGGCAGTTTGCAGATCGTCGAAAGCCATTGGACGAGACCGGGCGCGAATCCGTCCGAGATGTGCTGCGCGATGAGGACGGGGCCCGGAAATCCGGCGGGGAGGCTGGAGAGAATCCGCGCCAGGGCTTGGGGACCGCCGGTCGAGGCCGCGATGGCGAAGGTCGGCGTCTCGAGGCCGCCTCCCCCGATTCCGGCGCCGCCGCGCGCGGGAATCGCCGGGCCGGAGCCCGAAGCGGGAAGGGAGGCGGATTGCCCGGTGCGCAGGTGGGTGATCACCCTCGCGTTCGCGAGGGTCCTAACCTTGTTCACGAGCTCCGCGCGGGAGGCCTCGCTGAAATCGGGCTTCCCGAGGGCCTCGAGGGCTCCTCGTTGCACCGCGACATAGGCGTCCTCGGCGTCGGAGGCGCTGCTCACGACGAGTATGGGAAGCGGCCGTGTGGCCATGATCTCGGTGATGGCCCCGATGCCGTCGAGGACGGGCATCCTGAGATCCATCGTGACGAGATCGGGCTCGAGCTCCCTCGCGAGTTCGACGGCCTCGCGGCCGTCCCGAGCCTCGCCCACGACGGATATGCCAGGGTCCGCCTCCAGTATCTCCCTCAGCATCGAGCGCGCGAGGGAACTGTCGTCGGCGACGAGGATCCTGAGCTTCATGTCTGGCGAGTCAGCTTGAAGCGACCGACGAGTTCGTCGAGGCCGACGGCCGCGGTCGTCATGTCGTGGCTGATGCCGGCGATCTTGGCGATCGATTGGGCGGTGTCCTGCGTTGCGGAGACGATCTCGCGAAGGGCGATGGCCACCTGGCTGCTCGCGGTTTTTTGTTGCTGGGTGGAGAGTGAAATCTGCTGGGCGGCGTCCGTCGTCCGGCTCGCCGCCCCGACGAGCTGGCCGAGGAGTCCGTCCGCGGTGGCCGTGGCCTCGATGCCCTCGGCGATTCCCAGGGCCCGCTTTTCGGAGGTGATGACGAGCCTCGAGATCGAGTCCTGTATCTCCCCGATCCGCGATTCGATCTCTCCCGTCGACTCGGTGACGGAGTCGGCCAGCCTGCGGATCTCGGCCGCCACCACGCCGAAACGCTTGCCCGCCTCGCCGGCGCTGGCCGCCTCGAGGGCGGCGTTGAAGGCGATGAGCTTGGTCTGGTCGGCCACGGTGTTGATGATGGCCATGACCTTGCTGATTTCCTTGGACTTGCTGCCGAGCTCGACGATCTCCGCGAGACTGACCTCGTTGTCGCTCCTGATCGACTCGATCTTGTCGCGAAGAACGCGCATCGATTCCGAGCCGCGTTTGCTGTTCTCCCAGGTGATGTTGGCGATCTCCACGACGGATTTCGAGTGCTCCGCTATCATGGTCGACGAGGCGGACAGTTCCTCGGTCGTCGAGGTGATTTCCGCGATCGAGGCCGACATCTGGCTCGAGGCGGCGGCCTGGGCGTCGATGGAGAATCCTATCTCTCCGGCCCCGCCCCGCATCGAGCTCGCGTTGTCCCTGACCACCGTCGTGAGTTCGCGGAGCCGTTCCTGCATCTCGAAGGCCGCCCGGGCTATTTCGCCTATCTCGTCATCGCGCCGGATCGTCCTTTCCTCCTCGTCGTTCGTCGGCCGGCCGGTGAGATCGCCCTGGCCTATGGCGCGGAGGAGCTCCACGACCCGCTTGATCGGCCTGGAGAATCTGGAGGCCACGTAGTTGCTCATGAAGAAGAGGGCGAGGAGACCGATGAGGTAGATGAACGCCGAGATGGCGAGGGTCCTGCCGCTTCCCGCCTGGAGCTCGTCGACGTAGGTGCCGCCCGCCACGATTATTCCGAGGTCCTTCAGCGAGCGATAGTAGACGATCTTCTCGCGCGCCTTCCGCTCCCCCGGATTGGCCCAGTGGTAGCGGATCACCCCGTCCTTGTTGCGAAGCATCTCGCGCACGTAGTACAGGCCCTTGTCGTCCCTGCTGTCTGCGATGTTCTGCCCCTGCATGGAAGGATGCACGAGCAAGGTTCCCGTCGAGTCGAGGAGGAAGAGGTATCCGGAGTTGCCGATCCGGGTATCGAGCAGCCCCGCGGCGAAGTCCGCTATATCGACGAGGTCGATGAACTCGGCGCGATAGCTCGAGGCCGAGATGATCCAGTCCCAGGGGGCGAAGTACTCCATGTACAGGGCCTTGGGGCGCTTGACGTTTTCGCCGGGATTGGCCCAGTCGTACTCGAGGTAGCCGGTCTTCTCGGCCTTCTGTTTCCGTATGAAATCGTTTCCGGACAGGTCGGTGCCGACGAGTTCGCGCTTGGGATGCACCCTTATGATTCCCTGGGAGTCTACGCAGTAGACATAGCCGGTACTGCCGATTTTCTGCGAGAGGAGGGCCGCGGCGGCCTCCCGCTTGGCCTCGGCCTCGCTCATCGCCCCCGAAACGTACAGTCCGTAATAGTGGGCCACGAGATCGCGGTCGCGGCCGGCGATTCCCCTGAGGTAATTCTTCACGATGTTGGAAAAGTCGACTTCCAGGAGATTCCTCGCGTTGGTGACGAGGGCGCTCACGCTCGAGGTCGATTGGGCGAGCATCGAGCGGTAGTCGAGTACCGACACGGCCGCGACGATCATTCCGGCGAGAATGGAAAATACCACCGCATAATAGAGGTTGAGCTGTCGCTTTATCGTCATTTCCATCCCCCAGTACTGGTCGGGCCGGCCTTGGGCGGTCCTGCCGCGAAGCCGACGCTGAGGCTACGATAGCGTATTTGTGCCTGGAACACAAAGGTCCATGCGCCACCGCCCTTGACGGGGCCTGGCGCGGCGAAGGGATGCGCGGCATTCAAATACGAGGTCGATCCCTATCCGAAACGAGGCATTTCAGGATCTATTCGTAGACGATCAGGGGCTGCTTGAGGGAAGATGGAAAGGATCACGAAGCGCGAGCCCTCGAGGGCCGCAAGGGGAGGAATTTTGAGGAAGGGCGATTTTGTCTGGGCTGCGATCTTGGCGGCCGTCATCGCGATGTTCACCGTGCCCGCCAGCGCCGGCCTGCTGCTCGGTCTCACGGCGAAGTACGCCTATGTGATGGGCTTCTGCAAGTTCGCGGTCCTCGCGACCATGGGAGAATTGCTGGTCACGAGGATAGCCACGGGTTCGTGGAAGAAGCCCAATGGACTATTGGCCCGGGCCATTGTGTGGGGCCTTGTCGGCATACTCGTCGTGCTCATGTTCACCCTCTTCAACGGCGGCGTGATGGTCGCGGCGGACAAGGGCCTTCTCCCCATCGGCGAGGGATGGGTCAAGACCCTCCTCGTCGCCTTCTGGACCAGCGCCCTCATGAACCTCACCTTCGGCCCCGTATTCATGGCGGCGCACCGCATAAGCGACGCCTACATCGACGCCAGGGCGAACAAGGGCAAGCTTCGCCTCATCGACGCGATACTCGACGTGGACTGGAGGCGCTTTCTCGAATTCGTCGTGGGCAAGACCATCCCCTTCTTCTGGATTCCCGCCCATACCATCGATTTCCTCCTTCCCCCCGGGTATCGCGTCCTCGTCGCGGCCTTCCTGTCGATCGCCCTCGGCGTGATCCTCACCTGGGGAAAGAAGTCCAGGAACCGCTAAAAGGCAAGCGGCCCTTGCCCTTCCGCCGGCCGCTCCGCGGTCCAGGATCGCGTCGATCGGCCGGCGACTCCGCGGATAAACACTCCCTCCTCGGACCTGGGCCTTCCCCGCGACGATCCTGAAAGACGCGCCGCCGGGGAAGGAGGCTTGACATCGTGCCCCCATGAGCTTTACTTTGAGATGCAAAGTTACTTTTGAATGCAAATTGAGGCGGGTAGCCCGGGCAGGGAGGGGGGGAGGGCGGCGACTCGCCTGGGCGCCTCACCCCCCCCGGTGGGCCGCGGCCGCGCTCAGGCAGTCGATTTTCGCGAGGAGGGCAGCGATGACCGAGGAAAAGGAAAAAGAGTTCGAGAAACGGGTCGACGACATCCGCGCGATCCGGACGATGCTCGCGGATCGGGAAGATGTCCCGCTCATCTATCCCTGGGCCTTTTTCATCTGGGCCTTCCTCGTGGCCGGCGGCTCGATCTCCCACTACCTGGCCTATACGAGTTCGGGCCTCGATGTCCACAAGGCCCTCGTGTGGATCTGGCTGCCCATCCTGATCGTCGGCGCGGTCGTGGAAAGCGTCTCCTTCGCGCTGAAGGCCGGAAGGAGCGCCGTGCCGCTCCTGAATCGCCGATTCGGCGGAGCCCTCCTCGGCGGCCTCGCCTCGGTCATCATCCTAACCCTCGTGATGATCCGTCTCGCCATGGCCCTCGCCATGACCCCGGGCCTCGTGCTCTTGGTGGGCTCCTTCGCCATGATTTTCTACGCCCAGATCTCCTACTCCTCCCTCTTCATCGAAGCCTTCGTCGGCATCGCCGTCGGACTCCTCCTGGAATTCGGCGGCTTCAAGGGTCCGGTCGCCTTCCTCGCGAGCGGCGTCATCGCCTCGCTGCTGTACTGCGCCAGCGGCATCCACATTGTCGCCATCGAGAGGCGGCGACGTGGCTGACCCCTTCGCCCGATTCAACGGGATCTTCTTCGAGAAGTCCCGACTGGCCATCGTCGCCCTGCTGTACCGGGACGAGTACGCCGCCTTCACGACGCTGCGGGAATTGATCGAGGCCAGCGACGGGGCCGCCTACGCCCACCTCGAGCGGCTCATCGAAGGCGGCTATCTCGAGAAACGCAAGGAAGTGGCCGGCATGAAGGCGCAGACGGTCTATCGCCT
>DATKTD010000034.1:0-6695 GCA_035531315.1 Rectinemataceae bacterium
ACCAGAGCCGCACCTCCATCGCCATCTTCAACCGCGCCAATAAGGGCATGGAGCGCTATCCCATCGATATTGGCAGCGACGAGCTCTTCTTCAACACCATGAGCCTCTCCCCGGACGGCGTCCTCTCGGCCCTCCTCGGCAGCAAATTCGAGGCCCGCATGGTCTGGTGGCGCTTCGACAGGCTCGGCAAGCAAGGCGCTGCGGCCGCGAGATGATAGGACTCGCGAGCGCGGAAGAGTGCCTGGCGCTCGACGCCAAGGTCCAAAGCGGATGGCGCCTCGGAGAGGGCCTCCTCATGGAATCGGCATCGGTCAGGCTCGCCCTCGCCCTGTCCCCCCTGCTTGAAGAAATCCGCCGAAGCGCAAGACCGACCCGCATCGTTGCCGTAGCCGGCGGAGGCAACAACGGCGGCGATGCCCTCGCCCTCCTTCGACATCTGTCCTTCGCCGGTTTCGGCCCCTGCCTTGCCCTCGTAACCGAGAGAGAACCCAAGGCCCTCGCCGCCCGTCAGGCCTCATCCCTCGCCGCGGGAGGAATCCCCGTGCTCCGCTGGAACTCGGGCGAGGGTAGGGCCGCCCTGGCCGGGGCGGACATCATTCTCGACGGAATAAGCGGCACCGGACTTTCCGGTCCGCTCAGGGGCGAAGCGGCCGAGCTCCTCGCCGCCGTCAACGAGGCGAGGTCGGCGCGGAGCTCGGGCCCGGGGGATTCGCCCCTCGTCGTCTCCATCGACCTCCCCTCGGGCTTTCGCGACGGGGCAGGGGCCTCGGAGCCACGGATCAGGGCGGACATCACCCTTTCCATCGAACCGCGAAAGCTCTGTCTCTACGCTCCGATGCTCAGGCCCCTCGCGGGCGGGATCATCCCCGTCGACAATGTCTTCCCCCAGGCCGAAGGCCCGGATCGACAGCTGGCCCTCCTCGAGACGGCCGACATCGAGGGGCTCCGCCGCCCGCCTCCCCCAAGCGCCCACAAGGGCGAAAGGGGCCGCCTGGCCATCTTCGCGGGCAGCCCCGGCATGAGCGGAGCCCTCTTTCTGGCCGCCCGAGCCGCCCAGGCGGCCGGCACCGGCCTCGTCACCCTCTTTCTCCGAGATGAACTCTTCGAGGCCCTTCGGGCAGCCTCTCCCGAGCTCCTTGGCGGGGCGATACTTCGTCCCGAGTCCGCAGCTCCCCAGGAACTTTCGCGCAATGATGCCGTCCTAGCCGGACCGGGCTGGGGCAGGGATGCTTCCCGTCTCCCCCTGCTTGCCTTCCTCCTCGACTCGGCTCTGCCCCTCGTCCTCGATGCCGATGCCCTGAGACTTCTTCCTGAAACGGGGTTCTCATCTCGAAAATCGGCCCTCCTTCTCACTCCCCATCCCGGGGAATTTGAGTCGCTGTCCGGCAAGGCCGCGGAAGAGTTTCTGGCCTCGCCCCTCGAGGCCCTGGCCGCCGTCTCCTCGAGACTCAGGGCCACCGTCCTCCTCAAGACGGCGAGCAGTTGGATCATGGGGCCAGGCGCTCGCCTCGGCGTCATCGATGGCAACGAAGCTGGCCTCGGCGTCGCGGGCTCTGGCGATGTCCTCTCCGGCCTCATCGGCGGCATACTCGCGGGCTTCGCGAGGGCCTCGGGAAAAGCTTCGCGCGGCGAGGACTTCGACGCCGATGCCTTCGATGCCGCGGCCCTGGGATCCCTGGTCCATCTCGAGGCGGGTCGCCGCCTGCGCGGCCGCGAAGGTTGGTTCGAGGCTTCCCGGATCGTGGCAGAAGCGGCCGCAATCCTGGGCAAGCCGGTGGCGGGGGCTTTTGGCCAAGATTCCCGCCCTGCGCTTGACCCTCGGGGGGAGCGGGGGTACTCTCCTCGCGCATGATCCAGTTCTACTTTCTCGCCGTGGCCCTCAACATCGCCTGCGGATTCGCCCTTCTCCTCCCGGAGCGCCCCCATCCGCGCCAACTCCTCCGTCACCTCGATTTCGTCCTGTCCGACGGCAAAATTCGAACAGCCCTCGGTATTCTTGGCCTAGTGACGGGCCTTCTCACCATCATTTCGCCCATCCAAGGCGACGTGCCCAT
The DNA here is from genome assembly GCA_035531315.1 of Rectinemataceae bacterium. Taxonomy (GTDB): domain Bacteria; phylum Spirochaetota; class Spirochaetia; order Treponematales; family Rectinemataceae; genus CAIJMU01. Next base: position 2,055 of record DATKTD010000034.1, read on the forward strand.
CATCGGCGACCTCGTCCCGGCCCTCACCTCGGCCCTTGCTGGCCTCGTCCTCCTTCTCGAGCTTCAGCCCGTGCATCGGGACGAGGCGACCACTCCTCGCTCGGAGGTCCCGGGGGCGTCTGTTGCGCAGGAAACCCCGGAATCCCCGGCTTCGAAGAATGGGCTTCGGGTCCTCCTTGTCGGCTCGGGCCGCATCATCGGCCTCCTGGCCATCCTGGCCGGCCTCATCCACTTCTTCTTTCCCTTGGAGCTCTTTCTCTGAAGACGGGGCGCTCGGTCGCGACGGTCCTCGTCGAGGGGGGGCGGATCCTCCTCGGGCGCAGGACAATGGAAGGAAGCTGCGCCGGACTCTGGGAGCTTCCCGGCGGCAAGGTCGAGGATGGGGAAAGCGACGAAGATGCCCTCGTCAGGGAATTCGACGAGGAGTTCGGCGTCCCCGTCGAGCCCATCGCCCTCATTGGAGAGACCAGCTTCGTGCACAAGGGCTCCACCCGTTCGCTCGCGGCCTGGGCCTGTCGCCTCGCGGGTGACCGGGAGCTTAAGCTTCGCGAACACCTCGAAGTGCGCTGGTGCCTGCCGGAAGAGAGTCTCGAACTACCCTTCGTCGAGTCCGATCGCAGCCTCCTCCCCCGGATAATCGCCTGGATGCGGGAAGGAACCCCTCAGCGGGAGTCCTGATCGCCCTCGTCGAAGAGGCCGAGCTCGGGCTTTTCCTCGGGGCTCGTGCCGTCGTTAAGAAGGATCTCGACCTTTCCCTGTATCTTGTCGAGGTCTTTTTCGAGGCCCTTCGCCAGCTTGATGCCCTCCTCGAAGACGAGGACGGCCTCCTCGAGTGGAAGATCCTGGTCGCGCATCCTCTCGGCGAGTTCCTCGAGGCGAGAGAGCCGCTCTTCGAATTTCTTCATTGCCGTATCTCCTCGATGCGAGCCCCGGCGGAGCCCTTGGCGAATCTGATGTCGACGGGGGAGCCCCGCGCGAGACCGTCAGTCCCGCGGAGGACGGCCCCCGTCGAGGCGTCCCTGACGATAGAATAACCGCGGGAGAGGATGGCTTCGGGACTCGAGGCCTCGATGAGACCCTTCGCGAGGGCGAGCCTGTGTCCCGCTCCTACGAGGCGTTCCCGGAAGCCCTGCTCGAGACCGGCCCTCGCTTCGTCCAGGCCGCGGAGGAGGGGATGGACGAGGCGCATGAAGCGACCCTCTATCGCCTCCGGGTCGAAGCGGCCGAGGACGGCGCGAGCCGACTCGAGGCGAGAACGCATCCCCGTCTCCAGCTCGGCGACGAGTTGCGCGACCTCGTCCCGCATCGCATCGCCGCTCTCACTCACGAGCTCGGCGGCCGCGCTGGGGGTGGCGGCGCGCAGGTCGGCCGCGAAGTCGGTCAGGGCCCAGTCGATCTCGTGGCCGACCGCGCTGATGACGGGAATTTCGGAAGCGGCGACCGCCCTGACGAGGTCCTCGTCGGAGAAGGCCAGGAGGTCCTCGAGGGACCCCCCGCCCCGGCCGATGATGATGACGTCGCCGAGGCGGTGGAGGTTGGCCATTTCGAGGCCCCGCCTGAGTTCCCGCGGGGCCGCCTCGCCCTGGACCGCCGCCGGCACCAGAATCACGTCCATGCCGGCGTTGCGTCGTCTCAAGACGGTGAGGATGTCGCGGATCGCCGCCCCGGTCGGGCTCGTGACGACGACGACCCGCGAGGGAAAACGGGGAAGGGGCCGCTTCCGTTCCGCGGCGAAGAGGCCCTCGGCGGCCAGCCTGCGTTTCCTCTCCTCGAGCATGGCGAGGATGTCGCCTTCGCCCGCGGCCTCCATGCGCCTGACGATTATCTGGTACTGGCCCCGCGCCTCGTAGACCGACAGGCTGCCGGTCGCCCGCACGAGGCTGCCGTCGCTAGGCATGAAGGGAACGGAACGCGCGTTCCCCTTGAACATCACCGCCTGGATCATCGCGTCGCGGTCCTTGAGGTTGAAATACCAGTGGCCCGAGGCCGCCGCCTTGAAATTGGATATCTCGCCCTCGACGGTCAGTTCGGACAGGCCCGTCTCGAGAAGCTCCTTGACGATGCGGGTGAGGGCGCTGACCGACAGTATCCTGTTTTCTCTTCCGTTCACGACCGCCACAGTAGCCGATCCGCGCCGCCCGGACAACGGGGCTCCCATCGCAGCGCAACGACGACGCCCGCGACAATGATGCCGCGGCGCTGGCCGCGGTCTTCCGTGGCGCGGCCAGCGGCGAGGGGGCGCGCTGCTGGCAAGGAGGGGCCCTCGACGATACAATGGCCCCATGGATCCGCACGAACTACCCGTCTACCAGCAGAAAGATCGAATTCTCGAGGCTCTCGCGAACAACCAGGTCGTCGTCGTCGAAAGCCCCACGGGATCGGGCAAGACCACCCAACTCCCCATCATCCTCGACGGGGCGGGCTATTCGAAATACGGCGTCATCGGCGTAACCCAGCCCCGCCGCATCGCCGCCATCTCGGTTTCCGAGTTCGTCGCGCGGCAGCTCGGCACGCGAATCCCCGGCCCTGTCGGCTACAAGATGCGCTTCGAGGACAAGACCAACGACGAGACCCGCATCAAGATAATGACCGACGGCATCCTCCTCCAGGAGATGAAGCTCGATCCAGCCCTCTCTCGCTATTCGGTCATCATGGTCGACGAGGCGCACGAGAGAAGCCTCAATATCGACTTCATCCTCGGCCTCCTCAAACGCGTCCTCGAATCCCGGCCTGAGTTCAAGGTCATCGTCTCCTCGGCCACGATCAACGCCGAGGTCTTCTCCGAGTACTTCGGAGAGTGCCCCGTCGTGAAGATCGAGGCCTCCATGTATCCCGTGGGCCTCATCTACGATCCGCCTGCGGCCGAGCCTGGTATCACGGTCACCGATGCCGTCATCGACAAGATCGATGCCATCGTCCGTCGTATCGTCGACGAGAGGCGGCCCGGCGACATACTGGTCTTCCTCCCCGGAGAGAAGGCCATCAAGGACTGCGTAAAGCGTCTCGCCTTCGGCCCCGTCGGCGGACGCCTCCATCTCATCCCCCTCTACGGCCGCCTCGGCAAGGACGAGCAGGAGAGGGTCTTCGAACCCGCCCCCTTCCTCAAGACCAAGGTCGTCGTCTCCACCAACATCGCCGAGACCTCGGTGACCATCGACGGCATCACGAGCGTCATCGATTCGGGTCTCGCCAAGCTCAATTTCTACAATCCGCGCACCTTCACCTCGAGCCTCATCGAGACCCCGGTTTCCAAGGCCTCCTGCAACCAGCGAAAGGGCAGGGCCGGCCGCACCCGCCCGGGTAGCTGCTATCGCCTCTACGCCCGCGACGATTTCGAGAACCGCCCCCTCTTCACGACGGAGGAGATCTACCGGACCGACCTCACCGAGGTCGTCCTCCGCATGGCCGAACTCGGCATCAGCGACTTCGAGCGTTTCGAGTTCATCGCCCAGCCTTCCAGGTCGGGCATCCTCGGCGCCATCGACTCCCTGGCCCTCCTCGACGCCCTCACCCCCGCCCGCGAACTCACGAGGGTAGGCGAGCTCATGTGCGCCTTCCCCCTCCTTCCCCGACACAGCCGCATTATCGTCGAGGCCATGCAGAACTATCCCTCGGTCGTCGAGGAGGTCCTTATCGCCGCAGCCTTCCTCTCGACCCAGAGCCCCTACGTCCTCCCCCCCGGCGAGGAGATGGAGGCCCGGCGCGCCCACCACGCCTTCCGCGATCCCGCCGGCGACTTCGTTTCCTACCTCAGGATCTTTCGCGCCTTCGTCGAGGCCAAGGACAAGGCCCGCTTTGCCGACAACAACTATCTTGACGAGCGTACCCTCCTCGAGATCGTGAGGGTCAAGGAGCAGATCGAACTCATCGTCTCCGACCTCGGCATCCCGATCTCCTCGGGGGGCTCGGTCGACGACTATCTCTGCGCGGTGAGCAGGGGCCTCATCCAGTTCGTCTGCGTCAGGCAGGAGCGGGGCCTCTTCCGCTCGCTGACCGCCGACCGCATCCAGATCCACCCTGGCTCGGTGATGTTCCGCGAAAACCCCGACTTCATCGTCGCCGGCGAGATCGTGCGCACTTCGCGCATGTACGCCATGTCGGTTTCGCCCCTTCCCGCCTACCTCGTGTCGCGCATTTCGCCCCGTCTCGAAAAGCTTGCGCCCGGGGCCATGGCCAGGGGCCGCCACGCGGAGGAGATGGCGCGTCATCGCGAAAAGCTTTCGGATCGAAGTCCCAGGCGAGGGGCCGAGGCCGAAGCGACCCCGCGGAGGAAAAAGGGGGCCAAGGCCGCGAGGGAGGAGGCGGGCCTTCCCGAACGCGATTTCACCAATCGCATACGCATAGGCGGGGAGGTCTTCGACATCCGCGTGGAGAAGAAACACAAGATCGTCGAACTCCCCTGGGCCCAGCTCAGGAAGGCCCGGGAGCTCGTCGACAGGGAGTCCCTCTCCCTCTATCGCGACCTCCGCGGCCTCGTCCTGGTCGGGAACCGAAGGCTCCTCGAAGGGGAGAAGCTCGAGGTGATATTGAAGATCGCCCCCTGGCTCGATCCCGAGGCCGACCTCGCGCGCAAGTGGCCCCGGAACGTCAATTTCTCGATCGCGGAGGACAGGAACAAGCTCGTCGCGGCCCTCGACAATG
>DATKTD010000035.1:0-40900 GCA_035531315.1 Rectinemataceae bacterium
CCCCGAGGGTGGGGCCGACGACACGGAAGGCCAGAAGGAATTCGAGGGAGGCCCCCACCCCCGCCGGCAGGGCCAACCAGGGGCCGGTCTCGTCCCGGCCTTCGACGAGCTGGCCGGCCTCGAGAGCCACGCCGAGCGGCCCCTCGCCCATGACGACGCGGCGCCCGGCCTGTGCGTAGGGAAGTCCCGAAGCGATGAGGACATGATGATCGCGGCCATCGACGACGATGGCGACGGCCCCGTCTCGGAGCTCCGTCGCCTCTTCGATGCTGCGGATCAGAGGCTCGAAGGCCTCGCTGAGGTCGGGATAGCGCCCGAGGAGGCGGGTTATTTCGAAGAGAAGAGGCAGATCGGCTGCAGAGGGGCTCAGCAAGCCCGGCGAGTCCATCGTCATTCTGTCCGTAGTATCAGATCGGGCGGGCAAGGGCAATCGGGAAGGCTCGGCGACGGCGGGCCCGAGCCGCGCGAAGGACAAGCATTCCGGCTCGACCAAGGCTAAAAATTGCTCTATTCTCTAAAGACGATCGCATCGAGAGGCTTCGAGCCGGGGGAGGAATCTTGTTCAAAAAATTTTCCATGAGAACCAGGCTCCTCGTCCCCCTCCTCGCCCTCCTCCTCCTCGCCTTCCCCCTGATGTTCCTCCTCATCTTCCTCCAGTCGAAGGATGTCATCGAAGGCCTGGCCCTCGAAAAGACCGCCGCCATCGCCAAGCAGAAGGCGATAGCGGTGGAATCCCGCCTCGGCAGCTCCGCCCAGGTCGCCCAGACGACGGCCTCGACCCTCGGCGCCCTGCAGCAGAGGCCGGACAAGAGCAGGAGCCTCGGCGCCGCCCTGGCGGCGGGGATCGTGACGAGCAACCCCGACCTCCTCGCCATCGATCTCGGCTTCGACGCCGGCGCCTGGGACGGCAAGGACGCGGGCCTCGTCAACAAGGAGTTCTCCGACGCCGAGGGGCGCTACGCCATAAGGGCAAAACGCCAGGGCGAGGGAGCCGACATCAGCGCCTACTCCCATGTCGAATCGAATTTCTGGTACACCGAGGCGCGCCGCGTCGGGGCGGTGACCATGACCGAGCCCATGCTCGTGGCCGGCACCACCAATTTCTCGACCGTCATCGCCGCCCCCGTAATGAAGAATGGCGGCTTCATCGGCGCCGTAGGCGCGGAGGTATCGCTCGACAATCTGCGCAAGCTCATCCTCGCCGGATCGGACAAACAGACGGGAATCGCGGTCCTCTATTCGAACGGCGGCATGATCCTTTCCCATTTCGACAACGCGAGGATCGGCAGATCGATCCGGGAGGCCGAGGGCGATCTCATAGGCGACGCCCTCGAAGACCTGATCCGCGCGGTGGCCGACGGGAAGGAGTGGGAAACGCACACCCTCTCGAGCTGGTTCGGCTCGGAAACCATAGTGGCGGTGGAACCCGTCGTCGTGGGAGCGAGCGCGACCCCCTGGGCCCTGGCGACCTACGTGCCCCTCACCTTCGTGAAGGAAAGCCAAAACAGGGTCCTCGTGTCGATGATCGCCATCGGCAGCGGTACCCTCTTCGCCCTCATCCTCCTGGTCTTCCTCATCTCCCGCCCCATCGTCCGCCCCCTCCGCATGAGCGCCCGCCTTCTCGAGGATATCGCCCACGGTGACGGGGACCTCACCAAGCGCCTCCCCGTCCGCGGCGAGGACGAGACGGGGACCCTGGCCCTCCACTTCAACGCCTTCATGGACAAGCTCGAGACCATCGTCGCGAGCCTCCGGAGTTCGGGCAAGGCCCTCGGCGAAACCGGAGCCGTGCTCGCGGCGAGCACCGAGGGAGTCGCGGCCGCCGTCAACGAGATAGCCGGCAGCTCCCGCGACATCAACGGCAAGGTGGAGCGCCAGTCCGAGAGCGTCCGCCAGGCTACGGTCAAGGTAGACGAGATCGCCCGCTCGATAGACGGCCTCGACGGCATGATCGAGGAGCAGACCGCCTCGATAACCCAATCGAGCGCCTCCATCGAGGAGATGGTCGCGAACATCTCCTCCGTCGGCAAGAGCGTCGACCGTCTCGGCTCGAATTTCGAGACCCTCCTCGGGGCCTCGGATGCAGGAAGGACGAGTCTCGGGAGCCTCACGGCCGCCATCAAAGCCATAGCCGAACGCTCGGAAAGTCTCCTCGAGACAAACAAGGTCATCGCCAACATCGCGAGCCAGACCAACCTCCTCGCCATGAACGCCGCCATCGAGGCCGCCCACGCGGGCGATGCCGGCGCGGGCTTCTCGGTCGTCGCCGACGAGATCCGCAAGCTGGCCGAGATGTCCGCGGGCCGCGCCAAGGCCACGGCGAAGGAGCTCCGCGAAATCAAGGGCGCCGTCGACGGGATGGTCGAGACCTCCGTGGGCGCCGAGACCGGCTTCACGAAGATACTCGAGCTCATCCGCGGCCTCGACGGTCTCCGCAAGGAGATCGAGTACGCGATGAGCGAGCAGAGCACGGGCTCCTCGCAGATCCTCGAGGCCCTCGGCCATATGAACGGCATCACCGCCGAGATCAGGTCGGGCTCGCGCGAGATGGCCCAGGGCGGTCGGACCGTCCGCGAGGCGATGGCCGACATCAAAAACCTGAGCGAGGAGATCGAGTCCGGGATGGCGGGCATATCCAGGTCAGCCGCGGCCATTTCCACCTCGATGGAGGCCGCGGCCGCCCTGAGCGAGGCGAACGAGGAGCACATAGGCAAGGTTCTCGCCGAGGCGGCCAAGTTCATCATTTCGGATGTCGCCGCCAGCCCGATCGCCGAAATGGTGGAGGTCGAGGCGGAGGAAGTGCCGGGAAAGACCCCATAAGGGCCGGCCGCCACCCTTAGCGTCGGCGCGGGCCGCTGCTATACTGTCCGCGATGGAATACCTAGATGTCGTGATCGTCGGAACGGGACCAGCGGGTCTCGGCGCGGCCTTCGGTCTCCTCGAGGGAGGAGCCAGGGGCGCTTCGTCCAAGCCGAAGGCCGGAGGCGGCGCCTCCGACGCGGCCCCTTCGATACTCCTCCTCGACAGGCACGGCTATTCGTCCGGCGGCCTGCGCAACGACTGCAAGATGAATTTCACCTGGCCGATCGGCTTTCCCGCCGGGGTCTGGGACGAGGCGACGGCGCGGGACTATCTGGGCCGGGTCGAGGACTTTCTTAGGCCGTCCATCCTCGAAAAACGCAATGTCTCCGTCTACGCCAAACGCGCGGAGCGCCTGGGCACGAGCCTCCTCGAGGTGAGGCAGGCCCACCTCGGAACCGACGGCGGCCTCGAGCTCATAAAGAGACTGATGGCCGATCTGACGAAGCGGGGCGTCGCCTTCGGGCTCGACGAGCGTGTCCTTTCCGTCGCCCCGACGAGGGAGGGGGGCCGCTCCTGGATAGTCGCGACCGACAAACGGGAGATCGCCTGCAGGAACCTCGTGATCGCTCCCGGCCGAGGCGGCTTCTCCTTTCTACAGGACCTGATGGCCTCCCTCGGCATCCAATACACCGACAACGTCGTCGACATCGGCATCCGCGTCGAGACGCGCGAGGAACGTTACTCCATCGTCAAAGACTACTACGACCCCAAATTCCTCTTTCCCCTCAAGACGAGGACCTTCTGCACCAACTCGAGGGCCGCCCACGTCGTGCAGGAAAAATACGAGGACGGCGACGGGAAGCCCTGGTACTCGGTCAACGGCCACGCCTGGTCGGCATCGCGACCGGCGAACGGCCTCGCCAACTTCGCCCTCCTCAGGACGGTCACCCTTACCCAGCCCTTGGCGAGCGGCCAGGCCTACGCACGCATGCTCGGCGTCCAGGCCAGCCTCCTCGGCGGCGGGGCCCCCATCGTGCAGAGGGTCGGCGACTTCCGCCTCGGCAAGCGCTCGAAGGCCGCGGGCCTCAACGGCGATCTCTACGACTTCGAGCCGACCCTCGGCTCGGCCACGCCCGGCGACCTCGCCCTCGCCTGCCCCGGAAAGATCCTCGAGGCCCTCTGGAAGGCCATGAAGACCCTCGACACCATCGTGCCGGGCATCCTCCACCCGAGCACGCTGATGTACTATCCGGAGATCAAGCTCTACGCCAATAGGCCTACCTTCATGGACGCCAACTTCCAGGCCCTGCCGCGGCTATGGCTCGTCGGCGACGGGGCAGGGACGAGCCGCGGCATCACGGCGGCCTGGGCCTCGGGGCTCCGCGCCTCCGACGGGATCAGATCGCTGGGCTGATCCGCGCGGGAGCTTGCCCCGCCGCTTCGAAGAGCCCTCAGCCCCCCGCCTTCGCCGCGGCGGTCTTTTTCGTCGGCATGGTCGCCAGATAGACGCCGGCGATCGTGACGACGGCGCCCGCCCATTGGCTCGCGCCGAGGCGGTCGCCCAGGACGAAGAAGGCCGCGATCACCGACACCACGGGGATGAGGTTGATGAAGACGCTCGAGGCGCCGGGGCCGAGGGCGTCGAGGGCCATGATGTAGAACCAGTAGCCGAGGGCGGAGCAGAATATGCCGAGATAGAGGATGTTGAGGACGGCCGCCCCGCTCGGGACGCGCCAGGATCCCGACTCGGCCAGGGCGAAGGGGATGAAGCCCAGGAAGCCGAAGAGGGTCTGCCAGAAGGTGACGCTGACCTGGCCGTAGCGCCCCGAGATGCGCCTCGTGATAAAGGCGTAGACGACCCAGCAGAGGGCGGCCAGGCCCATGAAGAGGAAGCCGGGGATCGACGAGGTGCCGCCGCCCGTGCCTGCGACGATGAGGGCCACGCCCGCGAGGGACAGGGCGGCCCCGACCCAGGACCGCCACGAGAGCCGCGTGCGCAGGAAGACCCTCTCCGCCACCATGGTGACCACGGGTATAGTACCAATTATAATCGATGATTCCGAGGCCGAAAGAAGCTTCACCCCGTTGTTCTCGCCGAGGAAGTAGAGCGTGTAGCCCACCATGCCGCCGAGGAAGAGGATCGGCAGATCCCTCGCCTTAACCCGTAGATCCTCCTTGACCGCCCTGGCGATCAGGGGAAGGAGGAGGATGGCGATCGCGAAGCGGGCGAGGCCCAATGTCATCGGCGGGACCTCGGCCACGGCGGTCTTGATCGAGAGGAAGGACAGACCCCATATGAGGGCGGTCGAGAGCCCGAGGGCGCGGGCGGCGGAACGGTCTTTGGGCATGGGGCCATACTAGGCAGAAGGCGGCCACCCTGTCCATGCGGGAGCCGGGGCCGTCGCGGGAGAGCGGGGCTGCCCCTCGGCCTACTTGCGCCTGATGCCGGCTATGGACAGGTCGTCGTACTGCTCGTCCTCGCGGATACCCCTGAACCTGACATAATTGGGCTCTGCCATCATGATTTCCCGACCGGCCTCGTCCTGTCTTCCGCTCTTCACCTCGAGGTTCTCCCTCTGGCGGAACACGAGGTCGTACTGGTCGAAGCAACGCCGCAGGAAGGCGTCGACCCGCTTGTCGACGAGGATCGAAGCCTCCTCGCCGGCCTTCCAATCGTATATGGAGAAGACCTTCCCCACGGCGAGATAGGCGATGACGCGCTCCTCGAGGCTACCGTCGGCCTTCGTAAAGTCGAAGCTCATCCGAAGGTCGCGCTCGCTCTCGTGATCGTGGTTGAGGACGAAGACCTCGCGCCTATCGTAGGCCTCTATGTAGGCGTCGAGGCGTTCGGGGCCGAGATGTTCGGCCTCCGCGCCCTTGTCGTGGTGCGGATGCTCGTCGGCGGCGCCGGGCAATTCCGTGCACCTGCGGACCTCCCCCGCGGCGTCGCGGAAGCGGTGGATGGGGTCCTCCATGCCGTCGGAATAGAGGAGGAGTATGTCGCCCTTGGCGAGCTGTCTCCTGTAGGGATAGAAGCCCGTCCCCTTGAGCTCGAGGAGCTCCCGGTCGATAAGGCCCGAGGCCGGGGAACTGCGGTCGATGTCGGGCTGGAAGGGCTCGGAAACGGTGCGCCCCTGGGCGGCGCGCCAGACGCGGAACATGTTGTCGCCGGCGTGGCAGAAATCGATGATGCCGTCGGTCATCGAGATGACCCCGATGGTGAAGGCCGCGAACTTGCCCCGATACCTGCGGTCGATGAGGAAGTCGTTGATCCGGTAGGTGAGATCCACGAGGTTGAAGCCAGGCACCTTCGAGAGCCTGGGCCAATCGCGGAAGTGGTTGATGACCATCGTCCCCACCTGGACCATGATGAAGGCCGCCGAGACGTCCTTCCCGGACACGTCGCACTTGATGAAGTAGTAGTAGCGGCCGTCGTCGCCCAGGGGCTCGAAATTCCAGTAGTCGCCCGAGACCCGCTTGGCTCCCTTGTAATATCCGAAAAGCTCGTAATTGGGCGTATCCTGCCGGCTGATGGTCAGCTTCCGACCACCCTCTCCCACGCTGAGGGGTATGAAGTGGTTCTGGATATCCGCGCCTTCGATGAGGGCCTTCGACTGCTTGGCGCCGTCGACGAGCTCCACCGCGAGGGCGTTGGCGGCGCGGGCGAGGATGGCGAGCTCGTCATTGGTGCCCACCTCGACGTTGTAACCCTCGAGCTCCTCCTTGTCCTCGGTATCGCGCATCTTCTCGATCGCCTGGATGACGCGCCCTATGGGCCGCACGATGCTCCGAGACAGGAGGAAGGCGCCGATTATTCCCACGAGGAGGACCAGGGCGGCCACCCCCGAGGTGCTGACGACGAGGGCCCGGGTCCGCGTCGCGACATCGGCCACTATGAGGGAGGTGCTCGCCTCCAGACGGACCATGCCCCGCCACAGCCTCTGGTCGCCCGGCCTGTACTCGAGGATGGGCTTGAAAAAGAGATAGGACTTGGCGCTCGCGCCGAGATCGGCCGGATTGAAGGGCGGAATCGAGCCTGCCGCTCCGTCGGAGATGGTGCGCAGGCGGTCGCGGATCGAGCGGTCGAGATCGTCGAGAGAGGCGTTGATGCGCTGTCGATCGGCGTCGCCCGCGCTCCCGGTCGGGAGTCCGGCCTTCTGCTTCTGGAGCTCGTCCTTCTTGGCGAGGTCGCCGGCTATGGCCTCGCGGGCCTTCGACTCGAGCTCTTCCGCCATCGCCGGGACCTTGGCGGCGAGGGCCTCCACCTGTGGGTTCATGGGCGATACGCCGAGGTCGAGCCGCGAGGAGGATATCTTCTTGCCGATGTCCGGGTCGTTGCTCGCGTAGACGATGTCCCTGCCCGCGACCTTCGGATCCTGCGAGTTGCCCGTGATGGTGATGTACTTGGCCCCCGGCATGGCCTTGGCCTGGGTCGGAAGGAAGCCGAGCTGGGAGACCGCCCCGTCCCTGTCGAGGAAGAAGCGCCCGCCCTGGGCCGCCGATTCGAGGAGGACGTTGGCCGCGTCGCCCAGGCCCCGGGCGAGGGCCTGGCTCTGGTTGCGCACCATGTTCGCGCCGAGGGAAAAGGCGACGAGGAGGACGACGAAGAGAACGAGGGTGGCGATGAAGAAGGTGAACTTGATCTGGAGGCCGAGACCCCGCCTGCGGCCCCTCCGTATCGCCTTTTCCCGCACAGCGCTGGGCATGGGACCTCCATTGACGAACGCCAGGACCTGAAGCCTGACCGCCCGCGCCTCGCGGACGACCGAGAGTGCCTGCCCCATGGAGAGCAGGATGCCGAGCCCGAAGAACAGCGCGGCCGCGGCGACTATTATGTCGTAGACCGAGACCCCCGTCGTGGGCGGGGGCAGGAGCTTCCACGAGGGTTTCCACGCGTATTCGATGCCGTATTTCAGGGTGCCGGAGACGTCGATGACGACGCGGCCGGGGGCCCAGTAGAGCCCTCGCTTCGGATGCAGGATCCCGAGCCAATAGCTTCCCGCGGGGACGTCGCCGACGTCGACGCCGTCGATCCTGAAATTCGAGACGATATGGAAGCCGCCGGTGGCCGCCTCGCGGGAGAGTTCCGGAGGCGCCGCCCTGTCGCGGGCGAGGAGGACCCTGATGACGGCCCCCTGGTCGAGGAAGCCGCGGCCGTCGATGGCGAGGGTCCTCCGGCCGATGAGGTCGGTCGTCTCCTTGATGTCGGTGACGAGGGTGAAGGGGATCTGTCTGGTCGCGCGGAAGACGACGGTCGAGGTCGCCGACACGTTGCCCGTTCCGTCGATCGCCGCGATGGAATACATCCACCAGCCGTTGTCGATATTGGACAGGCCTATGTCGGTGGTCCTGGTCAGGATGGCGGGCGGAGGCTTGGGTAGGCCGTAATAGGCGACCAGGGCGGCCTCGGTGGCAGAGACGCCGGGCAGGGGTTTGGCGTTCCTCGTGTACGAGGCGGGGATCCTCCCCGGGTCGAGGGGGCCGATGGCGGTCCAGCTGTAGCCCGCGATGTCGGGGGCAGTGGAGGGCAGCCAATGGAGATCGAGGCTGTTCGAGGCGAGGCTTCCGTCGGGAGCGAGGTCGGGATGAATGATTATCGGGGCCTCGGGTGGAGTCCTGTCGCGGAAGTAGCTCAGGGCCACGGGCCTCGACCTATTGCCCGCCCTGTCCTCGATGGACAGCTCGAGTATCCAGGTCCCGTCCTCGTTCGCGTCGAGAATGATGGAAGATGGAGAGCCCTCCATCGACTGGCCCGTCTTCCAGATTTCGTCCTTCGAGTGAAGGGGCGAGGGAAGAGCGGCAAGGATCTGGTCGCCTGCCCGCCTCCACAGCCATGCCAGGCGGGCGATACCCGCCGAACTCCGCGGCATGGCTATGCCCACCAAGACCTTCTCGTCCCGCGATCTCGTGCCGGGGACGTAGTTCGGTATGGCGATACGCGGCGGATCGACATGGAGGACCGGTTCGAGGAGGAAGACCCGCGATCGGCTCACCGGTGCGAGCCGCGTGCCGACGTTGTCGTCATATTCCCATAGGGCATAGAGCCTGCCTCCTATCGTGGAGGCACGGGCGAAGGAGGTGAGGCCGGAGCGGGTGGGATCGGCGAGGACGGTCAGGCTGAGGGCCTCTGGCGGCGACCAGCCCCCGGTCTCGAGTCGGCGCCGCCAGACCTCGTTGGCCGCCAGTCGGTCGTCGAGGTAGACGACCGTGGGCTGACCCTCGTCGATGGTGAAATCGGAAAGGATGCTGGGCCCGGATGGCGAAGAGACATAGGAAAAATTCGCGGGGTCGACGCGGCCCCCGGTGTCGAGGGCCGCCACCGCCACGCGGACGGTCGTGGTGCTCGTCAGCCGCCTTTGCCAGGCGAGGTGGAGCAGCCCATTCGAGGAAAGGAGGCGAGGCGCCTGGTTGTCATAGTTGCCCGAGCTCGGCCGGTTGGCGGCGCTCGAGGGGGCCGGGTCCTGGAAGTCGGTCACAGGAATGGCCGCCGACCAGGTCTTGCCGCCGTCCTCGGAATGCTTGGAATAAAGCCACCAGTGCGAGGGCATCGTGTCGCCACCGAGTATCTGGTGCTGGAATACGACCCAATCCGAGGCTCCGAGCGTGGCCGCCGTCGGAAGGTAGTTGTTGACGAGGCCCTCCGAGTCGGCCACGAGGTGGATGGGCCTGGACCAGTTCACGCCGTCGGGGCTGGCCGAGACGACGATCGTATTGGTGTTCGCCACGCCGATCGCGGCCCCCTCCCCCCCTCCCTGGCGGGCCTGGGTCAGGAAAATGAGCCAGCCCCCGGAGGCGCTCGGGAAGAGGCGCGGGCCGACCGAGGAATCGGAAGCCAGCAAGGTCCCCTTCGAGGCGAAACTGGCGCCACCATCGAAGGAGACCAGGACGGAGAAACTCGTCGCCGAGTTCGCCGTCACGATCCCGAGCTCGCCGGAGGGGCCGACGGCCGCCGAATAGAGGACGGGCTCCGAACCGCGATAGGAAATGGGCCCGGCGACGCGCGAGGTCGACCAGAGGCCCTCCACCTGGCGCGAGAGGCTGATCCAGGCCTGCCCCCTGTCTCCGCTCTCCTGGGCTTCCTGCCGGATGATGATGGGCATGCCCTTCACGACGAGGAGCGTCGGGGCGATCGAGTCGCCGAGGGAGCGCGGCGGCTCCGAAAAATCCTCCGCCCGGACCGCCGAGGCCGAGATGAGAATGGCCGCCGCCACGAGAAGCAGGCGGAGGATGGTCGCGCGGAGCGAGGGCGGGGCGATCGTTTTCGCGGGCATCAGTAGTTCAGCTGGTTGAGCTGCTGGTCGAGGAGGAGAACGTCGCGCGATCGGGTCGCGTCGTTCGCGAGGAGGGCGTTGAGGGTGTCGCGGGCCTGGTTGTACTGCCCCTGCGAGAAGTAGAGCCGCGCGTCGGCGAGTCTGCGCGCGTCCTCGACGCCGAGTACCTTGTCAGGTCCCACCCCCCGGAGTGTCTGGATGTTGAGCGACAGCGATTGGGCGTCCCGGTTGTTCGGATCGAGGGCCAAGGCCTGCACGATGAGCCGCTCGGCCTGCGCGAGGTCGGCCTGCCGTCCCGTCTTGATAAGCTGCCGCGCCTGATCGGTCAACTGCTGGGCCTGGGCCCTCTGCGCCGCCGTCGGGGCCGGCTTCCGTTTTCCGGTGGCGATCTCGGCTTGCACGAGGAGGCTCGAGAGCCGCGCGTTCGTCGGCTCTATCCGCGAAAGGTCGGCGATGCGCGCGTAGCCGGCGGCCGGATCGGTCCTGAGGAGGCTGGCGGCGTCGTCTATTCGTCCGGGAAGGCTCGCCCGGAAATCGGCCTCGTTCGTGGCCTTGAGTATCTGCAGATTGAGGAAGCCCGCGTCGGCGTTGAGGGGAAAGGTCCTCGTCACGTTGGCGATGAAGTCCTGGGCCTTGGCGAAGTCCGCGTTCGCGGCCGAGGCCCTTCCCGCCTTCTGCTGGGCGATGCCGTCCTCATAGGACATCCGTGCCAGGGAAAGATACTGGGTCATGTCGTTGTAGAGGGGGTCGTTGGGTCTGATGACGCGGGTGTTGCCGGTATCCCTGGCCAGGCGCACGAGGTTGAGCCAGAAATCCAGGGGGGGATAGCTGATGCCGCTGTAGCGCTCCTTCCACAGGGTGTTCGCCCCGCTGAGGGACTCGTAGGAGGCGTCGAAATTCCCGATATCGTAGGAATGCTGGGCATCGGCCAGGAGCCGGTCAACCTCGAGCTTCGCGTACTGGTCGCGGGCCTCGTTGATCGCCTTGCCGATGGCCTCGTAGCGGGCCACCCCGGCGTCCCAGGTCGGCTTGTCGAAGTCGCCGTTCATCCCGTCGAGGAGACGGGAATAACCAGCCTCCCGGGCCGTGGTGGCGCTCTCGAGATCCCTCCGCGCCGAGGGCCTTTGTTCGACCACGGGCAGCTTCCGGAGCGCCGAGGCAAGGGTGGACTCCGCCTGGCCGAAGGATGTCTGCGCGGCGGCCATGGCGGCCGCGGCCGCCTTCTTTTTGGCGAGGGCATCGGCGAGGAGGCCCGCCCGCCTCCTCTCGAGGGCCGCGGCAGCGGCAGCGGCCTGCGTCTCCCTGGTCGCCACGGCCACCACGGCCTGATCGGCCCGCACCCAGGCGGTCTCGGCCCCGAGGCGGGAGCCCAAGCCCGCCAGTGATGTCGCGAGGGTCGACAGTTTCGTCTGCTCCTCGGCCAGGACGAGGACGGCCTGGCTCGGCATGGGATCGACGAGGCCGGCGCGGGCGGGAAGCGTGGAAGGCGAGCCGGCCATCAAGGCGGCGGCCCTGTCGATCGAGGCGCCTCGGGCCCCGAGTTCTTGCTCGAGGCCGCCGATTTCGTAGCCGCTCGAAAGGGCGACGATGGTCGACTCCTCCCTCCGCGCCGCGTCAAGGGTGGCGGCGAGGGCGGCCTCCCAGTCCTTCTCCTCGCCGCCCGGCCCATTCGAGGGAAGGGAGAGGGCTGCCAGGGAGGCCGTGGCCGCCTCCGCCGAGGCGCGGAGGGTCTCTGCCAGACCGCCTTCGCGCGCGAGGGCGTCTTCGTAGCCTCGGACCTCGCCTCTCAGGCTCGCGAGGGCCTGGAAGCTGCTGGCGAGGGTCGTGGAAGCCGCCGAAGGAGGCGGAAAGGCTGAACGTTTGCCCGCGATGTCGTCGATGGCGGATCTGATGACCGACATCCTGGACAGGGAGGGCGACAATCCTATCCGCGCCTCGACGACCGGCAGGGAGGCCGCCCTGGCCGCGAGCTCGGCGATGATCTCCGGCGGCAGGCCGGCGGCATCCCCTCCCGAAGCGAGGGGCCGCCAGAGGGCCAACAGGGAGCGCTCGGGCGACATCAGGGCGGTAGAGCGGTCGAAGTCGCTCCTGGCCTGGGCCCAGTTTCCCTGGGTCCAGGCGGCCCTCGCCGCCTCCCAGGCGCTGCCCACGGCCTTGTCGGCGGCATCCTGGATCGCGACGAGGGCTCCCATTTCCTGGCCATGAAGGAAGCCCGCCAGGCCCTCTGTCTTCCCCCTCTCGGACTCGGGACGCCAGAGCGGGTCGGTTTTTTGGTCGCGGGCGGCATAGTCCGGCACGGAGGGCCTTCCCTTGACGAAGAAATTGGCGTAGCTCAGATAGGACCAGTCGAGAATGGAACGGTCGCGGCCATCCGCGTGCTTCAGGGGAAGGGCCCGGAGGATCGCGGCGAGGTGCTGGCTGTCGGAGAGGAGGGTCTGGCGATCGGCGTCGAGGGCGTCGAAGCTTTGCTGAACCGCGGGCAGGTCGGCGGAGGCCGCGGCCGCGTCGGATCGGGAAAAGCCGAGCCTGAGGGCCTCGGTCGCGGCGGCGAAGGCCGCCGAATGCCCCCCCGGAGTCGTGATTCCCTGGGCGAAGGAAGCCATTTTGGTGACGAAATCCTGGGTCGAAAAGACGACGCTCGAGGCGCTGTCGAGCTGGCGCTGGCCGCCGAAATCGTGGAATGACAGGATTTCGGGAGCCCCGGAGGCATCGGTGGAATAGACGAAGCCTCCCGGCCCCTTGATGGGTCTGCCTTGGGCATCGGTCTTTATGACGTGACCGCTCGGATCGACGACGAGGACCCGGGGTATCCCCTCGGGCCCGGCGACGATAGCCTGGGCCGTGGCCGCGTCCCTCACCTCGAGAATGTCATAGCCGGCATTGACGAACTCCGGCCAATAGAGGGCGGGAAGGGGGCTTGCCGGGACAAAGCCGGAGATATAGGTCGAGACGGCAGCCGCCCGATCGCCCGAGGCGGCCTGGGCCTTGGCCTTCGTTATCGTCGTCCTGAGAAGGTCGAGGTTGGCTATCCTCGTGCGGACCTCGAGAAGGACCGTGAGTATGTCCTTGTTCGCATAGGGATCCAGGGACCGAAGCTTCTCGATCATGCCGGGGATGGCCGGATCGTTCCCGCCGGATGAGAGGGCGCGGTCGCGGATGTCGGAGGCAAGCCTCGTGTACTCCTCGCGGATCGCGAAGATCTTGCGAACCTTGCTATTGGCCTGGTCGAAGCGCTCGGGGTTCTTGGCGCTGAAGGACTGGAGGGCCAGGAGGGCCTTGTCGTAGTTCTTGAGCCTGATGTTGGCATCGGCGTTCGACATATAGGCCTTGGAGAGGAGCTGGTTGGCCGCATCCTTGACCTTCCTGTCCTTCGTCGTCTGGACGAAGGGTTCCAAGAGGGCGATATCCTTGTCGTAGGTGGACGATGCCGCCGAATCGTCCTTGGCCCGGGAGAGTGCCGCCGCCCGGTCGAGATAGGCCTGGGCCAGGGCAAGGGTGGCCTCATTGCGCGTCAGGAGGTCTATGGTGCCGGCAAGGAGTCCCTCGAGGGAGGACATCGCCAATTCGGGCTTGTGAGCCCGAAGATCCTTGTCCGCCTGGAGAAGAATCGGATCCTTGCTCCGTGGAGCGGCCCCTGCGACGAAGGGGAGGAGGAGGACGACGAAAAATAAGGCACCGTAGTACCTTCGGGCACCGTGGTGCCCGGGGCTGACGGAAGGGATCCGGCAGCACCATTTTGCGAGCCCGCTGGCCGCCTTCCCCTCTCGTCGCATTCGGATCGGACCCCGGCCCCTCGTTTATCGCTTGTATGGACAAGCCCCGCCTGGCCCCCCGTCTCGTGGCGGGTCAGCCCTATCGAAACTCGACCCGCGCGAAGGCGGGCCCCACAGTGAATTTCGGTGCACTTTCCATTTGATTGAAGGAAGATCACCGTCGAATAGATTATACAGCAGATCCTTGGTATACTACGATCGGACGATGAGACCGAGAAGCTTCCCCGCCATCGCGGCCGCCCTCCTCCTCTGCGCGCGGCCTGCCGTCGTGGAAGCACAAGCGACCTCGGCCCTCTACAACTTCATTTCGAGCTACTTCAATCCCGATCCCAACGCCGGCCTGACCGCCTTCCGCTCCCTCCTCATACCGATGGGGGGCCTGGCCGAGGGCATGGGTATGGCCTATACGGCGGCGGCCCGCGATTCGTCCTATTTCGAGGCCAATCCGGCGGCCTCATCGGTCATCGACCAGACCGAACTCGCCGTCTTCCACAACAACTGGATCGCCGACACCCGCATCGAGGGGGCGGTCTATACCATCAGGACGGGCAATCTCGGTTTCGGCGCCATGGGCAAGTGGCTCTACCTCCCCTTTACCGGCACCAACGATTTCGGCGACCGCATCGGCTCGGGCTACTATTCCGAGGCGACGGTGGGCTTCAATGTCTCGTACAACTTCCTCCACAGCTACACTTTCAACGGCATCGCCCTCGGGGCGACTGCCAAGCTCGCATGGCGCTCGGTGCCGACCGAGCTGGCGGCCGCCGCGGGCAATTCCGGACTGGCGGCGATGATCGACGCCGGGGCCCTGGTGCGCTTCAACTTCCTCAAGCCCTTCGCCTCGAGGACCAAAAACAGCGCCGTGGGCCTCGCCATCAAGAACCTGGGGCCGCCGGTCCAGGGCGAGGCACTTCCCACCGTCGCGAGCGCGGGCTTCTCTTGGTCGCCCTTCCGCCCCCTCAACCTCTCCACCGACCTGTCGCAGCCGATAAACCTCCTGGAGCCGGCCAAGTCGGAGTTGCCGAGTATCGCCGGCGGCTTCAGTCTATCCATGACCGATTCCTTCGGTTTCCAAGGCGGCCTCCTCATAAAGGGCGGCAATCCCCGCCTCAGCCTCGGATCGACCTTCGCCCTCAGCCTGGTCAAGGTGACCGTCAACTACACCCTGGACCTCACCACCCAGTTCACGCCCCTCAACCGCATTTCCATACAGGCCGCCTTCGCCCTCGGCGACCTCGGGCGGGCGGAGCTTGCAAGGAAGGTCGATAGGCTCTATCTTGACGGACTAAGTGACTACGGCAAAGGCAATCTCGACGCCGCGATCGCGCTCTGGACCGAGGCGGCTCGACTCGATCCATCGTTCGATCCGGTGCGGGACAGCCTCAGGGCGGCGGAAAACGCGAAAAAACTCAAAGCTGACATGGACGCCATCGGCAAGATGGACCTCACCCAGCCCGGCCAATAGGCCGGCCTCCCGCCTCGCGGGAACAAACTGGCCAAACGGGGGATGACGTGATCCTTTCTCTACTAGCTCGAATACTCGGCGCGGCGGTCACGGTCTATATGCTGGCCTGCGCCATCAGGATATTCCTCACCTGGGTGCCCCGTAGCGACCTCGGCTCGGCGGGCCGCTTCCTCTCCTCCGCGGTCGACCCCTATTTGGGTTTCTTCGCGCGTTTCCGTATTTTCCGCGTCGGCCGCTTCGACTTCTCCCCCATCGCCGCCCTGGCTTCCCTGGCCGTCGTCAACCAGGTCCTCATCACCCTCGCCTTCGCGGGGGCCATCACGGTAGGTGGGGTGGCCGCCCTCGTCGTCGAGGCGATCTGGTCGGCCTTCGCCTTCGTTCTCACCTTCCTGGCCTTGGCTGCCCTCATCAGGCTCATCGCCTACGCGGCCCGCTGGAACTCCCTCCACCCCCTGTGGCGGGTGATCGACGACATGCTCAACCCCATACTCTATCGCGTTACCCACCTCATCTGGAGGGATCGCATCGTCAATTACCTCCAGGGTCTCGCCACCGGCCTCGTCGTCCTCCTCGTCTTCCGGATCGGGGGCGAGGCCCTCGTCGGACTCATCATGAGGGCCCTCAGGGCCCTACCCTTCTAAAGGAGACGGAATGCTCAGCCCCAGACAGCGGAGCCGACTCGGCGGCATCGCCCAAACCAGGCGCGACCTCGTCCAGCTCGGTCGCGACGGCGCCAGCGAGGCCCTGGTCGCCCAACTCGCGAAGATCCTCGCGGACCACGAGCTCGTAAAGCTCCGATTCATCGACCACAAGGGCGAGCGGACCGAACTCGCCCGCGACCTCGCCTCGAAGACGGGCAGCGAACTCGTCCGTGTCATCGGCAATACGGCGGTCTTCTGGAAGCGGAACCCGGATCCCGAAAAGAGGAAGGTGGAAATTGACTGAGTCATCGCTCCGACCGTCGCGGCGCGGCGTCATTCTCTCCAATTTCGGCATCTCCGCCAAGCTCACGGCCCTCGCGACCATAACCGTGATCGCCTTTGCCGGTGTCCTTCTCGTGGCCTTTTCGGGGGTGGGAAAGCTGGCCCAGTCGGTCAGCGAGCTCAAATTCCTCCAGACCGGCCTCGTGACCCAGTCCATAGCCTTCGCCGATCGCGTGGGCGAAGCCCAACTCGAGCTCTACCGGGCCGGCACCGCCGCCATGGCCCGCGACCAGTCGGGCGAGAGCGATAACCTCACCAAACTCCAGGCGGCCATCGACGCCGCGCGCGGTATCCTCTCCGACATAAAATCCAACACGGGCGTCTTCGCCATCGACCCCAAGGCGCTGGCGGCCGTCGTAAAGGCCTTCGATTCCTGGTAGATCTCGATCATGGGGCCGGAGTCGAGCCTGGCCGCCGCCCCGGCCGACGTCGAAGGCTTCCTAGAGTCGACCGATGGATCCTACGGAACCCTCACCACGGCCATCGGGCTCCTCCACGCGGCGGTCGCCGACGTCGGCAAGGAAAGAGAGGCCCACGGCCAGATGCTGGCGAGACGCACGGGGACGGAGACCGCGAGCTTCGCGGGAATCGCCGTCCTCCTCATGACCCTCCTGTCGGTGCTGACCGTCAGGTCGATCCGCGTTCCCATGGGTAGGCTCATGGAAATAATCGATCGCATGGGAACGGGAGAGCTCGGCGTCTCCTTCGGCGAGGGGCGGGGCAAGGACGAGATATCGCGCATGGGGGCGAGCGTCGACGAGCTGGCCACCGGACTCAGATCCCTCGTCGGCACGATCAAGGAACGTCTCGCCTCCCTCGAGGAGGCCGGCAAGAATCTCGAGGCGACCATGCAGACGACGAGCAAGGCCGTGGTCCGCATCAACGGAAGCGTCGGGACGGCCAAGGGCGAACTCGAAAACCAGACCGCCGCCGTCGCCGAGGTGTCTTCGGCCATCGAGGAGCTCGCGAGGACCATCGACTCGCTCTCGACGATGATCGGCGAGCAGAGTTCGGTCATCGCCCATTCCTCGGCCTCGGTCGAGGAGATGATCGCGAATATCGAATCGGTGTCCTCCATCGCCGAACGCGCCGACGCCGAGAGCGACAAGAACCTCACCGAGAGCGCCGAGGGCAAGGCCCTCATCGACCAGGTCTCGGAGGCCGTGGCCTCGATCGTGCGGCACGCGGAAAACCTCAACGAGGCCACCCAGGTCATCAGCAGCATCGCCGAGCGCACCAACCTCCTCGCCATGAACGCCGCGATCGAGGCGGCCCATGCCGGCGACTCGGGCAAGGGCTTCGCCGTCGTGGCCGACGAGATCCGGAGACTCGCCGAGCAGGCATCGACCCAGGCGGTGGACATCGAGAGGGATCTCGGCCACGTCTCCGAATCCATCGGCGAGGTGAGGCAGTCGGCCGAATCCGCCGTCGGCGCCTTCGGCGCCATCCTCGAGCGGGCGAGGGGCGTCCAGAACGCGGTGCGCGGCATCAACACGGCCATGAGCGAGCAACGCGAAGGCGGCAGGCAGGTCCTCGAGGGCCTGGCGCGCCTCCGCGACATCACGAAGGAAATCGAACGCGGTTCGACCGAGATGGCCGCGGGCAATGGCACCATGCTGGACCATGTCGGCAAGCTCAGACAGGCGACGGGACACGTCGTGCGCAACAACGAGGATGTCGCCAGGGGCTCGGGCGAGATCGACGAGGCGGTGGCGGGCCAGCTCGAACTCTCGGGCCTTACTTCGCGCCTCATCGCTGAGGTCCGCTCGGCGGCCGACAGGTTCTCGCTGGGCGAGACCTTCGCCGAGACGCGCGCCGAATCGGCGACCGACGCGAGGCCGGCCGAAACCGCCTACGAGGGCTCCGGCGAGGCGGCGCAAACCCTGGAATAGACCGGGGCTGCCCGCCTGGCGCGACCGCATACTGGGCAATGGAGGATCGCATGAAAAAAAAGCAGACATCGTCCGGGGCCGGTCGCGGCATCCTGAGCCGCATGGGCATCCTTTCAAAGCTCAACTTCCTGTCCGGGGTCGTGATACTCGCCTTCGTCTTCGTCTATCTCGTCGTGGGCGGGGGGCTCAGAAGTCTGAGCGTCGCCGTCTCCGACATCCAGAGCCTCCAGGGCGGACTGGTCCGGAAGGCTTCCAACCTCGAGGCCCGCGCCTTCGACGCCCAGCTCCTCCTCTATCAGGCCGCCAACCTGGCCCTCGGCAGCAAGGGAAAGGCCGACACGGAGAGCCTCTCCCAGCTCCAGATCGCGATAGAAGACGGGCAGAACATCGTGGGCTCGATTCTCGCCGCGGGAGGCGGCTCGGAAATCGACCCTGCCGCCCTCCAGGATGTCGTGAAGGCCTATGGCGACTACGCCGCCCTGATCCAGAAGGCTCCCGATTCTTTCGGAGGCGGCTCGGCCTCGATAGAAAATTTCATCGCCACCTCCACCGATGGCTTCGCGGCCCTGCGCACCAGCCTCGACAGTCTGCAGACGGCCCTCAGGGCGGCGGGCAACGCACAGGCGAACAGGGCGAAGCTCGTCTCGACCTCGATGGCGTGGACCATGGCGATCGTCATCGTCCTCGCCCTCCTCTTCATACTGCTTATGACCTTCTTCATCGTCGGTTCCATCCGCCGCCCGATGGCCGGGCTCGTCGCCCATCTCGAGAGAATGGGTTCGGGCGACCTCGGCGCCACCTTCGGGGCGGGCCCCGGGAAGGACGAAATATCCAGGATGGGAGCGGGCGTCGACTCCCTCGCCGAGAGCCTCCGCGGCCTCATCGGCAGCATCAAGGAGCGGGTCGGCACCCTCGCCCAGGCCGGCGAGGGACTTTCGGCGATGATGGAACAGACGGGGGCCGCCGTCATCCAGATCAACTCGAACATCGCCAGCACGAAGGGTCAACTCGACGAGCAATCGTCGGCGGTGGGGGAGGTCGCCTCCGCCATCGAGGAGCTCGCCCGAACCATCGATTCCCTCACGAGCCGTATCGGGGACCAGGCCGGCGTCATCTCGCAATCCTCGGCCTCCGTCGAGGAGATGATCGCGAACATCGAGTCGGTGGCCTCCATAGCCGAGCGGGCCGGGACGGCAAGCGAGAAGAATTTCGCGGAGAGCGCGGAGGGCAAGGCCCTCATCGACCAGGTTTCGGATTCGGTGGCGGAGATCGTGAAGCACGCGGAGAATCTCGGCGAGGCGACGAGGGTCATCACCGAGATCGCCGATCGGACGAATCTCCTGGCGATGAACGCCGCCATAGAGGCCGCCCATGCCGGCGATTCGGGCAGGGGCTTCGCCGTCGTCGCCGACGAGATCAGGAAGCTCGCCGAACAGTCTTCGCTTCAGGCCCGTGACATCGCCCAGGATCTCGGCCATGTGGCCGGCTCCATCGAGTCCGTGAGAAAGGCGGCCGAAGCCGCGGTGGCCTCCTTCGGCACCATTCTCGAGCGGGCCAAGGGAGTCGTCGGCCAGGTCGAGGAGATCACCGGGGCCATGGGCGAGCAGCGCCAGGGCGGCCGCCAGGTCCTCGAAGGACTCGGACGCCTCAAGGACATCACGGGCGAGATCGAGCGGGGTTCGGGCGAGATGGCCTCGGGCAACGCCGCCATCCTCGGCCAGGTGGAAAGGCTCAGGGCCGTGAACGGCATGGTGGTCAGGAACAACGAGGAGATCACCCGCGGCACCAAGGAGATCAACGACGCGATAGCCGGCACCATCGAGCTCTCGGCGCGCAACGCCGAGCTCATCGCCGAGGTGCGGACGGCGGCGGACAGTTTCGCCCTCGAAGGCAGGGACGGCTCAGGAAGCTGAGCCGGGCCCCTCCGCTTCCCCTTCGCCGCCGAGCCTCGCGCCGGCGCCGCCCGCATCCCCGGCGCCGACGCCGCCCGCATCCGTCACGCCGGGATTCGCCACACCGGCGCCGCCCGCATCCGCCACGCGGCGCCCGAAGACCATGAGGGCCGCGGCGAGGTATCTGAAGCCGCGATAGGCGAGACGCTGGTCGAAGAGGGCGTCGGCGAAGACGATGACGGCGCCGGTGTCCTCGGCCGATTCGAGGAGGAGCCGCGCGAGGGGAACCCCGTCGCCCGGTTCGGCGAAGAGCGAGGCGAGGGCGGCGTCGAAGCGGTCGATGGCCGCCCTCGCCGCCTTGCCGGCTTCGGCGCTCCTGCGTGGCCACGGCCGAGCCGCCCCGCCCCCCGGCGCCGCGAGGGTCGGGGCCGCCGCGCCGAGGCGCTCCGCAGCCGAAAGCCGGAGCAGCGAAAGACCCCTTTCCTCGTCCTCCGAAAACACCTGATACAGGGGCCAGAAGTCCTCCATGATCCCCAGTATCGAGGCCATCGCCAGCACGAGTTCGTCCGACACGAAGGCCGGCGGATCGTCGCGGGAAAGGGAGGCGACGAGGATCGGCAGAGAGGCGGGACTGCCTATGAGCTCGAGGGCGAAGACGGCCTGGAGCCTGAGCCTGGCGGGCAGGCTGCTCCTGAGGAAGTCCTCGATGGCTATCCTGCTCCGAGCGTCGCCGAGCCGAGCGAGGGCGATGGCGGCCGCTCCCCGAATGAGGTGGTCGCTCTCGGCCAGGGCCGCGCGAAGGATGGGTATGGCCTCCGTGTCGCCGCGCTTCCCGAGGATCCTCGCCGCGATGTAGCCCGTGGTGTCGGGCCTTCCCTCCACCTCGCCGCGCAAAGCCACGAGGCTGTCGGCGTCGAGTTCGGGCAGGATCTCGAGGGAATGCAGGGCCTCCACGCGTTGCTCGAAACGGGGCGACGAGAGATAGCCGACGAGATCCTTCTGACTCCTCGTCGAACCGGAGACGCCGAGCTCGTGGATGAGTTCGAGCTCCTCCCCCGGGTCCTCGCTCCGGTCGAGCCGCGTGAGGATGTCGAAGGTGCGGAGGTCGCGGAGCGAGAGGAGGGACTCGAGGCTCTCGCGGACCGAGGATGAACCGAGACGGACCATGCCCCCGCTCACCAGGATGGCGACGAACAGCAGGATGTCGACGAGGCCGTAGAAGAGCCGCCAGCTCGTCGTGTCGCCCAGACCGAGGGCCGCGAAGCCGTCGAGGATGAGGCCGCCGAGGATGGAGCCGAGGGTGCCGCCGATGCCGTTGGCGATGAAGTAGGCGACGGCCAGATCGAGGGTGCGCTCCCGCGGGACGAGGGCGAAATAGTAGGTCTGGCCCGCCCCGTCCTGGCCCGTGAGCCCGAAGGAGGACACGAAGAAGAGGCCGCCCAGCAGCGCGAAAGCGCCGAGGAAGCCTTCGAGGGAGGGCGTGAGGAGGGCGGGGACGAAGCCGAGGATGGCGATGAAGCCGTAGATGGCGTAGAGCGGCTTGGCGCCGAGGCGATCGAGAACGAGGCGGGACAGCATGCCCGCCACCATGCCGCCGAGGCTGGAGACCAAGGTGAGGATCATGACGACGTCGTCGCCCTGGCGATAGATCGTCTTCGCGTAGACGGGGAGGAAGGTCTTGCCCATGCCCGCGGTAAAGCAGATGAGCACGTAGATGCCCATGAAATTGCGGAAGGGTCTTTCCTTCCAGGCCTCGCGGGTGGTCGCCCAGATGCCGCCTCCCGGTTGCGGCCGATAGGCGACAGGCTCAGGTATGCGCTTGAGCCAATGGGTGCCGGCGATGCCTATGGCGATGCCAGAGCCCATGAGGGCGGCGTAGACGATGCCGCTGGCAGAGCGGCCCATGATGATGGAAACCGCGAGATTGGTGCCGAGGGCGGCCAGGTTGGCGAGAATCTGGACCCGGGAGACGAAGCCCCCCCGGTCGCCTCCCTCGGCGAGGCTGGCGGTGACCGGGTTGCTTCCGATCATGCCGATGCCGCGGAAGATGTTGAAGCCGGCGACACCCGAAAAGAGGAGGATGAAGACGAAGCCCCGGCTTCCCCCCGTCAAGACGAGGAGGGGGGCCGCCGCGACGGGTATCATCGCGATATAGCGCCAAAGCCAGCCGAAATGGTAGATCGAGACGATCGGGCGCCGGGCTATGAGACGCTTGCCCAGGGGCATGAAGAAGAAAGAGACATAGGCAAGGGCGTTGAGTATGCCGACGAAAAAGGCCGAGGCCCCGAGCTTTAACGCGAGGAGGGTGACGAGGGAGCCCGAGAGGATCCCGAAGGAACTCGAGTTGAGAAAATTGAAGACATCGAAATCCTTGCGGGCACGACTTCGGGCCGCCGGCGTAAGCGAATCGGGCATTGTTCGGAGTATAGCCGCGGGGGCCATCGAGTGCCACAGGAAGGAGTCGGAAGGGGCCCGTTGTCCCTCCTCGCGCCATGGAATACAATGTTGGCCGTACACAAATCATCCCGCAAAATGGAGCCGCGATGTTCAGGATCGGCCTTTCGTCTTCCGCTTTTCTCGCTTCCAGCCCGGACGAGGTCGTCGCGAGAGCCAAGACCCTCGGCTTCGAAGGCGTCGAATGGGCGGGGGCCCCCCATCTCGGCGCCGGCGATCAGGCGGCGGCCGAGCGCGTCATGTTGGCCACGCTGAAGTCGGGCCTTACCGTCGTTTCCTATTCGCCCCTCTACCGCGTCGTGCCGGGTGGCGGGAGGGGCATCAGTTTCGAGGCCCTCCTCGGCACGGCCCGGGCGATCTACGCCCCGGTCATCCGCGTCTACGCGGAGGAACAGTCGAAGTCGAGCCCGGCCAACGACCGCAAGGCCTTCGTGGACGAACTCAGGCGTCTCGGGGACTTGGCGGGTGAGCATGGGATCACGATGGCCCTCTCGCCCAATCCCCGTTCGGTGCTCGGGGGCCTCCGCGAAGCCGTATCCGCCGTCGAAGAGGCGGCCCATCCCTTCGTCCGCATCGCGTGGGAGCCCGTACCGGACGATCCTCAGGGTTACGACCTCGAGATCCTCGAGGCGGCCCCCGAGCTCTTTTCGATACTCCGGCCCCGCGCCGTCGATAAGGATGGAAAGAGCGTCGGCCTCGAATCCGATTCGTCCTACTGGGCCCGGATCATCGGCGCCTTTTCCGCCAAGCCCGGCCCCCGTGACATCGGCCGCTTCGTCCTTCTCGGCGGCATCGGCGATTGCCGGGACGAGACCCTCTCCGCCGACATGGCCTTCGCCCGCAGGGCCGCCTCGACCCCCCAGGTCATGGACCGCGGCTGAAGACATGTCCCGTGCCGCCCTTGAAAGAACCCTCGACTTCATACTCAACGAGGCCGACGAAGAGGAGTTCGAGGTGGTGCGCAAGGCCTGCGAGCGCAGGATGCGCGACGGGGGGGCCTTTGCCTCCCTAGGCTCCAGTTCCTCGACCGTCCTCGCCAAGAAGATGGCCGCCAGCGTCGAAGAGGCCATGGGCAGCTCCCTCGATTCGGTGCGGAAGCTCACCCGGGGCTTCGTCGCCGACATCATCCTCAAGAACGAGCCCGATATCGGCGAGGAGGACCTCGAGGCCCTCCTCGAACACTACCTGCCTACCGCCGGGGCGGGTGGCAGGCCCGCCGCGGGCGGAGAGACCGGCGAGACCGGCGGCGACAATGTCTCCGATGCCATGGCGAAGGGCCATGCCGAGGAACTGCCCCTGCCCGCCGAGATGCTCCTCTACATGACCCGCGACTTCGTCAGCTTTTCCGAGGGGAGCATGGCCCCGAGCCGCCAGAAGGAGCTATGGGACGAGATGCCACGCTGGCAGGACGACTATTGGAAGGCCCTCCCCCCCTCGATAAAAGCCATAGTCAAGGCCTACCTCGAGGGGAGGATGGGCGCCGAAACCTTCACCACGGCCCTCCTCTCGATACTCGGACTCTGACACGCTTTTCGGAAACCGTGCTATCCTTCTTCGGGCATGCATGACAGGCCTTCCACACACCTCAGAGGCGGATTCATGGAAACAATCACCATCGATGGACATTCCCTCGGCATAAAGGAAACGATCCTCGTCGCGCGCTTCGGCGCCCGCGTCGAGATCGATCCCGAAGCCCTCGATCGCGTCGCTCGTTCCCGCGCCGTCGTCGACCGCTGCGTCGCCGAGGGCAGGGTGAGTTACGGCATCACGACGGGCTTCGGCAAATTCTCCGACGTCCTCATTTCGGCTGACGAGAACGCCCTCCTCCAGCGCAACCTCATCGTGAGCCATGCCTGCGGCGTCG
The DNA here is from genome assembly GCA_035531315.1 of Rectinemataceae bacterium. Classification (GTDB taxonomy): domain Bacteria; phylum Spirochaetota; class Spirochaetia; order Treponematales; family Rectinemataceae; genus CAIJMU01. The sequence goes on from DATKTD010000035.1 coordinate 24,397, forward strand.
GCGAGCCCCTGCCGGAAGAGGTCGTGCGCGCCATGGCCCTTCTTCGCGCCAACGCCCTCTCCGTCGGTTATTCCGGCATCAGACCCGAGACCCTCCTCGCCCTCGTCAACATGCTCAACGCCGGCATCGTGCCCGTCATCCCCGAAAAGGGCTCCCTCGGGGCCTCGGGCGACCTCGCCCCCCTCTCGCACCTCGTCCTCGTCCTCATCGGCGAGGGCGAGGCCTTCTATCGCGGCACCCGCATGCCCGGCGGCGCGGCCCTCAAGGCCGCGGGCCTCGCGCCCGTCGTCCTCGCCGCCAAGGAGGGTCTGGCCCTCATCAACGGCACCCAGGCCATGACCTCCATCGCGGCCATAGCCGTCTTCGACGCGTGGAAGCTCCTCCGTACCGAGGATGTGGCCTGCGCCCTCAGCTTCCAAGCCCTCCAGGGCATCGTCGACGCCCTCGACCCCCGGGTCCACGCCCTTCGCGGCCAGGAGGGCCAGGAGATCGCGGCCGAGCGGCTCCGCGCCCTCCTCGAAGGTTCCGCCATGACGACGCGCCAGGGCGAGCTCCGCGTACAGGACGCCTACGCCCTCCGCTGCGCCCCCCAGGTCCACGGGGCCAGCCGCGACGCCCTCGCCTACGTCACCGACATCGTCGAGCGCGAGCTCAACGCCGTCACCGACAATCCCCTGATCTTCCCCGGCGAGGACCAGGGCTTCGACGAGGATGAGGGCGGGGAGGCCATGATTTCGGGCGGCAACTTCCACGGCCAGCCCATCGCCCTCGCGATGGACTTCCTCGCCATCGCGATGGCCGAGCTCGCGAGCATCGCCGAGCGGCGGATCGAACGCCTCGTCAACCCAGGGCTGTCCAATGGCCTGCCCGCCTTCCTCACCCGCGCCGGCGGCCTCAATTCGGGCTTCATGATCACCCAATATGTCGCCGCGGCCCTCGTCTCCGAGAACAAGGTTCTGGCCCACCCCGCCTCCGTCGACTCCATCCCCTCGAGCGCCAACCAGGAGGATCACGTCTCCATGGGCACCATCGCCGCGCGCAAGGCGAGGACCATACTCGGCCACCTCCGTTCCGTCGTGGCCATCGAACTGCTGGCGGCCTGCCAGGCCGTGGAGCTCCGCGCCGAGCTCATGGACATCGACCTCGAGGAGAGCCTGTCGCCGGCCACCAGGGCCGCCTGGCGGGCCGTGCGCTCGGCCGTGCCCAGCCTCGGCCCCGACCGCGTGATGTACCAGGACATGGAGGCCGTCGAGGACATCCTCGCCGAGGGCACGGTGCTCAAGGCGGTCGAGGACGTCATCGGCGAGGAAGAGGACGAGTTCGCCTGGGAAGAGGACATCGACGACGAGTTCGGCGACGAGGGCGAGGAAGACGAGTTCGACGAGGGCGAGGAAGACGGCGAGGCAGGCGAGGAGGAGGACAAATGACCAATACCGATATATTTTCCGCGATGAGGCTCAGGCTCGATTTCGACGAGCTTCCGCCCGATCCCGTCTTCGAGCCGGGCATCCGCAGGGCCCCGAGGAGGGAAGCCCGCCTTTCGAAGGCACAGGAAGCCCTCGCCCTCCGCAACGCCCTGCGCTACATCCCGGAGAAATGGCACGAGAAGCTTGCGCCCGAGTTCATGCGCGAACTCAGGGAGCGGGGACGTATCTACGGCTATCGCTTCAGGCCGGCGGGTCGACTCAGGGGCAGGCCCATCGAGGAGTACCGGGGCAAGTGCGTCGAGGGCCGGGCCTTCCAGGTCATGATCGACAACAACCTCGACTTCGACGTGGCCCTCTATCCCTACGAACTCGTCACCTATGGCGAAACGGGACAGGTCTGCCAGAACTGGATGCAGTACCGCCTCATCAAGCGCTACCTCGAGGAACTCGACGAGGGCATGACCCTCGTCGTCGAATCGGGTCATCCGGCGGGGCTCTTCAAATCGCATCGCCTGGCCCCCCGCGTCACGATCACCAACGGCCTCATGATCGGCATGTTCGACAACTCGAAGGATTTCGCCGTGGCCTCCGCCCTCGGCGTCGCCAACTACGGCCAGATGACGGCCGGCGGCTGGATGTATATCGGACCGCAGGGCATCGTGCACGGCACCTACAACACCATCCTCAACGCCGGCCGCCTCAAGCTCGGCGTCGCCCCGGACGGCGACCTCCGCGGCAAGCTCTTCGTCACCTCGGGCCTGGGCGGCATGTCCGGCGCCCAGGGCAAGGCGGCGAACATAGCCAACGCCGCCTCCATCATCGCCGAGGTCGACCCGAGCCGCATCGAGACGCGTCACTCGCAAGGCTGGGTCGACGTCGTGGCGAAGAGCCCCGATGAGGCCTTCCGCCTCGCGCGCGAGGCGCAAGCCTCGCGAAAGCCCCTCGCCGTCGCCTTCCTCGGCAACGTCGTCGACCTCCTCGAATATGCCGATTCGCAAAACCTAGCCATCGACCTCCTCTCGGACCAGAGCTCCTGTCACGCGGCCTACGAGGGCGGCTACTGCCCCGCGGGCATCTCCTTCGAGGAGCGCACCCGTCTCCTCGCCAGCGATCCGGAGAAATTCCGATCCCTCGTCGACGAGAGCCTCCGCCGCCACTTCGCGGTAATCGGCAGGCTCGCGGAAAAAGGCACCTACTTTTTCGACTACGGCAATTCCTTCCTCAAGGCCGTATGGGACGCGGGGGTCCGCGAGGTCTCGAAAAACGGCGAGGACGAGAAGGACGGTTTCATATACCCGAGCTACGTCGAGGACATACTCGGCCCCGAACTCTTCGATTACGGCTACGGCCCCTTCCGCTGGGTCTGCCTCTCCGGCAAGAGCGAGGATCTTCGGAAGACCGACGCCGCCGCCATGTCCCTCATCGACCCGAAGCGACGCGGCCAGGATCGCGACAATTGGGTCTGGATCCGCGACGCGGAGAAGAACCGCCTCGTCGTCGGCACCCAGGCCCGCATCCTGTACCAGGACGCCCTCGGGCGCCGCGACATAGCCCTCAGGTTCAACGAGATGGTCCGGAAGGGCGAGGTCGGCCCGGTCATGCTCGGCCGCGACCACCACGACACGGGCGGCACCGACAGCCCCTTCCGCGAGACCGCCAACATCAAGGACGGCTCGAACGTCATGGCCGACATGGCCACCCAGGTCTACGCCGGCAACGCCGCCCGCGGCATGAGCCTCGTCGCCCTCCACAACGGCGGAGGGGTCGGCGTCGGCAAGGCGATCAACGGCGGCTTCGGTCTCGTCCTCGACGGCTCGGCCAGGGTCGACGAGATCATCAACATGGCCCTGCCCTGGGACGTGATGGCCGGCGTCTCGCGACGCGCCTGGGCCCGCAACCCCCACGCGATCGAGGTCTCGGCCGAATACAACGGGAAGCACCCCGAGCTCGGCCACATAACTCTACCCTATTCGGTGGACGACAGACTTATCGATTCCCTGCTGTAGCCGGGAGGCGCGGGACAGGGGCCTCAGGGCCCCAGCCCCGCGCGCCATCGCGGACCATGCGCAGGGTCACCCGATGGAAATCGGCGACGGAAGCGGCTCCCCGGCCCCTCCGGTCAGTAGCGCACTTCCATCAAGCAGAGGCCCCAGGCCCCGAGGGCCCCTGGCAGGGAGCGGCGATCGCCCTTGCCGAGGGCTTCCCTTATCGCGGCGGCCGAGAGCCGACCCTCCCCCGCCGCAAGGAGGGCGGCCGCCATGATGCGCACCTGGTTGTAGAGAAAGCTCTTGCCTTCGAAAAAGACATCGACGAGACCCTCGCCCTCCTCGACGCGGATCGCATCGAGGGAGCGCCTCGTCTCGGCATCCTTGGCGTTGGTGAAGGCCGCGAAATCGTGTTCGCCGACCAGTAGAAGGGCGGCCTCGCGCATGGCCACCAGGTCGAGTGGTCCTCGCACATGGTGGCTATAGGGCCGGAGAAAGGGATCGGGCCGCTCGCCTACATGGAAACGGTAGCGGTAGAGCTTCGATTTCGCCCGAAAGCGGGCATGGAAACGGGGGTCGACCTCGTCGATCCTCTTCACGACGATGTCGGGAGGCAGTTCGCGATCCAGGTCGGCCAGAATCGCTGGAAGGGGCTTCGGACTGCGGGAGTGGAAGCTCGCGGCCTGCCCCTCGGCGTGCACTCCCCTGTCGGTCCGGCTCGCCCCGGTCACTTCGACCGGCTCCCCGAGGACGGAAGAGAGGGTCTTCTCGACCAGGGCCTGGATGCTCGGCTTCCCGTCGGGCAGCCGCTGCCAGCCCTCATAGGCTCTTCCATCATAGGCGAGCCTCATCAGGTAATTCCTACGCGGCATCAGACCTCCCCGTCGCGCAATGCCGACGCTCGAAAAAAAATTTCATTCTCTTTCTCTTTTGTCCGAGGCCTTATATAGTAATCGAATGATCGGAGAACAATGCTATCCGGCGCCTCGGTCTGTCCACCCAGTCCGACCTTCCAGGAATTAAGAAAGCCGAATCAGCATCGCCGACCCTGCTAGGAATGATACATGCGGACTGACGATGGACCACTCGATGAAAACTCGGAGCTGATATCCGAAATCGAGGAGCTGCGGAACCAGAACGATCTGCAGCGAAAAAAAATAGCCGATCTGGAGCGCCGGATGGCCATCCAGCCCCAGACGGGGCTGCCAACGCGCTATCGGCTCGAAATCGAACTCGATGAGCTCATCGAGGGGCTGAGTCAAAAGCGCGACAGGCGCGGCTTCACCCTCCTCATCCTCCAGCTCGGCGACGACTACGCCAATCTCCGAAAAACCCTCAAGACCAGCGTCAGCGAATGGATACTGTACCAGACGGGCACGAGGATCTCGAGCATGCTTCGGCCCGGAGACCTCCTTTTCCACACCCATGAGAACGAATTCGTCGTCGCCCTCCTGGGCCTCAAGGGGGCCGAACTATCCGCCTTCCTTCGGGTCTTCCTCGTCAGGCTCGGCGAACCCCATATCTTCGCGGGACTCAACATCTCCCTCAAGACCTCCGCGGGGGCCGCCTACTGGCCGGAACACGGCTCGAGCAGGACCCAGCTTCTCCAGAGCGCCGACATCGCTGCCGGAGCCTCCAGGGACAGACACAGGAGTTTCACCCTCTATAGTCCCTCCCTCCTCTCGCAGGCAGTCCAGAAGGTCGAGCTCCAGAACGCCATCACCAAGGCCATCGAGAGCATCGACAACCAGTTTTTCCTCCTCTACCAGCCCAAGATCATCGCCAGCAGCCTCGTGGGCAACCGCCTCCACGTCAGCTCCGTCGAGGCGGAGGTCCTCATCCGCTGGAGGCACCCCGAGAAGGGCATCATGTCCCCAGAGGACTTCATCCCGCTGGCCGAGGAGACGGGTCTCATCATGCCCCTGGGCAAGTGGCTCATCTACCAGAGCACGCGCAAGCTCGTCTCGACGAGGGCCGCCGCGCACATTTGCTCGGGAATGTCGATAAATCTCTCCGCCCGCCAATTCCACAGCGACGACGCCGCCACGGTTCTCGCGATGGCCCTAAGCCGCTCCGGGGCCGCGCCGCGCGACCTCACGATAGAGCTCACCGAGACCGGTCTCTTCGACGAGCCCTCGACGGCGGCCCGGGCCCTCGGACGCTTCAAGGACATCGGCGTGAGGATCTCGATGGACGATTTCGGCACAGGCTACTCCTCCCTCTCCCACCTCCACAGCTTTCCCCTCCATGAGATCAAGATCGATAAGCAATTCGTCGAGCGCCTGGATTCCTCGAGCAACGACAGGGTCATCGTCAGCTCCCTCGTCTCCATCGCCAAGGGGATGAATCTCGATCTCATAGCGGAGGGCGTGGAGACGCCGGAAGCGGTGAAGGTCCTCTGGGAAATGGGCTGCACGGGCTTCCAAGGCTTTCTCTTCGCCCGGCCCCTCGACGAGGGCGATTTTATAGAGTTCTGCAACCGGATCGAGCGGGCAGGAATGATCTGGGATCTCGCCGCCTGACAACAACCCGATGAGCCCCGAATAGTGGCGCTGCCGCCTCTCACGGCCCCGGCTGGTAAAGCTCCGCTTTTGTAACATACGTTACAGCACAACCGACCGGCTATGGTGATAGTGGAAGTATCACCCGAGGGGAGGTTCCCATGGCAGAAGCGGCATCGATCGATCCGGCGCGACAGCAAGAACTCGCTACCATTATCCGGAGGCTGCATGACGGAGAGGCCGTCGACCTCGTGCGCAGGGATTTTGCCGCACTCATCGAGGGGGTCTCGGCCGCTGAGATCGCCGCGATGGAGCAGTCGCTCATCGATGGCGGCATGCCCGTCGAGGAGGTCCTCCGCCTCTGTGACGTCCACGTCGAGGTCTTCCGCAGCGAACTAAAGAAGGGCGGCAAGGCCCATAGCCTCCCCGGCCATCCCGTCCACAGCTACCTCGAGGAGAACCGCGAGGCCCGCCCCCGCATCGCGCGCCTCCGCCGCGAGGCCCGTTCCCTCGCCTGGGGACTGGGCGATCCCGAGGCCGCGAAAAAGGCCCTCGACGAGCTCTCCCGCATCAAGGTCCATTTCGAGCGCAAGGAAAACCAGCTCTTCCCCTGGCTCGAAAGGCATGGCTTCACCGGCCCCTCCAAGGTGATGTGGGGCAAACACGACGAGATCCGCGCGCAGTTCAAGACGGTCGCCCAGGCCCTCGAGCTGCTGATGGAAGGCCCCGCCTCCAAGGGCCCGAAGCGGGACCGGGTCGCCTCGAAGAGCCTCGCGAAGGACTTTAACGCCGAGGTTCGCAAACTCGCGGGCAGGCTAAAGCGCATGGTCTTCATGGAGGAACGCATCCTCATTCCCAACGCCATCGCCCGGCTCGACGACAAGGAGTGGGCCGAGATCCGCCGCGGCGAAGACGCCATAGGCTTCGCCTGGATCGAGCCGGGTGCCGTCTGGGACGTCGCCTTTGCAGGAAATGGTGTCGCCTTTGCGGAAAATAGCGTCGCGGGAGGCGGGGGCAAGGTAGCGCCGAGCCTCTCCGACCTCGTCGCCGGCGCTCAGCCCGGCCGCTACGACAGGCCGGCCGCGGCGGAGGGAAGCGCGGCTGCGGAAGGCGCCGGGACCGGGCTGCCGGTGCAGCTCCGCGTCGGGGCCCTGAGCGCCGAGATCATCGACCTCGTGTTCCGGAACCTTCCCGTCGATCTTTCCTTCGTCGATGCCGACGACAAGGTCGCCTGGTACTCCGACGGCCCCCACCGCATCTTTCCGCGCAGCCCCGGCGCCATCGGACGCGATGTGCGAAACTGCCATCCGCCCAAGAGCCTCGCGGTGGTGGAGCGTATCCTCGATTCCTTCAGGAAGGGCACGAAGGACTCCGCCAGGTTCTGGATCGAGATGGGAGGGAAATTCATCGTAATTGAATACATTGCGATCAGGGACGCGGCGGGGCGCTATCTCGGCACCCTCGAGGCCAGCCAGGACGCCACCGGGCTCCGCGCCCTCGAGGGCCAGCGCAGGCTTCCCGACTGGGAAGAGGCTTAGCAGCGAGTCCGCCATAATGCCGACGCATGAACGTGTTTCGCCCAAAAAGCATTTGGCGAAACGCCTTCGAGTGTTTCCACTTTACCGGCCTCGGCGGTAATGCGCCGAGGCCTCCCGCCCCAATGCACGGGGGCGGCCACGATGCGCCGCCTGACCCACGGCACCTCCCGGCGCTTTCGTCTTGCCTGGGATCGAATCGCGTAATACGATGCGACATGGCCGCGAAGACGCTCGCGAAGATCACGCTCTTCGCAATCGCAGGGGGAGGGGTCAACTACCTCCTCGGCAGTCTCGTCCATGCGCTGAGCTTGCCCCTTTATTTCGATTCGATATTCACGATGGCAATTACGGCGACCTTCGGACTCCCCGCCGGCCTCCTCACCGCCTTCGTGTCGAACGCCGCCCTTTCCCTCTCGAACGACATCCTCCTTCCCTTCATGCTCTGCAACTTCGCCACGGCCCTCTTCACCTGGCTCGTGAAACGCAAGAACGGGCTCCGGTCGATGCAGGGCTATCTATGGGTCGGGATTTGGTCGGGGCTGTCAAACGCCGTGCTCGGCTCGATCATCTCGGTCTTCGTGTTCGGGGGCTATACCAAGGTGCATAGGATAGACGATCTCGTGTCCGCCTTCGCGATCGCCGGGCAGTCCCTCGCGGGCTCCGTCTTCCTGGCCGGTCTCGTGACCAACATGGTTGACAAGATCCTCTCCGCCTTCGTGGCCTTTGCGCTGCGCCGGCCCGCCGAAAAGACCTGGATTGGCCAAGCGGGAAGCCCCTGATCAAGGCCGCTTCCCGACCGGCCTGATCTCGGGCCCACCCCTGCCCGGTGCCACCCGAATCCTCGTCGGTCTGGGCTTCGCCATCCTCGCGAGCTCGCGGATATCGGGCGTCGGCGGCTCGACGATGAACCGGGCCTCGTGGGAGAGCTCCAACTGCGTGGTCTCGCCCTCCCCGACCGCCCTTCCCCACGCCCCCTCGAAACGCACGAGATCCCGGAGTAGGGGCAGGAGCCTCTCCTGGCCCCTATCCCTGTATTCCGACTCGAGAAAATCAAGCTGAAGGTCCTCGATGGCGGCCTGGCCAATCCCTTCGGTCGGGCCGGCCCGCCCGGCCTCCCCCTTCCCTCCCCCGGCCTCGAGCCAGTCGGCAAAGCGTCCCAGGAAGGTGGAAGGTCGGGTCTTGAGAGGGGCGAGGGCACGGAGAAACCAGGAGACGGCCCGCCCCCTCGTGTAGAAGAGGTCGCAGGCACGGGCCAGGGCCGCGGCCTTGGCGAGATCGACGGCGGGAAAACTCGGCGACTCCAGAAGACGATGCGGGGCCGAAGCCTCGGCGCGGAGCCCGAAGGCGGCGGCATCCTCGGCCAGCTCCGTTCCCGGCAGCACGGACAGGGGAAAGACGTCGAGGTGATTGGGCGCGAGACCGAGGGCGTAATCGAGGCTTTTCCGGAAGCCGGAGAGGCTGTCGCCAGGTAGACCGAAGATGAGATCGAGGCCCCAGGTTACCCCCTCCGCATCAAGGAGACCCACCTTGGCCGCGAAGCGGTCGGCGTCGAAGCCGGGCCGTCCGACCCTCGCGAGAACCTCGGGATCGGCGCTCTGGAGACCTATCTGTATCGAGGCGTCGAGGCGGGCAAAGGCCTTGGCGAGACTCCGGTCGATAAGTTCGGCCCTCGCCTCGAACTTCCAGGTGATGGATGCCCCCTTCGCCGCGAAAAGGGCGAGGAGGCCGAGGGCGCGCTCGCGCTTCCAGTTGAAGGTCGGATCGAGGACGAAAATCCGCCTCGCTCCTTCGCGGACGAGGAGGCCGAGCTCGGCCTCCACCCTGTCGGGGGCGAAGGCGCGCACGCCGCCCACGCCCCTGCCCTCATAACAATAGGTACAATGAAAGGCGCAGCCACGGGAAAGCTCCCATACGACCTCGTCGCGATCCTTCGGCGAAGCCTGCCCCCCGAGCCAGGGCGAGGGAAGGCCAGCCGCGGCGGGCGGGGGTCGCCTGCGGAACTCGCTCGCCTTCCCGGGCAAGGCCACGCCGGCAATGTCTTCGAGCCCTAAGCCGCCAGGGCGGCTTGGGCTATCCGCAGCGCGGTCTAGGCTCTTCGCGGCGCGGTCTAGGCTCTTCGCGGTGCGGTCTAGGCTCTTCGCGGCGCGGCCTCGGGCGCCGTCCCGCTCCCCTCCTCCGATCTTCAGCAATCGCCGGAAGGCCTCGACGCTCGTTTCCTCCCCCTCTCCCACGACGACGAAGTCGAGCGCAAGTTCGGCGGCGAGACCGAAGGGATCGGCGCTGGCCTCGGGCCCTCCCGCGAAGAGGAGGCCCCGGTAGCCGCCACGCTCGAGTGACTCGACGACCGCCCCCATTTTCGCCCTGTTCCAGGTGTAGAGGGATAGGCCCACAAAGGCCGGGGCCTTCGACAAGACGCGCTCGGCGATGCTCTTGGCCGATTCGGTCAGGCTGCCCTCGAGACAGACGAGGTCCATGTGGGGTCCAAAGGCCTTTTCGAGGGCGGCGGCGACGCAGGCCACACCGAGCTGGACGGTCTCCGAAGGCTCGCCGACGCCTATGGCCAGAAGGACCAGGGCCTGTGTCGAAGGCTTGGCGATCACTCCATCCCCCGCCCTCTCCCTGAACAAAAATCGACGAGACCCTCGAGATCGAGGATGGCCCCAGGGAGCTCGATCGACATGTCGATGATTTCGCCGAGGTTGTTCCGCCGGCCCAGCCCGAAGGTCGGCCAGGGAGGCGGAGGGGCGGCCCAGGAGCCGTCGGGTCTCAGCATGTGCGATCGGTCGGAAGAGAGGCCCTCGACATAGTCGCGACCGGGTATGAGGCGGAATAGGGGACGCAAGCCCGGTTCCGCGGCCGAGGGGAAGGAAGCAGAGATCCAGTCCTCCGCGGGCAGGGGAGAACCGTGGATGCTATCGAAATCGAAGACCAAGGGGGCCTGGTTGGCCCCGAGGATGAGAAGGGCCACGACATGATAATCCCAGACGACGAATCCTCGGGGAGCCGCCCCCGCCCGCTGACCAAGCATCGCGACGGTCTTCGAGGCGTTCGAGACGAGGAGGGCCCAGCTTGCCTCGACCTTCAGATCATCCCGTCCGAGGAAACGCGCGATATTCTCCTCGCACCAGTAGGCCGCATAGTCGCAGGATTCCGGCGAGGGCAGGACCGGCGTGGGCCACGCCCTCGTGGGCGAAGCCCTCGTGGGCGAAGCCCACGATCCTCCTGTGGACGCTGGGAGGCCCGCAGGAATCGGAGCCTCCCTCACTGGGCCTGTCCGGACTCGCTCCGCCGCGGGAACTCCCTGAGGATGGCATCGGAAATGAGGAGGTCGCCCCCCTCCTTCGTCCAGGAGACGAGCATGTTCTTGGCGAGCCTCGCGGCCATCGCGTCGCATTCCTCGAGGGAGAAGCCGATCCGCGAATTGGCCCAGACCTTGAATTCGGCGAAGGGCACCTTGAGGCGACCGTCATAGATCTTTTCGCCCTTGGTCTGGGCAAAGTCGACGAGACCCCGGATATACCTGTCGCGGGGCGTCACCTCGTGGAGGGCCTCGATGGTCGAGTTCGAGTGGCGGATTCTGTCCGAGAGCACCTTGATGATCTTGAGGGCGAATTTGCCGTTCGTGAGGATCATGTTCTCGAAGGTCGGGCCGTCGATGACGAGAAGACGCGATGCCTTGGTGGCGACGGCGGAGGCCGATCGGGGCTGGCCATCGATGAGGGCCATCTCGCCGAAGAAGTCGTTCACGGTGGAAACGGTCTTGAGGATGGTCTCGCTCTTCCCCACCTTCTTCCTGAGATCGATCGCGCCTTCGAGCAGCACGTACATCAGGCCGCCCTCGTCGCCCTCCGCGAACACGACATCGCCGGCCATGCAAATTTTCGTTTGTCCTTGCTCCATCCAAAAACCCCTTGTCATCATGTAGCCACCGGATGCCACTCCTCGGCAAGGGGCGTCCGCGGTTCCGAGGGCGAAGCCATCGCCGCCATTCGGGAAGTCTCGGCGATTCTATCGCTCGATCTTGCACGATTGCGGCTTGCGCAATACGTCTGATTTTGATAATCATTATCGTATGGCGACATTGAATACGGAGTCGGCCGAATATGAGAGTTTCGAGGCCTATCTCCGCGAGCGCGGACTGAAGATGACCGGTCCTCGGGAGACCGTCCTCGAGGCCTTCCTGTCGCTCGAGCGGCACGTGACAGCCGAGGAACTCTTCGAGGTGGCCCGACGTCTCGATCCCGCCATCGGGCAAGCGACGGTTTTCAGGACGATCAAGCTCTTGGCCGATTCGGGCCTGGCGCGGGAGACCTGCAGGGACGAAACGGCTCGGCGTTACGAGCACGCCTTTCACCACGATCATCACGACCATCTCCTATGCGTCGCCTGCGGCAGGACGATCGAGTTCAGGGACGAGGCCATCGAGGAGATTCAGCGCAAGGTTTACGCGACCTGGGGCTTCGAGGCCGTCTCCCACCAACTCGAACTGCGGGGCCTCTGCCCGGCATGCCAGAAAAAGAGAAGGGCCGCGCAGGGAAGGGCGGCGAAGACGAGCTAGGTCTTTGTGGCGCGGCGCGCATTCGTTTCCGCGTTCATATTGATAATGAATTTCATTATCAATATATGCGTTCGGTACTATGGCAAGGAGGACTTGCATGAACATATCTGATCTCCCCGTCGGCGCGGCCTTTACCGTCCGTAAGGTGAGAAGCGGGCGCGAGGTGGGAAAGCGCCTCGTCGACATGGGTTTCACGGAGGGGGCCTCGGGCAGGCTCCTGCGCAAGGCCTTTCTCTCAGGCCCCCTACAGGTCGAAATAAGGGGCTACGATGTCATCATCAGGCGAAGCGAGGCGGCGATGATCGAGGTCGCCGAGGACGATCAGGGAGCAGGCGATGCCCGTACTGCTTGAGACCCGCGCCGCCACGGTGAAGATAGCCCTCGCGGGAAATCCCAACGCGGGCAAGACGAGTCTCTTCAACGCCCTGACCGGCGCCCACCACAAGGTCGGCAACTATCCTGGTGTCACGATAGAAAAGCGCGAGGGCGAGCGGAGGCGCGACGGAAGGACCTATCGCTTCGTCGATCTGCCGGGAATCTACAGCCTCACCGCCTATTCCCTCGACGAGGTCGTCACCCGCGACTGCCTCCTCGACGAACCCCCCGACCTCATCATCGACGTCCTGGACTCGACCAACCTCGAGCGGCATCTCTTTCTCTGTCTCCAGTTCCAGGAACTCGGCATTCCCGTCATAGGCGCCCTCAACATGAGCGACGAGGCGAAGGCCAGGGGTATCGAGATCGACGAGCGGGGTTTGGGAAGGCTTCTCGGCATTCCCGTGACGAGCACCATCGCCACGAGCGGCCAGGGCATCGACGGCCTCCTCGATCTCGTCGACGAATCCCTCGCTCGACTCGGAACCGATACGCGGAGGCTCGATTACGGGTCGGAGATCGAGGCCCTCATCGCTCCCCTAGAAAGGGCGATCGAGGCCAATTCCTCCTTCGCGGAGAAATACCCCTCCCGCTGGCTCGCCGTGAAGCTGATCGAGAAGGACGAGAATGCCTTCGAAAGGCTCGCGGAACACCCTGAGGCCGATTCGATCCGGGCGCTCGCCCGTCGAGCCTCCGAGTGGATCGGTAGGCACTTCGGCAAGGATGCCGAAATCGTCATCTCGGAACAGCGCTACGCCTACATCCACGGCGCCTGCAGCGAATCTGTCCGCAGGAAATTTCGGCCGGCACCTACGCCATCGGAGCGCATCGACGGCATCGTCATGCATCCCCTCCTCTCCCTCCCCATCTTCGCCCTGGTCCTATGGGGGATCTTCGAGCTCACCTTCAGCGTCGGCAAATGGCCCATGGCCTGGATCGAGACCTTCTTCCGCTGGCTTTCGAGCCTCGCGGCCGCCTTCCTCCCTGCCGGGCCTCTCCACTCCCTGGTCATCGACGGCGTGCTGGCAGGGGTCGGCAGCGTGCTTTCCTTCGTTCCCCTCATCATCATCCTCTTCTTCCTCCTCTCCGTCCTCGAGGACACCGGCTATCTTTCGAGGGCGGCCTTCGCCACCGACCGCCTCCTCCACGGCTTCGGTCTCCACGGTCAGTCGATCTTCCCCCTGATGCTCGGCTTCGGCTGCTCGGTACCGGCCATCATGGCGGCCCGTACCCTGAAGAGCCCGAGGGACAGGATCCTCACCGTTCTCGTCATTCCCTTCATGAGCTGCGGAGCCAAGCTCCCGGTCCACGTCCTCTTCGCGGCGGCCTTCTTTCCGAAGAACCCGGCCCTGGCCGTGATGGTCGTGTACGCGGCGGGAGCCATCGTGGCCCTCGCCGCAGCACTGGTCCTCCGCCGGACCATCCTCAAGGGGGAGCCGACGCCCTTCGTGATGGAACTCCCGCCCTGGAGGGCCCCCACCCTCCGCGGGCTCCTCTGGCACGTCGGCGAGAAGACGACGACCTACGCGAAGAAGGCCGGCACCGTCATCCTCGCCGCCTCCATCCTCATCTGGGCCATCACCAGCTTCCCAGCCTACTCGCCCAAGGCCGGCGAGCGGGAGGCGCTTGCCGCCGCCTGGTCGGGAGCCCACCCCGGGGCCAGCCAGGCCGCGATCGATGCCGCCCTGTCCACGGAGCTAGCCGCCCGCGGTCTCTCCGGAAGCATAGCCGGAAGTTTCGGCCATCTGGTCGAACCCCTCATCCGCCCCCTCGGCCTCGACTGGAAGGTGGGGGTCGCGACCGTGACGGGCTTCGCCGCGAAGGAGGTCGTCGTGTCCACCCTCGGGATTCTCTATGGCGTCGGTTCCGATCAGGGGGGCTCGGCCAGCCTCCGCGAGAGGATCGCCGCCGATCCCTCATGGAGCCCCCTCACGGCCATCACCCTCATGCTCTTCATCCTCCTCATACCGCCATGCTTCGCTGCCATGGCAACCATGCGCGCGGAGCTGGGCTGGGGTTGGCTGGCCTTCTCCATCGGCTTTCAGCTCGCCGTCGGGTGGCTCGCGGGCTTCGCCGTCTTCCAGATCGGTTCCGCCCTGGGTTTCGCATGAGCGCCATACTCGCCCAAGATATCGTCGTCGCCCTGATCGTGGCCGCGGCGGCGATCTGGACGGGCCTCCGCATCCTCGGCAAGAGGCGCGGGAAGACGGGCGCGGCCCAATGCGCTTCCTGCGCCGAAGGTTCCGGCTCGCGGGCCTGCGAGGCCTGCCCCATGAGGGGCGGGGACCCGAAGGGAGGATGTCCGGGTTGCGGATGAATCGTCGCGAGGCCGAGACGGGGCGAGGGGGGCGAAGGCGCGAGCTATCCGCTATCCGCGGCGGGCCGAGGCCAGCTTCCACATGAGGAGGGCCCCGGCGGCGGCGACGTTCAGGGAGTCGGGCCCCGGAGCCATGGCGATGGTGACCCTTCCCCCGCTGGCACCGAGCCAGGAGGAGCCGAGGCCCGCGTATTCGTCGCCAAGCGCTATCGCGCAAGGCGTCGGGGAGACCCATTCCGAGATGTCGGGTGCCTCCGGATCGACGACGGCCGCCACGAGGGAATAGCCGACGGAGGCGAAGGCGGCGAAATCCTCGGCCGAGCCGAGTCGGGCATGGGGCATGGACAGGACGGCTCCCATCGATACGCGGAGGGCCCTCCGCGAGAGGAAGTCGGGACAGCCCGGTCCCAGGAGGACGGCGCCGAAGCCGAAGGCCGCCGCGCTCCGAACGAGGGCTCCAAGATTTTCGGGATCGCGGGTTTCCGGAAGGACGAGGAGGGGGGGCCAAAGCGCCGCCTCGAGACCGGGCAGCAGGGAGCCAGCCTCCGCGGCCGGGGGACGCTTCGCGACGGCGAGGACGCCGCGATGGAAGGGATAGCCCGCGAAGGCGGCGATCTCCGCCTCGCCGGCCTCGAAGAGGGGAAGGTCGTCGCGAGCCTCGAGGGCCATGGCCCTGGCGGTAGCCGGCGTCGCGAGAACGGCTCGAGGCGCATAGGCGGGAAGGCTCAGGAGCCTCTCGACGACCAGCCTCCCCTCGGCGACGACGAGGCCCTCGGCGGCCAGGTCCCTGTCGCGCAATCCGCCGAGGATGGCTATCTCGGGCGGTATCACGGTCCCTCGCCCTCGAGAGACCGGTAGATGCGGACATAGTCGAGGACGAGTTCGTCGTGATAGCCGGGCTTCGACCCTATGGCAGCCGCCCCCGCCTTGTCGACGGACATGCCGAGGACGATGAAGGAGGGGAGCTCCGTAATCGCGGCCTTCACCGAGAGGGTCGGCACGCCGTCGACATAGAATGAATAGCCCGAGGGCGACCATAGGAGGCCGAAGCGGTGAAACAGCTCCGACAGGCCGGCGACGCGAAGGCTCTGCCTTCGCCCCCCGCCCGGCAGGCCAGGGCCGACCGACTGGAGGGCAAGATCGCGGGAAGGCTGGGAGGCCCGCACGAGGTCGATCGAGGCCCCCGAAGCGAAGACGAGCCTCACGAAGGCGGTGGCGTGATCGTCTCGCTGAGCGCGAATGGAACACTCGAAGTAACCGTAGCTCTGGGCGCCGCCATCCCGGGTTCCGATCAGGGGGACCTCGATACGGCCGCCCAGGAGCCGCGTGGACAAGACGAGATGACCGAGACCGTCGAGCCTGACCGTTCCCCTGGCGCTATCGATGCCCGCCGGAAAACCGAGCTCGGGCCCGGCCTTGAGATAGCGCCACCTTACAAGATCCAGGGTTGGGCCGTCGAACTCCTCCTGCCAGCGGAGGCTCCACTTCGAAAGATCGAGCCCCGGCGAGGGCCGGGGCTCGATGATGGCGACAAGAGGGCCCTGGACGAGGGGTGCTGTCGCGCAGGAAGCGAGGACGAGGGTCGCGAGCGCCAAAGGCGAGACGATGGAAATCGCCGCCCTGGCGCGCGCGCGGGCGAGGCGAGGAGCCCGGACCATGCCGAAATCCCCGTCTCCGCCTCCAGCCGTCACTTTCGCTTCTCTATCGGCACGTAGTCGCGGGCGCCCTCGCCGATGTAGATCTGGCGCGGTCGGACGATCTTGAGATCCTCCTCCCTCATCATCTCCATCCACTGGGCGATCC
>DATKTD010000036.1:0-3196 GCA_035531315.1 Rectinemataceae bacterium
GAGGATACCGGCGATGGCCGCGCTCGCCATGAGCGAAGAGCCTCCGGCCGAAAAGAAGGGAAGGGCTATACCGGTCGCGGGAACGACCCCCGCGGCGACCGCCGTATTTATCAGAATCTCGAGCGCGAGGAGGAAGCCGAGGCCGAAACCGAGGAGGGATCGGAAACGATCCTCGTCGCGCAGGGCGTTCGAAAAGGCCCGCCAGGTCACGAGACCCCAGAGGGCGAAGAAGAGGAGGACCCCGAAAAATCCCACCTCCTCCGAAAAGGAGGCGAAGACGAAATCCGACTGCACCTCGGGGATCGAGCCGATCTTGAGGGTCCCGAGGCCGAAGCCCTTGCCGAACCACCCCCCCTCGCGGATGGCGTGGAGGGAGGCGAGGATCTGGTAACTCTGACCGTGGGGCTCGTAGGAAGGGAAGAGGAAGGACAATATTCGCCTGAGCCGGAAGTCGCTCGTGAGCACCATGAGGGTCCCGAGGGCGGTCCCCGCGAAACCCAGGCCCGCGAAGGCTCCGAGAGGGGCTCCCGCGATCCAGAAGACCGCGGCCACGGCGACCATGGCGATGACGGCCGTCGAGAAATCGTTCTGGAGATAGACGAGGAGGGCGCCGAAGCTGACGAGGACGAAGGGCCCGACCAGGGAGGATGGATGCGTATCGCCCCTAGCCCTCCCCCTCCGATCGAGGACGTGGGCGAGATAGACGATGGCGATGGGCTTCCAGAATTCCGAGGGCTGGACCGTGGTGAAACCGAGATCGATCCACCTCGCCGCCCCGTTCCTGCGTTCGCCGATGACGGGAAGGAAAGGAAGGACGAGGAGGACGAGGCCGAGGAGCGTGAGGATGCCGATGCCCTTCCGGAGCCTCTCGAGGGGGACGAAGGCGGCAGCCGCGAAGATGGCGATGGCCGGCACCCAGAAGGCGGCCTGCCTGGCGGCAAACCACCAGGAGGCGTGGCCGAGAGAAATCGCATAACCCGTCGAAGCTGACCAGAGGACAGCCATGCCCGTGCCGGCCGCGAGGAAGAGGCCCGAGGCGAGGATGCCGTCGGAAGCCGCGCGATCGCGGTCGAGAAGTCGTTCGGGAGCGATGGTCGTCATGCCTGTCGCCTACTGTATCTTCAAGGTGGAGAGGGCGATGATCGCGAACATGCCGCCGAGTATCCAGAAGCGCGTCACGACCTTCGTCTCCTTCCATCCGGAGAGCTCGAAGTGGTGGTGGAGGGGCGCCATCCTGAAGAGGCGCTTGCCCTTGCTCGCCTTGAACCAGCCGACCTGGAAGACGACCGACAGGATCTCGAGCATGAAGACGCCGCCCACGATGCCGAGGAGGACCTCCTTCTTGACGATGAGAGAGAGGGTTCCGAGGACCCCGCCCAGGGCGAGGGAACCGGAGTCGCCCATGAAGACCTCGGCGGGATGGGCGTTGTACCAGAGGAAGCCGACGCAGGCCCCGATGAGGGCGAGATTGAACACGGTGAGCTCGCCCGCGCCCTTCACGTAGGGAATCGCGAGATAGGAGGCCCAATCGGGCCTTCCCGTGAGGTAGGTCAGGATAGAGAAGGCGATCAGGGCGATTATCACGAGACCGGTCGCGAGGCCGTCGAGGCCGTCGGCGAGATTGACCGCGTTGGACCAATAGACGACATAGATGACCGCGAGGGGCAGCCAGGCGACACCGAGGTCGATCACCGCCACCTTGAGGAAGGGCAGGTAGAGCTTGGTCGCCTCGTGGCTGCCCATCGACCAGACGAGGAGGGCGGCGGCCGAGGCGACGAAGACCTGGGCCCAGAATTTGGCCTGGGCAGAGATTCCGTCCGAATTGCGTTTGCGGATCTTGAGCCAGTCGTCCACGAAGCCGATGGCGCCGAAGCCGAGGAGGGCCCCGAGGGTGATCCAGGTGTAGACATTGGTGAGGTCGCTCCACAGAAGGACGGCGACGACCACGGCCAGGATGATGAGAAGCCCCCCCATCGTGGGGGTGCCGGTCTTCGCCAGATGACTCTCGGGACCGTCGACGCGGACCGACTGGCCGAACTTGAGCCTGCGAAGCCAGGCGATCATCCGCGGTCCGAGGAGGAAGGCGATGACCAGGGCGGTGACGGCCGCGTAGGCCGACCTGAAGGTCAGGTAATGAAAGACATTGAGGGGGGAGAAATATTTGGCCAATGGATAAATCAGCGACAGGAACATCCTTCTCCTCCCCTATCCCCGAATCGCGTCCATCACGCGTTCGAGGGCCATACCCCGCGAAGCCTTGAGAAGGACGAGGTCCCCCTCTCGAAGCCACGAAGCCATCCTGCGCCCGAGGGACGCGATGTCATCCTCATGCGCGAGAAAACCGCCGAAGCCGGCCTCACGGGCGGCTTCCCAGCCAGAGCGGCTCTCTTCGCCGAAGAAGCAGAGGCCGTCGGCCCGGGAACGCGCCGCCACGGCGCCGATGCGCCGGTGTTCGGCGGACGAATCGGCGCCGAGCTCGAGCATCGAGCCGAGGACATACAGACGGCGACCCTTCCAGGCGAGGTCGTCACAGAAGCCCATGGCCGCCTCCACGCTCTCGGGATTGGCGTTGTAGCAGTCGCGCACGACCGTCACCGGCCCCCGGAGAATCTCGGATCGCCCGAAGAGCGGACGCACGGCCTCGAGCCCCGCGGCGGCCTCCTCCGCGCGGATCCCCATCCGCGCGGAGAGGGATAGCGCCGCGAGGGCATTGTCGAGGTTGTGTCGTCCCACGAGCGGAAAACGGATATGGAGCCCCTCCCAGTCGATGGCCCAGCCATCCAGCCCCAGATCCTCCGCCCCCGCGAAACCCGCGGTGCTCCGGACTCCGTATTTGACGATCTCGCCGCGGACTCCCTCGGAAAGGAAGGCCCCGAAATCCTCGTCCTCGCGCAGAAGGCCGACCTGGCGGCCGTCGAAGCGCGAAAAGATGCGTTTTTTTTCCTCGGCGATCGCCTGTCGCGAGCCGAGAATTCCGATATGGGCGGTCCCGATGTTGGTTATGAGGCCGTAATCGGGCTCGTACATCGCGGCGAGCTCGTCCATCTCCCCGCGCCGATTCATTCCCATCTCGAAGACGCCGAATTTCTCGTCCCCCTCGATGCCGAACAGCGAAAGGGCGAGACCCTGATCCGAGTTGAGGTTGCCGGGGTTCATCGCCACCTTTCCCGCCCGCGAGAGCATCGCGGCGACTATC
>DATKTD010000037.1:0-20863 GCA_035531315.1 Rectinemataceae bacterium
TGTTGCGATAACTGGCCGTCAAAGCGTCAATATTGTCCGAATACTCCTCTCCAGCGGAGCGAAGATTGACTTCCCGTTTCCTGGTACCTGGGGCAAAACAATAATCGACTACGCGCTCGCTGACAGCCAATACCAGAGCGCTTCTCTCCTGCTTCAGATAAATGCAACGCTGCCCGCTAAATCGCGACAAGCCATAGACAAGCGATATGACAGCCGTGTAGTACTTCTGACGGACGACGTCGACAAGGCAAAAAGTATTATCGCAAGCGGTGAGTTCGCTCAAAAAGAGATGTGGAGAATGGCTCTCGCCGGTAATAGTAAAAAGACCTTGCAGATTCTCGTCAAGCTTTACGACACGCCTGAAATCGAATCCGATGATCTGCGACTAGTCGTCTCCAACAGCGACCTGCTAGACTATTTGCTTTCCATCGGCTTTGTCCTGACCGATCAGCAAATTCAAACGGCAGGCATCTACGAGTACCTTATTCAACAAAGAAACCTTTCAGTCGTTACCAAAGTCCGATCCATGGACTTATCGCCGCACCCGGAACTGTACAATACCGCGCTGGAGGCCGGGATCGACTACCTCAGTGCCGTGACCAGGAGCTTTGCTGATTTAACCGCGGTTGACCTATATGATAGCGGACTTGCGGGCAACGTCTTTGACAAGACAGATGAAGTGACAGCTCTAGCTCTGATCGCCAATTGCAGACCCAATTCGGAGCAACTCCTAAGCCTCTACGCTAGCAAGCCGCAGCTTTTTGTCGCAGTGGTGAACGGCGACTCCTCCGGGCTCTACTCTCTGAAGGATGTCGCTCAAGGCGATCGGACCCGGACTTGGCAAGTAGCAATCAATAATAATGACACCAAGGGCATGGCGGCTCTCGCGAAAATTGATCCCGCTGTTTCACCTCAAATAGGCGCCAAACTACTGCAGAGCGATCCTGATTTACTAACTCAGCTAATCGCCGCCGGCTTGAAATTGTCAGGCACGGACGACCTATGGTACGCCGCTTTGTCGCAGAATAGGCTCGCCATCTTCCCCATACTGCTAAAAATCTCAAACCCTCCCTCGAACATAGTCGTCCGCGCGACACAAATGGGTGACCAGGCTCTTTACGCGCTCCTTAACTCTGGCTGTCAGATTACTCCCTCCGCCATCGACTGGGACTCGCTTATAAAGCGCAATTTTACTTCCTCCCTTGAGTTTCTTCAGAAAGCCGGTTTCCGACCTGCAGCCGGAGCGATTCTCACGGCGCTTGCATACAACCAAGCCTTCTTTCTTTCGCTACCAAAGGAGCAGCGTCAACTAACTCGCGAACAACTTGGGCAGACAACCATGGACTACGCCGTCGGTGGACGCTCCGTCACGAGACTCGCTCTCGAGATTGCAATTGATAACGGGTTCACGGACAGCCTCATTGCCCTAGATAAGGACTTCAAGATTTTCGATCGGGACCCGAACTCGCAAGATCCTGCTGCCTATCCATCCGCAGGTGGCGACAGGCCACGAGGACGAAAATCGCTAAAGTATTTCGCGGTTATAGTCGGCCATACTGCCGGGTCAACCAGAGACGACTATCTTTGGGGAGAGAAAGCGCAGCGTGGCTACGGTCCTGACGGATACAACGACTTTCTATCCAACAACTTCAACGTCTTGAGTTTCCTCATCGCTGTGAAGTACGACCAAAAGGCCCTAGCTCAGTACATACTTGGCCGCGACCCCTCAATTAAGAGTGCTTCCGTCTTCTCGGGAGACGAGTCCCGTGGTTTAGGTGTATATAGATTCAACGTCACCGACTTCGTCTCCAAGATGTATAAAAATACGTCCTACGGTGCACTACTTCGAGGGGGCACTTGATGAGTAATTATTGGGTAGTCGGCGCAACATGGGGTTCGGACAATGATCAAACGGAAACGTTCCTTCGCAGGGGCTACTGGCAACTAGGATACGAAGACGAGGACGCCCCCGATCAGGCTGCACGAAGGGATCAGATTCAGGCCGAAGATCGCATTGCTATAAAGAGGATGCTAGGTCAGGGTTCCTCGGACGTCGAAATTAGGGCACTCGGAATCGTTAAGGAAATTGATCACTCGGATAAAAGGGTCTACGTAGATTGGATTCTTACCAATCTGAATCGCATAGTCCCAAGCAAAGGATGTTATAAGTCAGTCCATGGCCCCTTCCCAACTGATGACGCATGGACCAATGAAGTCTTCAGGCTCTAAATAGCCGATGTCTCGAACCCTTGCAAATAGACCTGCGTTACGCCAAGGGAGGCGTGTCCCAGCGCCCGCTGGACCGCCAGCACGTCCCGTGTCTCCTTGTACACCTTCATCGCGAACCTATGCCGGAAGTCGTGCGCGGTATAGGCATAGCGGACGCGTCCCTGATCATGAAGCATCGCACCGAGCCTCGCTATTGCCGCCCCGGTGCTGTCGAGATTCCAGTCGGCGAACGGTCGTTGTGGACCGACCTTGAACTGCCTCGCCATCTCCTCGGGCAGGGTTAGCACCCTAACCTTGCCGCCTTTGGTCTTGAAGCTCGCCTTGCCGTCCTCTTCAAGCTTCATGCTCAGGGCATCGCCAAGACGCAGGCCTGTCTCGCCGAGGAGCCGGACGAAGGGCAGTAGCCGCCTCGCACTCTCCTTCATCCTCGATTGCCCTGTCGTGACCGCCTTCATCCCTCTTCTAGCGTCCAGCTCGTTCAAGATTTCCTCGTACTCCTTGTCGCTCATCACTGGCACGGTGGGCTCGTCCCCCTCGGGCCTTGGCCGGTGCTTGAACTCGTGGCGGGGGAGGGCGAGCCCCGCCCAGGGATTCGTTTGTACGACGCCCGTGACCTCCAAGTACTTCCAGAAGGCCGACACGGCGGCCAGGACGAGGCGCTGGGAGTTGGCCTTCAACTTCCCACCTCTATTCTTCGCCGGTCGCTCCTCAAGCCACTTTCTGAACCTGTTCGCGTCGGCTCTGGTCATGCCGATCAGGGGGATGCCCATCATGTCGGCGTAGGCGAAGAGCTTGTCGAGGGCGAGCCGGTAGGCCGCTTGCGTTCGTGGCCCCCTGCGACCATCGATGAGGAACTCCTCGACGGCCTGTCGCCGGTCGAACTTCGCCGCCTTCGCGACTTCACCGAGAGCGACCTTGACCCTGTCTCGGCGAAGTTCGTACAACGCGTCGAGCACTTCGCCTTTGGATGGGGCGCGATCAAGGGCGAGTAGTACTTCCTCGACGGTGACGGTCTCAATGCAATCATCCTCTGAGACCTGGAGGACTTCCAGTGCTTTCATAACATAATATTAAATTATTACGCCTACAAAATAAACCCGATTCTGTGTCGCACATCGCGCATTCTTGATCATCTTCCGGGTCTTGGCCTCGCTCTTCCGTCTTTTCCTCGGATTTCGCAAACTTCTACTACAAGATGATTGGCCTTTATAGGCGCAGTGCCCTGCGTGATCGCTATTTTCGTGCGTCTCGACTTCGATGCACGCCACTTCTTGACTTCCAAACTGCCTGCAATTCCGCTCTCTACGGTGGTGTGCTGGGCGAAGATCGCGTTTTCTACTAAAACGACCAATACCAGACCGACAACGTCCTTTTGAGGCGAAGCGCTTGGTCAGTAGCGGCTTCTCTCAGCTCAGCGCTGGAACACGGTCCGTGATGTGATCGTGCTCGACCGCATTTGGCGAAAGCTTCCTCTGTCACTGTCGATCTTGCTCCTTACCGGCCGTCTTCATCCTCCACCAGATTGTCTACATCCGTCATGCCCATCTTGGTCCACTTGTTCGAGCATCTGGTGGCGGGTGTCCTCCGGCTTCACTTCCTCAGAACATCTTCGCCTTCGCGCCTTCTCGGATCATCTTCTCGGCGATGTCCCCGATTTCCAGGACGCGGATGCGATCGGTCAAGGGCACCCACTTGTCAACTGCTTCTCGAAGGTTAGCCAACTCGGGTTTGTGCCCGTTGCGTTCCACTTTTTTGATCCATTCCATCGCCTTCGGCCACCAGCGTTGGAAGGTCACGCGGGAAGTGGACAGCTCAGTGGCGGAGGACTCGGTGGCGAAAAACTTGGAGTACAAGACAACCTCGAAGCGAACCACCGGCTCGCTCTTGTCGTACAACTTCAACAGAGCCCCTGCCTCATGTCGTCTAGCCCAGCTTGAGAGCTTGAAGTGGCCTTTCTCGTCGCGATACTCGCCAAGCTGGTTCATCAACTTCTGACCCGCGCGATGATTCAGGTCAACACGAAGCTCAAGCTCGGAGACGATGAAGAGCCTAAGGAGGTCGCAGGCCCTTCGCCTTTGTGAGCTAGGAGGGCCAAGATCGAGTACTTCCCTTCGAGCGAGATGAACAAGCGCACCGATGAAGACGGAAGGAATCCTACGCCGAAGGGGAATGGCGGTGCAGGTGAGGTACAGCTGCTGTCCCGCCTTCGTGGAACCGATATGGACAATAAAGTCATCAAGACGGTGCGGCTCGTCCAAGTAGAATTCACGTTCACGGCCTTTCCGCATGCCCCGGAACTTCTGACGGTAGTCAGGCCTGAGAGGCAGCTCAGATACGGGGGCCTTGATGACGATCCTGTCAACGAAGGCTACCGGTCCATCCGACAAGGTCGACGAGTAGGCCACGCCCGTTCCCTTCTCCTCATGGCCGCGAAACCGAGTCCTATAGGACTCCTCGTAGCGATCGTTGAGGCTCTTGCGGGGCTTAGCTCCTTGGATGGGCTTCGCCGCCGGGGCTACGCCCCTGGTGGTCTTGGTCTTCTCTGTCTGCTTTGCTTTCATCGACTTACCTCTACTTGTCGTACTAGTACTTGTACGGCTGGGTATATATTAAGCAGCCGGATGACCCTTCACGCGGTATCCAGTAGCCCCGCCCGGCTTCCTCGCCTCGGATTCGCAGCCCCTGCGATCAATGTGGCCCTTTTGCCCTTCGCCTTTTGTTCCCCCTGCGAGCCTCCACCATCTCCTGCATATGCACATATGCCCGGTATCTTAATGTCCTCTTCAATGATGCCCTCTGCGCTTCGCTCCAGGAGCCCTTACCCTTGGAATCTTCGCCTTTTTGCTTCGGTGATGGATCATCCGCTGCTTTGGACGGAGACACTTCTTCATCTTTACGGTCGCGAAGTGTTTGGGAACGGGGCTTCACTGCCTTACCGCCGATTTCTTCGATCTTGCGGGCTTCGATCCAGGCTTGAAGCTCCTCTCGGTTGAACTTGATCATGTTCCGGCTGATGCGGACGAACGGGATCGCCTTCCTGCTCGTCCACTGGTAGAGCGTCGCTATCTTAATGCCGAGAAGTCTTGCCGCCTCGCTGGCGCTCATCAGCTTGTCGTCGGAGTCCATCATCCCGCCTTATTTCCATATGGTAAAGCGGATTTCGTCCGCAAGCAACATGCGAGCGGCTCGGGGCGGGCGCGGCTCAGCGAACCTCATCCGTCTAGGACTGCTTCTCTAGGATGCCCTTAGGCGAAAAAAGGTCTTTGGTTTTCCCTTTGGTTTACTCCGCGAAGACCGAAGAATGCCAACGAAGCCAGACAAAGACTGAAACTTAGCGAAACGGTAGCTGCAAGGACCCAGAGCCAGCCTCGCGAAGCCTGACGAAGACCGTAGTTGGTCCATTCAGGTTCTAGTCCGAGAGGGTGGGGGTTCAAGTCCCCCTCCGGGCAACAGGAGAGGCTGCTAAGAAGCGATTCTTGGCAGCCTTCTTTATTTTTGGCCCCGAAGAGGGGCTTGAGGGGGCGTGGCAGCGCCGCTTATCCCTCCTCCTCCCAACCGGGCAAGTCCAGTCAAGTCGCGAGCGATGGTCTTCCGGAATGAAAAAGCCCCGCGCGTGGCGGGGCAAATCGCAGACTCAAGCGGATCCGATACGGCCCGATTACTTGATAACCGTTCCGGAGATATCTATCTCGGCCGGCGCCCAGAGGTGGAAGGTGAGCGAGTTGAAGATGATATCGATGATAGAGGCGCGATGCGCTATCGTGATATTGATCGCCGCCGTACCACCCTGCTTCTTGACCTCGTCGGCGATCACGTTCGATATCGCGCTATCGGTGGCATCCGAGCTTATATTGAAAATCTTGGCTCCAGCCGAGGTTCCCAGGAATTCATTGACCCAAATAACCCTATCGAATTTGCCGACGGTGGTGTAGTTGGATCCGCTCGGTGCCTGGCCGAGACCGCTGGCCGTGAAGGTCGTACAGCCCATGGCGAAGACTGCGGCGACGGCGAACAAGACGAAAAACCTTTTCATAGAGCCTCCTCTGTGATTATTTACTCGCCTCGCGGCGGGTTATTAAAAATTGACGAATAGCAGTATTATTCGAAGGCTTGGCCGACCTTGCGAGAGGAAAAATGACGGGGCGCAGTTTCCGGTCAAATCGCAGCGCTGTCAATACGAATGTGCGCCGCCATCCCGACCTTCGCGTCCTGCCTCGGTCAGACTTCGGGTCTATCATGAATCGGAGTTCTGCTTATCGTCGGCGTCTTGATCTATACTAAGGCTTTCCTGTGGCATAGCGCCTAGCTTTGCGCCAAGCTCGCCGAGCCATCCGCCATCGAGCTTCCTTGAGGATGGCGAGGCGTCTTGGGTCGCCCAAGTTTCTTGAGAGGAGTTAAACATGAACGCCAAGGTCGACGATTTTCTGGGCAGAGAGAAAAAATGGCGGGAGGAATTCAAGAGACTGAGACGGATCATCCTCGACTGCCGGCTCACCGAGGAACTCAAGTGGGGGCAGCCCTGCTACACGCTCGATGGTAAAAACATAGTACTAATGCATGGATTCAAGGAATATTGCGCTCTCCTCTTCATGAAAGGCGCCTTGTTGAAGGATGCTGAGGGTATCTTGATCCAGCAGACCGAAAACGTCCAGGCGGGGCGCCAGATTCGGTTCACCACGGTTCAAGAAATAGACAAGTTGGAAAAGACCTTGAAGGCCTATGTCCTGGAAGCCATCGAGGTGGAGAAGGCGGGCCTGAAGGTGGAGTTGAAGAAGACCGCCGATTTCGCCGTGCCCGAGGAATTTCAAGGCGAATTGGATGGGCAGCCCGCCTTGAAGGCGGCATTCGATGCGCTGACCCCAGGACGGCAGAGAGCCTATATTTTTTATTTCTCCCAGCCGAAGCAATCCAAGACGAGGGAATCGAGGATCGAGAAATGCATTCCCAAGATCCTCGACGGACTGGGGCTGGATGACTAGGGCGGCCGGCCCGATCTTTTGCCGGAGGGAATCGCCATGAGTCGGGCCTTCGTAGACGAGGATGCCTCCGCTGACCGCGAGGCCGAAGCCCCCGAGCTCAAGATTCCCATTCCGCCGGGCTCGCGCAATTATCTGACGCCCGAGGGGGCCGGGGCCCTGAGCCGGGAACTCCACGATCTCACCGGCGAGGAAAGGCCGCGGCTCCTCGCGGAGATGGGCGCGAGCGCAGCCTCGGAGGCCAGTCCCGACAAGGATGTGGTCGGAAAACTTCGCCGCAGGCTCGGCGAGGTCGATCGACGCATCGCCTATCTCTACGCCATGTCCTCCATCGCCGAGCCGATGGAGGCGCCTCCGCCGGAGGGACGCGATCGGGTGAAATTCGGGGCCTGGGTGAGGGTGAGGAATGCGGCGGGCCTCGAGGTCGAATACCGCATCGTCGGCGTCGACGAGGCGGAGCCGGGTCGCGGATGGATCGGCTGGGCCTCGCCGGTAGCCCGCGCACTCATGGGCAGGAAGGTCGGCGACGAGGCGAGGGTCGGCTTGCCTTCGGGTGAGGAGAGCTTGAGGATACTCGCGATCGAATATCGTTAACCGGGAAGCGCATCGGCGCTCTTGCGCCGGGCCTGTGGCCGATCTAGGATTCAGGAATGACTAATCACGAAACATCCGCATCGGTCATTCTTTTCGTCGATGACGAGGTCAACATTCTCAACTCCCTGAAGCGAGAATTGCACGATTGGGCCAGAGAGTCCGTCTTGACGATCGAGACGGCGCCTTCGGCCCGCGAGGGCCTGAAGAGGGTCGAGGCCGGGCCCGAATCCATCGCGGTCATCGTGTCTGACCTCAAGATGCCCGAGATGAAGGGTTCCGACTTCCTTCTCGAGGTGAAGCGTCGTTGGCCCGACATCGTGACGATCCTCCTGACCGGCTTCTCCGAGACGCAGGAAGTCATGAAGGCCGTGCAGGCGGGCATCTCGAGCTACATCCTCAAGCCCTGGGAATCCGACTATCTCAGGGCGGAGCTCGACAAGGCCGTCGCTTCGCGGAGGATGCGGCTCGAGAACGCCATGTATGCGAAGACCCTCGAGGAGGAACTCCGC
Organism: Rectinemataceae bacterium; assembly: GCA_035531315.1. GTDB lineage: Bacteria > Spirochaetota > Spirochaetia > Treponematales > Rectinemataceae > CAIJMU01. Next base: position 8,309 of record DATKTD010000037.1, read on the forward strand.
TGGGCGGGAGAGATGCAGCGCGCCCTCCTCAAGCCCGCCCCCCTCAAGGTGGAGGGCATCGAGTTCAGGACGAGCTATCGCCCCGTCAAGGGGCTCTACTGCGGCGGCGACTACTATGACGTGATCGCCCTCGGCGGCGAGCGTTACCTCATGTTGTTGGGCGATGTCGCCGGACACGGCGTAAAGGCGGCCTTCGTCACCGGCATACTCAAGGCCATCATCTTCCCCGAGTATGTCCGGAACCAGATCGGAAAGAAATTCTCGCCGGCGGGCTTTCTGAGCTGGCTCAACGACAGGATGAATTTCGAGCTCAGACAGACCTCTGACCTCCTCGTCACCTTCTTCGCGGGGGTCATCGATCGCGCCACCATGACCTTCACCTACGCGAACGCCGGCCAGGGGCACCCCTTCATCGTGTCGAAGGGCCTGCCGAGAGAGCTCCCCGTGTCGGGCTCGGCCCTGGGTTTCGCCCAGTCGACGATGTACTCCGAGAAGAGCGAGCTGCTTTCGGGAGGCGATGTCATCGTTACCTATACCGACGGCCTCGTGGAGGCCGGGGCCCACAATGGCGAGGCCGCGTTGTTGCCCCTCGGCGAGATTCTCGCGGCGGAGCCCTACGGCGCCGACTACCACAAGCGAATTCTCGAGCAGGCACTGAAACGCTCCGCTTGCGGCGATTTCGAGGACGATGTCACGATCGTGACGGCCAGGATCGAATGAGCGCAGGGAACCCGGACGACGACCTGGCGCGCCGCCTGGCCGGCTTCGGGGCCGCCCATCCGGGCTCGAAGCTGAGCGGAATCGCGAGCAGGAAACCGCCCAGCCTCGTGATCCGAATAGAGGGCATCCTCGACTCCTCGAATTCCTCGGCCTTCCAGAATGCAGTGACGGACTGCCTGGAAGAGTCCCGGCGGAGGGGAGGGCTCATTCTCGATCTCGAGGGCCTGAGCTACGCCTCGTCCACGGGCGTCGGCGCGATGACCGCCCTCCTCATCGAGACGCAGCGGCACAAGATCCCTTTTCGCCTCTGCAATATTCCGCATAACGTCGGCGCCGTCCTCGACATCCTCGGCTTCAGTTCTTTCCTCGAAATCGTCGATCGCTACGAGGTGGAGGAGTGAGGGATCGGAGCGTTCGGCATAGAAGGCGCGACGCCTCGATGGATGGTCTGTCCACCACGGAAAAGATCGTGCTCGGCGTCGCCCTCCTCCTCTTCCTTTCCATCACGGGGCGGGCCGTCCTCGACATCTACGGCCTCCGCGTCATCGGCTACAGCGGCCGCGGGGATTACATTTACGCCGACATGGCGGCGAATCTCGATCACGCCATGGACGACACGCGACGCGCGATGATCCTGTGGTTCATCCGCGCCGAGGACGACGCCAAGGCCATATCGGCGGAACTGGGACGATCCCGGGCCCTGCTTTCCGGCGGCGGACTTCCGGGCACAAGGGCCGAGCTCGGCAAGGACCTTGCCCAGAGCCTGCAGAGCGGTCTGCTGCGCAACTCCGCGTATCGGGAAATCCTCCTTCTCGACCGGGCGAGGGGGACCGTCCTCGCCTCGTCGTCGGGGCCTCCCTCGCTCAGCGCGGTCGACCCGGGTAGTCTTTCCGAGGCGCGCCAAGCCTACCTCCTCCCCAATGGACGATGGCTCCTCGCCTTTCCGACCGGAATGGACGGTCTCTGGCTGGGTATCGCGATGGATCCTTCGCCCTTCCTCAATCAGATCTCCCGCGATTCGGCCGTTCCCGGCATCGGTTTCGAATGGACCCTCCTCGGCCCCGAAGGCAGGGTCGTCGCGACGAGCGATCAAAAGGACTTTCCCGTATCGATGCCCGCCTTTTCGGAGGCCGATCTTCGGAAGCTCTTTACGAGCGACGTGGCCAAGGTCGGCGGCGACAGGGGCTTGTTCGCCATGGCCTCCGAGCCGCTGCCGGTAGCCCAGGTCGGTACACGCCTCGTGGTCTCCGTCGACGCCGCTACCTTCGAAAGGCCCCTGCGCGCCGAGACGGGCTCCTCCATCGCCCTCAATGTCGTCTTCGGCCTCTTCGCCATCGTCCTCACCTGGGTGCTGGCGAGCCGGGTCTTCCGGCCCTTTCAGCAGCTCAGCGAGGCGGTGAGGATCTTTGCCGAAGGCGGGAGTCCGGACATCCCCGAGCATTCGAAGGGGGAAATAGGCTTTCTTTCGAAGGCCTTCGCCGACCTCATCGCCCAGGTTTCGAAACAGCGCCAGAGCCTCGAGCGGGAGATAGACTCGAGGACCAGCGACCTCGTGCTGCGCAGCGCCGTCATCCGAGCCTTCGCCCTCGCGGCCAATGACGGGGAAGCCTACCACTCCATGCTGGCCATCCTCAGGGGCGGCCTCGGCGTCGAGACGGGGCTGATCGTCTACTTCGACGGCAGGGGCGTGGCTCGCGTCGTCTACGCGGACGACCGTGGCTCTCTTTCCCTCGATGAGGAGCAATTGGAGGAGCTGGGGAGGGCGGCCGAATCCGCGGGAGGCCCGGCGCCAGTTCTTGGCGAGGACTTCGGCGGCTGTCTGGGCATGCGCCAGACCATCGGCGACGATGTCGTCGGCTTCGTCCTCCTCCTGCGTCGGGAGAGCCGCTTCCACCCCCGCGAGGCCGGCCTGCTGCGCCGTGCCTTGGACGATCTGGCGCCACTCTTCTACGAACGCAGGGAGCGCTCGAGACAGGAGGAGACGCGGACGGCCGCGGAGAAGGCGCTGCGAAGGAGCGAGGAGAGGCTGCGGGCCTTTTTCGAGGAATCCCGCGACATGATCTACACCGCCAATGCCGAGGATACGATCGCTTCGATCAACGCCGCGGGCCTCAAACTCCTCGGCTTCACCGACCGCTTCGATGTGGTGGGGCGCAAATTCTCGGAAATGGCCCTTTCTCCGGAAGACAGGGAGAACTTCCTGCGCGAGCTGCGCGAACGGAGCTTCGTCAACGACTACGAGATCGTGCTCAAGAAGTCCGACGGCGGCACCCTCTTCTGCATCGAGACGGCGCACACCATTCGGGCCGGCGACGGCAGCATCGTCGAGATCCAGGGAAGCGTGAAAGACATCTCGGAGAGGATCAGCAAGGAGAGGGAACTCTGGCGGACCAACCTCGAGCTCGCCGGGGCCAACGCGCGTCTCAAGGAAACCCAGATGCTCGTCGTCCAGCGCGAGAAGCTCGCCTCGATCGGGCAGCTGGCCGCCGGCATAGCCCACGAGATCAACAATCCCCTGGGCTTCCTCAAGAGCAACCACGAGGCCCTGCAGAAATTTCTCAAGAAGTTGAGGACGGCCTGGGAGGAGGCCTCGGCCCGGGATCCGGCCACGCACGCGGAGATAGCGCGGCGAATGGAGCTCGACTATGTCTTCGCGGAGATCGAGGCCATCGTCGACGAATCGGACGACGGCTACAGGCGAATCATCGAGATCGTCAAGAATTTGAGGAATTTCGCCCGGGATGACGCGAGGGGCGACTTCGGCACCTACGACATCGAGGCCGGCATCAGGAGCACCCTCATCGTCGCTAGGAACGAGATCAAGTACGTCGCCACGGTGCGGCTCGAGTTCGCGGGGCTGCCGACCATCGTGGCCTCGGGCGGCGAGATCAACCAGGTCCTCCTCAACATCGTGATGAACGCCGCCCAGGCCATCCAGGAAAGCGGCAAGGAAGGCCTCGGCCAGATAGTCATCACGACGGGGCTGGAAAACGATCGGGTCGTGCTGACCATCGAGGATGACGGGCCGGGAATCCCCGAAGAACACGCCCTTCGCGTCTTCGATCCCTTCTTTACGACCAAGGCCCCGGGCAAGGGTACGGGCCTCGGCCTCTCCATCTCCTACGACATCATCGTCAACAAGCATGAGGGAAGCCTCAGCGTGGGCTCCTCTCCCCTCGGCGGCGCCTCCTTCCGGATCGAACTTCCATGCAAGGGGCCCTCGGCCGCCGCGGCCGCGGCGGGGGCCTAGGCCTCCCTTTCGCGGTCCGGGCAGCCTCACATAGCCTGTTGACAGGTTTTCACGCGCATGAGATTATAAGCATATGACAATTATGCCGGGGGAATCGTGCCCAGACCGATAAGCGAGCGCCGACTCGGCGCCCCCATTTCCCCCCGTGTCATAAAGCCGGCGGGCGTTCCCAGCCGTGAACTCGAGGAGGTTTCCCTCGGCTTCGACGAGGCCGAGGCCCTCCGCCTGGCCGACCTCGAGGGGCTCTACCAGGAGGCCGCGGCCCGCTCTATGGGCGTCTCGCGGCAGACCTTCGGACGAATCATCGAGGCGGCGAGGCGCAAGGTCGCCGACGCCATCCTCAACGCAAAGGCCCTCCGGATCGAGGGGGGCGAAGTCACGATACAAGGACAAGGAGAATCCATTATGCGAATCGCGGTACCTTCGAGAAACGGCCTCGTTGACGAACATTTCGGCCATTGCCAGGAGTTCCTCGTGTTCCGCTTCGAGGGCGGACAGGTCCTTCCCGAGATGACCCTTCCCTCGCCCTCGGCCTGCGGCTGCAAGTCGAACATCGCCTCCGACCTCGCCCGCGCCGGCGTCACCCACCTCGTCGCCGGCAACATCGGCGAGGGCGCCGTGCGCGTGCTCGGCGCCAACGGCATCGCGGTGACTAGGGGGGCGGCGGGAGACGCCAGGACGGCGGTGGTCGCCTTCGCCGAGGGCAGCCTCGTCGATTCCGGCGTCGGCTGCACGGCCCACGAGCATCATGGCCATGGCCACGAGGGCCACGACCACGTCTGCCAGCACTGACAAGAGCCACGAGTGCCCCATAAATTCGATCCCGCCCACATGGCGCGCCTCGAATCCCCCGAGCGCCGAAGACTGATACCGACCGACCTCATCCTCGGCGTCTTCGGCCTCGGCCCCTCCGAGACCGTGGTCGATGTCGGGGCGGGCATCGGCCTCTTTTCCTTCGAGGCCGCCCGCCTCGTCGGGCCCTCCGGCAAGGTCCTGGCCCTCGATACCTCCGAAGAGATGCTGGCCGAGCTCGGACGCCGCATCGAGGCCTCCGGGCTCTCGAATCTCGCGGCCCTTCGTTCCCGCGAGTACGAGTTTCCCCTCGAATCGACGATGGCCGACCTCGTCATCCTGTCGACCGTCCTCCATGAGGTGGACGAACCGCGGCGCCTCCTCGAGGAAATTTCGAGAATTCTCAAGCCTGGCGGGCGGATCGGCATAGTCGAATGGCAGCCGGAGGGGCCGCCCGTCGGCGGGGCGCCGGGACAGGCTGAGGGGCAGGGCCACGAAGATGGCGGCGGCCCGGACCATGGTCACGGCGGCGGACACGGCCATGGTCACCAGCATGGCGGCGGCCGCGGCCACCCCGAATGGCTGGCCCCGGCGACAAGCCTCAGCCATGTCGCCGAGGCCGGTTTCGGCGAGGCCCTCCTGCGCGAGCTGAACGAGCGGGTCTACCTCGTCAGGGCGACAAAGACCCCGGGGCGCTGAGACCGCCTGGGTCGCCGGGGCGGGAGAGGGGGCTCGGCCCTCTCTCCTATCCGCTCCCGCCCCGAATCGTTATAATGCCCTCCTCTCCACCCCCCGCGTAGCGATCAGCGCTTCCCAGGACACGAGACAGCCAAGCCCCCCAACAGGAAGCAGGATGCCCCACACGGATACCTCGAACCCCGGAATCAGGAACATCGCCATCATCGCCCACGTCGACCACGGCAAGACCACCCTCGTCGACGCCATGTTTGCGCAGTCGGGCATGTTCAGGGCCGACCAGGAGGTTCCGGAACGCCTCATGGACAGCATGGATCTCGAGCGCGAGCGGGGGATCACCATAGCGGCCAAGAATTGCTCCGTCGTCTGGGAAGGCGTCAAGATCAACATCCTCGACACCCCCGGCCACGCCGACTTCGGCGGCGAGGTGGAAAGGGCCCTCTCGATGGTCGACGGGGCCATCCTCCTCGTGGACGCCTCGGAGGGGCCCCTGCCTCAGACCCGCTTCGTGCTGGGCAAGGCCCTGGCCAACAAACTCTCGATCATCGTGGTCATCAATAAGATCGACAGACCAGACGCCCGCGTCGCCGAGGTCCTCTCGGGGATCTACGACCTCTTCATCGATCTCGGCGCCGACGAGACCCAGCTCGAGTTCCCCGTCCTCTACGCGATCGGGAAGGCGGGCATCGCGAAGAGGGGACTGGAGGACGAGGGCGACAGCCTGGGCCCCCTCTTCGAAACCATCATCCGGAACATCGGGGCCCCCCGCTTCTCCGCTGCCGAGCCCTTCCAGATGCTCGTCTCCGATCTTTCCTATTCCGACTATTTCGGGCGCCAGGCCATCGGCAAGGTGGTCAACGGCAGGGCCCACTTCAAGGACAGCCTCGTCTGCGTCGGCGAGGGCGAGGTCCTCCGCAACCTCAGCGTCTCCAAGCTCCACACCTACGCCGGCGTCAAACTCGTCGAGACCGCGAGCGCGGAGGCGGGGGACATCGTCGTCCTGTCGGGCATCGAGAACGTCTTCATCGGCGACACCATCTGCACCCGCGACTCCCCCAAGGCCCTTCCCCGCATCATCGTGGACGAACCCACGGTCGCCATGCGCTTCTTCGTCAACAGCTCGCCCCTGTCGGGCCAGGACGGGAAGAACATCCAGTCGATGAAGCTCCTCGAGCGCCTCCGCAAGGAGACCCTGCGCAACGTGTCGATCCAGGTCGAGGAGGCCAAGGTCGGCGGCGGCTTCGTGGTGCGTGGCCGAGGCGAGTTCCAGCTCGTCATCCTCATCGAGATGCTCAGGCGCGAGGACTTCGAGCTCTGTGTGAGCAGGCCCGAGGTGATCTGCAAATTCAACGGCGGAAAGAAGCTCGAGCCCATCGAGCACCTCTATGTCGACTGCGCCGAGGAGTACGCGGGCATCGTCACCGAGAAGCTCTCGGGGCGCAAGGCGCGCATGCTCGCCTACACCGCCCACGAGGGCGGCCGGGTGCGTCTCGAATTCTCCGTGCCCTCGCGCTCCCTCATCGGCTACCGCGACATGTTCCTGACCGACACCAAGGGCACGGGGCTCATGAATTCCTACCTGACCGGCTACGAGGAATACCGGGGCGACTTCGACGGGCGAAAGCGCGGCTTCCTCGTCTCGGACCGGAGCGGCAACGGCGTCACCTACGGTCTTTATCATCTCGAGCCCCGCGGCAACCTCTTCATCGTCCCCGGCGATCCGATCTACGAGGGCATGATCATCGGAGAACACAACCTCGACTCCGACCTCGTCGTGAACCCTTCCAAGGAAAAGAAGCTCTCCAACATGCGCTCCGTCCTCAAGGACGAGGCCCTGACCCTCACGCCCATCCAGCCCATGACCCTCGAACGGGCCATCCTCTACCTCCAGGAGGACGAGATGGCCGAGGTGACGCCCAAATCGGTGCGGCTCCGCAAGACCGTCCTCTCGGCCATGGACAGGAAGACGAAGCAGCGCGAGGGCGCTTGAGCCGCCTGCAGGCGGCTCAGGCCGCCTGCAGGCGGCTTAGGCGGCCATTAGCGGTTTAGGCCGCCTAGTCCAAACCGTCGAGAAAGAGCCGGTAGTCCTCGAGCATCCTCCGGTCGAGGAGGATGGTCGAGTGGCTCTCATCGTAGCCCCTCGCCACGATGCCATGGCCGCGCGCGAAATCGAGGGTCAGGGATTCGGGCGTGAGGGCGTCCCAGCGCGCGTATTGGATGAGGACCCTCGTCGAGCCGACCTTCCAAGGCCGTGCGGCCGGCGAGACGGCCTCGTAGGCGCGATCGACGAGCTCATCGGGATAGCCGGCGGCCCTCAGCCTCGCGCGGACGGGTCCCATCGCCTCGTTGCCGAGGATGGACCTCCAATCGAGGACGGGGATCATCAGGACCATGTGGTCGAAGCGCTCCCTCTCGGCAAGGAGGAGGAGGAAGGCCGCCCCCATCGAGCCGCCCCAGGCCGAGAAGTCCCCGACCCCGCGGGCGCGCAGGAAGCTCATGCCCCTCTCGAGCTCCCCGAGGACGACCGAGACCGTCTCGAGGTTGACCGCCGGGTCGGCCGAGAGGAGGGCCTCGCCCGCCTTCTCTCCCTTCCGCATCCGCTCGAGGTGGCCCGGAATGGTGTAGAACAGAATGGCGTAATTGTGATCGAGTTCCGTCTCGAAGAAATTCCGGATGAACCTGAAGGCGAAGTCGGACACCCCGTAGCCGGGCACCCAGAGAATGGTTCGCTTCCCGGCGAGACTTCCGCGCCAATAGAGATAGAAGATGGCCTCGTCGGGGCCGCCCGCGCGGAGGGGCGAGACCGAGGGAAAGGCTATCCTTTCCTGGTGGAGGTCCTTCTCGTCGGGGAGGAGCCAGGCGGCGGGAGGTCGCGCCGCCGTCGTCGCGACGGGCTCTGCCGTCGCGCTTGCCTCCGGGTCGGCGACGCCTGTCGCGCCACCAGTGGCCGCCTCCGCCCTCGCGAAGGGGGCGAAGCTGGCCAGGCGCCCCTCGAGCTCAGCCGGCCCGCCGAGGCGCCCCCCCTCATAGTGGTCGACCGCCGCGAGCATGGCCGTGGCGCTTCCCCGGAGGCCCTGGGCGTCGACAAAGCCTTCGAGGCTGGCGCAGCTCCCGAGGAGGGCCGCGGCGCCAAGCAGGAGGGATATGATGGCCGTGTTTCGCTTCTGCCGCATCAGGGGGACTCCGACATCCGATTTTGGGAAGGATGAAGGGCAGTATAGGGCAAAACCCGGATCTTGCAAGCTTCGCGGCGAAGGGGGACAGCCCGGCCGGAAACGTGGGCATGTTGCGTCGGGAAATATTATCAACTAGATTATATGTTTCCCCTTCTCGAAGGCTCCGCGATCCCCAGGGAGGCAAGCAATGGCACTCGACGATGTCACGCGCGATGAGCTGCAGAGCATCATCGCCCAGCTGAAAGAGGCTCTCAACAGCCACCAGCAATGGCATGGGTCCCTGATCCGAACGATCATGTGCAGCCTGCCGAGCGACAAACACGATACCAGCGACGAAGCCCACATGGAATGCCGCTTCGGTCAATGGTACTACAGCAGGGCCCCGGAAAAGCTGCGCAAGCATCCGGGTTTTGTCGCCCTGGGCGAGGAGCATCAGCGCCTGCATCACCTGGCCAGGCTGATGTTGGTCACCGCCGATGCCGGCAACGCCATAGCCCCGCTCGACTATAACAACTTCGCCAACGCGCTGGAGCGGCTTCGCCTGGAGATCGCGGCGCTGGAGCGCGAGCTGGAAAATTCCCTGTTCAACCACGACTCGCTCACCGGGGCCATCACACGTTTCGGCATACTGCCGACATTGCGCGAGCAACAGGAGCTCGTGAAGCGCCACGCCCAGCTCTGCTACGTCGCCATGATGGACCTTGACAACTTCAAGGCGGTCAACGATCTTCACGGCCATGCCGCCGGCGACAGGGTGCTGACGGAGACCGTGCGCTACCTCATCGCGCATGTGCGCCCCTACGACAAGGTGTTTCGCTATGGCGGCGAGGAGTTCCTGTTGTGCATGCCTTACACCGAGACGGGCCCGGGCTTCGAGCGGGTCAAGGAACTCAATAGAGGCATAGCCGCGCTGGAAATTGACATAGGCGAAACGGAACCCATTCACATACAGGCGTCTTTCGGCCTGGCCCTCCTCGACCCGGATATCCTGGTCGAAAAATCCATCGACCGCGCCGACAAGGCTCTGTACGCGGCCAAGGCCGCGGGGCGGAATCGCGTGTTGTTGTGGGATTCTTCCATGTAGACAGGGGCGGCCGGAGACCGCGGAGGCTCCCGCTCAGAGATCCCCGGTCAGGGCCAGGAGTATCGTGTCCCGCCGCACCATGCCGCGGAACCTCCCCTCTGCGTCGACGACGGGGATGCGCTTGAGTCCCCGTTCCGTCATGAGGCGGAGGGCCTCGCCGATCCCCGCCCCCTCGCCGATCTTCGCGATGTCGCGAAGCATGATGTCGCTCACCCTTCGGCCCTGACCCATTCCGGGAAAGAGACGCCTGAATCCGCTTGCCGCCCTGTCGATGGCCTCGAAGAGGATCTTGTCGGTCACGAGACCGAGGAGCCTGCCTTCGGCGTCCACCACCGCAGCGCGCTGCGCGCTGTCGCGGGCGAGGGCCTCGGTGGCCTCCCTCAGCGTGGCCGAGGCATCGAGGGCGAGGCTGTCCCTCTCCTCGATGTCCGCGACGATCCTCGCGCCCGAGGGCGGCAGCCTGTCGGCGAACTCCGCGGGAGCCGGCCCCCGCTGTCTCGCTATCGCCCTGAGCACATCGATGCGCGAGAGCATGCCGACGAGGCCACCCTTCGCGTCGACCACCGGCAGGCGCTTCATCCTGGCCCGGGCCATGAAGTGGATGGCCGTCGAGGCATCCTGATCCTCGCGGATGGTCTTCGGCTCGGCCGTCATCACCGCCGAGATCGGCAGACGCTCCATCGAGACCAGCCAGGCCTCGCGGAGCGATTCGTCCAGGCTGCCGAGGAGGCCGAGGCGCAGGGGCATCGAGGCCTTCCTCATGAGGTCTCGCTGGGTGACGATGCCGACGACGCCCTCGCGGGCGTCGACGACGGGCAGGGACTTGAGGTCGCGGTCGAGGAGGAGCTCGACGGCGCTCCTCACCGAAAAATCCGGATGGGCCATCAGGGGTTGGGCCGTCATGATGTCCTTGACGAGGAGGTGGGCGGGTAGGGGCCCCGATGGCGCGCGGAAGGAGGTGACCCTCGCGCCCGACACCGAGATGAAGCCGTCGGTGACCATGACCTCGAGGCGGGCGAGGACGGCCTCGGCCTCGGCGGCGGGGAGGACGATGTCGATCACGAGGGGCAGGTCGTAGGAGCCCTCGACGATGGCGCCGCTCACCGACTCCCCGCTTTCGTAAAGGCCCTCGACCCCGCGGAGCGCGACGCAGCGGGCCGCGATCCTGAGCGAGCGGATGTAGCCTACGATGGCCGAGCCGAGGGCCTTGCCCTCGAAGCGGGCCTTCTCCCTCGTGTAGATGCGGATCACCCTGTAGTCAGTCACTCCGTCCTCCCGGTCATCAGAGTCTTGATGCCGCGAAGAGTCCCGCGATCGTGAGCGCGAAACCCGCGACGACGTTGATCCCCAGATTGAGCGCCCCCTTGCCCGGACTGCCGGCCATGAACATGCGCACGGATTCGAGGGCGAAGGAGGAGAAGGTCGTGAAGCCTCCGAGGAAGCCCGTGACGAGGAGGAGGCGCATGGCCCGCGGCAGCACGGACCTGTCGAGGAGGCCGACGACGAAGCCGATGAGGAGGCAACCGAGGAGGTTGACGATCATCGTGCCCCAGGCGAAGGAGTCGCCGAAGAGGCGGCCGGCCGAAAGAGAAACGAGGTAGCGGGCGAGAGAGCCGACGCCGCCGCCGGCAAGGACAAGTGCAATATCGATCATGGTCTCCCTGTCTCTGCCTCATACTGCCACGATGCCGCGAGCCGAGACAAGGCGCGGATTCCGCCATGCCCGACAGTGGCTTTTCAGCTAGCGCTCCGACAGGGCTTTCAGCCGCCGCCCACGGGGGGGAAGAGGGAGAGGCTGTCGCCCTCGGCGAGGCTCTCGCCGGGCTCGGCGTGGCGGGCGTTCTTGAAGATCACCGTGGCCTCGCCCACGCGCAGCCCCGAGGCGGCTATGGCGTCGGCTATCGTGGCGGCCTTGCCCAGCTCGATAAGCGCTTCGTCGAAGCGACCGGTCCTGAGGGAGGCGAAGAGTTTTACGGTGACCTTCATGTGCCGAGCCTCCTAATGCGCAACAGGACCTCCTCGTCCTCGGCGGCGGCCGATCCGCTGGCCGGGGCGGCCGATCCTGCATCGAGGCCGGCCGAGGCGAGGGCCTCCGCCGCCTCCCTCGCGCCAAGGATGATGCCCCTCTCGAGTACTGCCGGGCCCCTGTCGCGCATCACCGAGTTGAAGAGCTTCACGCGGACGCCTATCTCCCCCGGGCCGGCAGGGGAGCCCTCCGCCCCCCCGCCGGCCTCACCCGCCCCCCGGGCCTCACCCTCTCCCTCTCGATGCGTAATGCTCGCGCGGAAGGCCGCGTAGGGGCTGTGCCGCCTCATGACGGCGCCGACGAGGCCGGGCATGGCCGCGGACAGGGCGATGCGCGAACCCTCGCGGAGAATGGCGGCGTCGATGTCGTCGACCGGGCTGTCGTCGATGAAGACCGTGCTCACGGACCCCTCGATGTAGGAGTCCTCGAAGCCCAAGACCTCCCGCATGAAGCCGCGGGCGCTTAGGCCCGCGCGGCTTCGAAGCGAGAAGCCCGATTGGAGGATGGCGAGGGCCGCGCCCCGGCGAGGATCGGCCTCCGCCATCCCGATGTCGATGTTCCGCATCTGTCCTTTCCGGCCTACCAGTTGAAGACCTTGTCGAGGTCCTCGTCCTTGACCTGGAAGGTGACGTTGTGCGGCGCTATGGCCTCGCGGCGGAAGTACATGGGCAGGCGGTCGTCCTCCTTGGTGAAGCCCGCGGCCTTGTTGAAGTCCCTCTCGTTCTTGAGGATGGATTTACCGAGGGCCGTGACGTCGTCGGCGGTGAGCGAGAGACCGTAGAAGGCGTTGATGAGGTCGATGAAGGCCTGG
>DATKTD010000038.1:0-18916 GCA_035531315.1 Rectinemataceae bacterium
CGGCGCTTACGCGGCGAGAGCGAGGGTGCCGTTGTTGTTGGCACGTAAAAGGTTGCCCAATCAGGAGATAGGCGGCTCCACCTGCAACCCGCGATCCTGACCGCACGGGTCGAGACCGGTGCACCCCCGACTCGGGGCGCAAAAACATTTCTTTACCTGCGTTAAATATACGGCGCGAGGGGGGGCTCGGTCAATTGCCAGGCGAGAGGGCATTTATTTCCTTGACAAACTCGCAAAATGGGATTGCGTCCGTGCTGGGCCTTGGCCATAATCGGGCGACCGCCGGCTATTTTTCCTGTCCCGCGGAACATCTCAAGGAGTCCGAACCATGTGCGGCATACTCACCGTCCTCGACATCAAGGGGAATCCCGTTGAACTCAGGAAAAAAGCCATCTCCCACGTCAAGCGTCTCAGACACCGCGGACCCGACTGGAGCGGCGTCTATTCCGACGCCAAGGCCGTCATCTGCCACGAACGTCTCGCCATCGTCGACGTCACCCACGGGGCCCAACCCCTGGTCGACAAGGACACGGGGCGCATTCTCGCGGTCAATGGCGAAATCTACAACCATCACGAGCTCAGGCAGTCGAGGCTCGCGAAGGCCCACGATTTCCAGACCGAATCGGATTGCGAACCCATTCTCTATCTCTACGACGAACATGGGCCCGAATGCGTAAAGATGCTCAACGGCATCTTCGCCTTCGTGATCTACGATCCCCGCGACGGCGATTTTTTCATCGCTCGCGACCACATGGGCATCAATCCCCTCTATTGGGGCCGCGACGGCGAGGGCACTCTCTTCGTGGCTTCCGAGATGAAGGCGATCGTCGACATCTGCCCCAAGGTCGAGGTCTTTCCGCCCGGGCATTACTTCAAGGGCAGCGAGGGTCGGCTCGTCAAATGGTACCAGCCCCGGTGGGCGATTCCCGGCAGCATTCCCAAGGGCGAGGCCGATCTCGATCGTCTCCGCCAGTCCCTCGAGGAGGCCGTCAGGCGCCAGCTGATGTGCGATGTGCCCTACGGCCTCCTCATTTCCGGGGGGGTCGACTCGTCGATCATCGCCGCCATCGCCGCCCGTCACGCCGAGAAGCGTGTGGAGACGGAGGAGAGGGACCGGGCCTGGTGGCCGAGGATGCACTCGTTTTCCGTGGGTCTTCCAGGGGCACCCGACACGAAGTACGCGAAGATGGTCGCCCAGCACATCGGCAGTCAACATCACGAGATCGAGTTCACCGTGCAGGAGGCTCTCGACGCCATTCCGGACGTCATCTACCACCTCGAAACCTTCGACGTGACGACGATCCGGGCGGGCACGCCCATGTACCTCATGGCGCGAAAAATCAAGGCCATGGGCATCAAGATGGTTTTGTCGGGGGAGGGGAGCGACGAGATCTTCGGCGGCTATCTCTACTTCCACAAGGCTCCGAACCCCACCGAGTTCCACGAGGAGCTCGTGCGCAAGCTCGAGCTTCTCCATCTCTACGATTGTCTTCGGGCCAACAAGGCCATGACGGCCTGGGGTGTCGAGGCCAGGGTGCCCTTTCTCGATCCCGAATTCCTCGATGTCGCCATGGACATCGACCCTCTCCACAAGATGATCAGAAAGGCTTCGCCCGGCGAGCCGCCCCGTTCGGGACGGATGGAGAAATATATCCTACGCAAGGCCTTCGACGGTTGGCTTCCCGACGAGATACTCTGGCGCCAGAAGGAGCAGTTTTCCGACGGGGTGGGCTACAGTTGGATCGACTCGATCAAGGCCCATGCCGAGCGGGATATCTCCGATTCGGTGATGGCCAACGCGCGCCACCGTTTTCCGCTCAAGACGCCGCTCACAAAAGAAGCCTACTGGTTCCGATCGATCTACGAGGAGCATTTTCCCAATGCGAGCGCCGTCGACCTCGTTCCCGACGGTCCCTCCATCGCCTGTTCGACGCCGACGGCCATACGCTGGGACGCCGCCTGGGCTTCCATGGCCGATCCCTCGGGAAGGGCCGTCTCGGGCGTCCACGACAACGCGAAGACTTGAAAAGGGACCGGAATACTTCGTATCTTGAAGTGGCTAGATAATCTCTATTAAGGAGAGTCGCATGACCAGTTACAAGGAGCTCGGCCTCGTCAACACCGTCGAGCTTTTCAAGAAGGCGGTGAAGGGCGGCTATGCCATCCCGGCCTACAACTTCAACAACATGGAGCAGCTCCAGGCCATCGTCCAGGCCTGCGTCGAGACGAAGAGCCCCGTCATCCTCCAGGTTTCCGCCGGAGCCAGGAAGTATGCCAACCAGACCATGCTTCAGCACATGGCCAAGGGCGCCGTCGAGTATGCCAAGGAGCTCGGCTACAACATCCCGATAGTCCTCCACCTCGACCATGGCGACAGTCTCGAGCTCTGCAAGAGTTGCATCCAGTCCGGTTTTTCATCGGTGATGATCGACGGTTCCCACCTCCCCTACGACGAGAATGTGGCTCTCACCAAGTCTGTCGTCGACTATGCACATTCGCAGAAGGACTACGTCAGCGTCGAAGGTGAGCTCGGGGTCCTCGCCGGCGTCGAGGACGATGTCCACGCGGAGCACAGCAACTACACCCAGCCCGACGAGGTCCAGGACTTCGTGAAGAAGACGGGCGTCGATTCGCTGGCCATCTCCATCGGCACGAGCCACGGCCGCACCAAGTTCAAGCCCGAGCAGTGTACCAAGACGGCGGACGGTATCCTCATTCCGCCCCCCCTTCGCTTCGACATCCTCGAGGAGATCGAGAAGCGCCTCCCCGGTTTCCCCATCGTCCTCCACGGCTCCTCGAGCGTGCCCATCGAGTACGTGAGGATCATCGAGCAGTTCGGCGGCAAGATGAAGGATTCCGTGGGCATCCCCGAGGAGCAGCTCCGCAAGGCCGCGAAAAGCGCCGTTTGCAAGATTAATATCGATTCCGACGGCCGCTTGGCGATGACGGCGATGATCCGCAAGGTCTTCGCCGAGAAGCCGGACGAATTCGATCCCCGTAAGTACCTCGGTCCGGCCCGCGACGAGCTCAAGAAGCTCTATGCGCACAAGAATCAGAATGTCCTGGGTTCGGCGGGGCATGCATAACTGACCCGCATGGTCCGGATCGAGCCGGAACCTCCGCAAAACAAGAGGCGCCCTTCGAGGCGCCTCTTGTTTTGTCGATAGGCCTTGGCAGGGGGGGCCAAGCCTTTCTGGGCTCTTATGTAAGGGGCATCTTGCGCGTCGGTCGCTGAAAGAGTCCCGGCAGGGCCCAGATCCAGGCTGCCATGGCGGTCGCGGCGACGATGAGGACCGACAGATACCAGAAACGGGCGAGGAGGAGCCAGCGGACGAGGGAGACAATGAGCCCAGTTCCGACGAAGCCCGCGGCGATAAGGACTCTTCGCGAGGTCCAAGCCCCGGTCCAGGCGCGGAAGACGGCAGGCATGATGGCGACTATCGCGATCAGGATGATGGGTAGGAGAACGATGCTATAGAGGCTGGGCGACAGCTCGTTTCTCGTCATCTCGCCGAAGCCTATAGGCGCGAGGCAGGCGCCGAAGAAGGCAGTCATCCGACGCTGGAGTCGATCGGCCTCAATCATATCGTCGAGACGCCAGAAAAAGGCATAGGCGCCGAGGGGAAGTAAGGAATAAGGAAGGAATCTGTCGAACCATTCGTGGACGGCGAAAAGGGGGGAGCCCGGCAGGGAGGGGGCGAGGGAACCGATGAAGCGCGACAAGAACCAAAGGGGAATCGCGGCGACGAGGCCGCGCAACAGCGTCCTGTTCGTCGATTCGAGTTCGGTCGCGGGGTACCAGGAGGCGATCGCATGCGCAAGAGCGAGGGGAAGGGCGAAGATAAGGAAAAGCCACATGCGGCGAGGCTAGCACGGCTTTCAAAGGACCTTCAAGCGCGATCTCTCCTTGGATTCGCCCTCATTCGAGGGTTCGCCCTCATTCGAGGGCGAGAAGATCGAGATGGGATTCGGCTATCTTGATCCTCAACTTCGCGCGCTCCGCGATCGAGGAGAGTTGCTGCGCCAGGTTTGGCTCCCCTTCGATCGCTTGGGCGAGGGCTGCGTAGAGATCGAGATCTTCGTTTTCGATATCCCTCATGACTTCGACGATAGTCCTCGAGCTTTCGAGGGCTATGTCCTGCCTCGGGATGATGGGGGGCGGCATGGCGATCTTGCCGGCATCGAGGAAGGGGGGGAAGGCGGTCGCTAGGCGAGAGAGTTCTTCGGCGAGACCTTCGCGCTGCTCGCGCCAGGTGCCTGACATTCCTGCAAGCCAGCGCTCCCCACTTCTCCGGGAAATCGCGCGATAGAGGGCGATCGCGGCGCCGTTTCGCTCCATGCCGCGGGAGAGGGCTTCCGTCGGGCTTCCCATTTCCATGCCAAAAGACTAGATCGGCGCGAAAGCTCTGTCAAATGCCCGGAGGGCGGCTCTGGACGAGAAAGCTGGCAGCATGGTAATGTAATTGCTACCGTTCCGCCCGCAAGACGACAAGGCACCGCGGAAGGGGGCTGGGAGGCCAGTTGGCAGAGAAAGACCTGCGGATCAATGAGCAGATCCGCGTACGCGAAGTCAGACTCATCGACGAAAAGGGAGAGCAGAGGGGAATCATCCCCACGCTCGAAGCGATCAGGATTGCCCGCGAACTCGGGCTCGACCTCGTGGAAGTCGCTCCGCAGTCGGTTCCGCCGGTGTGCAAGCTGCTCAATTACGGCAAATTCAAGTTCGAGCAGGAAAAAAAGGTCAAGGACTCGCGAAAGAAGGCCAAGGGCGGTGAACTCAAGGAAATCCGCATGCAGCCGAAGATCGCCAGCCACGATCTCGATTTCAAGTCGAAGCATGTCCGCGACTTCCTCGAGGAAGGGAACAAGGTCAAGGTGACCATCCGCTTCCGCGGTCGCGAGTTGGCGCATACCGAGCGCGGCGAGGATGTCCTCAAGGCCGTTCTGCAGCGCCTCGAGGGTTACTACATAATGGAGCGACTTCCGATGATGGAAGGCCGTTTCATGTCCATGACGCTTAGCCCCAAGGCGGCGATTATCAAGAAGCAGGCCGATTCCGAGCCCGACGCCGCAGCGGCCCCGACGGCGCCGGCAGCCGGACAGGCCTGATCCCATACGAACGAAGCAAGGACGGACATCATGCCCAAGATGAAGACCAAGAAGGCCGCCGCCAAGCGTTTCACGCTGACGGCATCAGGCAAGGTCAAGTACAAGAAGATGAACCTCCGCCATATCCTCACGAAAAAGACCACCAAGAGGAAGCGGAATCTTCGCAAGACCGGGTTCGTCAATCCGGTTTCGACCTACGCCATCAAGAAGACCCTCCTCCCCTACGGATGAGGCTGGTCTCGCCGGGCGGGACATGCTCTCGCCAGAGGCGGGGAAGGACGACGGTGGCCTAGGGTCCTGTCGCAACGTCGAATCCGGGTGCCCTGTCCGGACCGACGGAGTCCGGCCCTGAGAGGCCGGCACGGAAGCGCCTGAGCGCATCCGACCAAACAACGAGGAGCACGACATGCCAAGAGCAGTAGACGGCACGAAACGCAAGGATAGGCGCAAGAAGATCCTTGAGATTACCAAGGGTTTCAGGGGTCGCAGGCACAGCAATTTCAGGACGGCCAAGGACGCGGCCTCCAAGGCCATGGCCTATGCCTACCGTGACCGCAAGGACAGGAAGGGCACCTTCCGCCGGCTCTGGATCGCGCGAATCAGCGCGGCCGTCCGCGCCGAGGGCGTTACCTATAGTCGTTTCATCGAGGGCATGGTCAAGGCCAACATGATCGTCGATCGCAAGATGCTCGCCGATCTGGCAGTCCGCGACGCCGCCGCCTTCAAGGCGATTCTCGACAAGGCCCGCGCGGCCCTGTCGTCGAAGGCCTGATCCAGACATGATCGGCGTCGAGCAGATCCGGGCCCTTGAAGACCGAATCGAGAAGGCCCTCGCCTTCATCTCGGGACTCAGGTCGGAGAATGCTGCCCTCCAGGCGAAGGCGGAAGCGAGCGATGAGGCCCGGGGCCGGGCCGAGGATCGCGCGGCTGCCGCAGAATCCAGGACGCGCGAACTTGAGGAGGCGATAGCCATCTTCAGGCGCGACCAGTCCAGGATCGAGGAGGGAATCCTCCATGCCCTCGAGAAGCTCGACGCCTTCGAAGATCTCGTTCTCCGCGGCCCTTCCGCCGCGGAGAACGCCACCGAGGCCGCCATTGGGCAGCCCGTGCTCGCTTCACTCGGGATGGCTCCCGCCGTCGCCGCTGCCGAGGAGTCGGAAGGCGCCGAAGTGGTCTCAGCCGAGCCAGCCCCGGGGGCAGCCCTCTTGGTTGCGGAGCCCCTCTTCGAGGCGGCCGCCTCGGGATCGCCGCGGCCGGTGCCGTCGCGACCTGCGGTCCCTCCGCCGGCCGTGGACGAGCTCGAGATTTTCTGAAGACCGGCCCATGGCCGTCAACGTTGTCAAGGTCGAGCTGCTCGGCGCTTCCTTCTCCGTTCAAACGGACGAGACGAGGGAATATATCGAGACGCTTCTGGGAGAGCTCGACCGTCGCATCGATTCGCTGCGGGTGGCGACCAGAGTGGAGGATCCCCTCAGACTTTCCATCCTCGCGAATATCTCGATTCTCGATGAACTCGTACGCAATCGAGGACAGAGCGGGGACGCCGACGAAGTCTCGCGCATCGCCGAGCGCCTAATAGGGCGCATCGACAGGAGCCTCGATGGGATCCCTTGACCCTGTCGCCTCGGGCGGGAGGAGCTGAAGAGGGTGGAAACGGCACATGCGGCTTTCGGCATCGTACTCGAAGACACGCACAGGCTGGCCGAAGTCTGCGGCTCGAACGATTACAATCTAGGGATTATCGAGCGGCTTCTGGGCAGCAAGGTACATACGAAGGGTAACGAGCTCTTCCTCGATTCCGATGATCCGGAATTGCGTCGGCTGTTCGGTAGCTTGGTTTCAGGCCTCCTCGAGTCCATGGACGACGGGCTTCCAGCCACTCCCGACCTCATCATAGCGCTCCATGCCAACCTGACTCCCGAAGGTCCTATCCGTGATGCCTGCGGCGACGAAGGGCCTGGCTTTCTCGAGTCCTGTATCCAAATCCCCGGCGGCCTGACGAAGGTCTTCCCCCGTTCAAAGAGCCAGGGCCTCCTTCTCAAGGGTATGGCGACCCATGACCTGAGCTTCGCGGTCGGCCCGGCAGGCACCGGCAAGACCTATCTCGCGGTGACATTCGCCCTCCACGAACTCCTGACAAAGGCCAAACGGAAACTCATCCTCACGAGGCCCGTCGTGGAGGCGGGAGAAAATCTCGGCTTCCTCCCCGGAGACCTTGCGCAGAAGATCAGCCCCTATCTCCGGCCGCTCTACGACGCGATGGAAAGTCTCGTGCCCTTCGACAGCATTCGAAGGCTGGAGGAGTCGAGATCAATAGAGATAGCGCCGCTGGCCTACATGAGGGGGCGGAGCCTCGCCAATTGCATCGTGATACTGGACGAGGCGCAGAACACGACGAAGGAGCAGATGAAGATGTTCCTCACCCGTCTTGGCGAGAACACAAGAGCCATCGTGACGGGGGACATCACGCAGGTCGACCTGCCCCGCCGTTCGGAGTCGGGCCTTGTCCACGCGCTCCAGGTCCTCGCGGGCGTCGAGGGAGTTTTCACCACCCGGCTCGACGCCCGGGATGTCGTAAGGAGCGTCCTTGTCCGGAGGATCATCGAGGCCTATGAATCGGAATAATGACGAAGGCGAGGAGGGCCCGCCTTCTCCCTTCACCTCGATCATCCGCAGCTGGAAGTCGGACAGGAACAGCCTGCTGATAGTTTTAGGCTTTGTGCTGGCGGCCATCCTGATGACGCTAGTCCTTGGCCTCATCCCCGGGATTACCGCCGCGGCCAGCGATGCCATAGCGATAGGAAGGGCCGCTCCCTTCGACGTGGTCGCCGTACGCAAGGCTACCTATGTCGATGAGCGCGCGACCAGTCTTCGCGTCGACGCCGAGTCGCGCCTAACGCTTTCGATCTTCGAGATGGATGGCTCGGTCACGCGGAAGACGCTCGACCGCTATGCCTCCTTCGAAGACCTCCTCAACGGGCTCCTGGCCTCGAGGGTCGCCCCCGACACCCTCTTCCTGAGGGTCCAGCGGGACTATCCCGGTATCTTCTCGCGCCAAGATCTCGCGGTGATCGTGACATCGCCCGCGCGGAGCCAGGAACTATCCGATGCCGCCGCCATCCTCGCCCGCATCCTCGACAGGGGTATTTTCGCGATGCCCTCCACCGGTCTCGACACCTTCAGTTCCGACTACTTGGAGCTCAGGAGGGGGAACGGTCCGATCCAGGACAGCGTCGAGATGCGCATGTCGGATGTCGTCACCCTGGCCAACCTCGACGCGAAAGTCAGGGACGAGGCCCAGCAGCGCCGACTTTCGAAGTCCTCCGAGGGAAGGATCCTGTCGCTCGTTCGAAAGTTCGCCGTGGAGAACGTCTTCTTCGACGCCGGCGCGAGCGCCCGCCGTCTCGACGCGGCGGTGCGTCAGGTCGATCCCGTCACGCGGACCATTGCGCCTGGGCAGCGCATCCTCCGGAAGGGGCTCCTCATCACGGAGGCGGACTACGCCAAGTACCTCGCCGCGAGGGCCGCTCTTTCCCGGCCCGAGTGGCGGCGCATCGCGGGCGATTCCATCTTCGTCATCGGGATCGCCATCCTTTCGCTTATCCTCCTGGGACCGGGAATTTCGGGGGCCAAGCCCGACAAGGGAGAGACGATTCTGGCGGCCTCGGGACTCTTCCTGTCGTGGCTGATCGCCACGCTGGCTTCGAGCCGTTCGCTCCTCAGCGATCCGTCCTATGTCGCCTTTATCATTCCGGGCGCCCTCATGTGCCTCGTCTTCGCGGTGTTTTCGGGACAGCGCTTCGCCATCCTGTACGGACTCGTGCTCTCCCTGTTCGTCCTGGCGGCGGCCGACTACGACCCGAGGACCTTCGTCTACACATTCCTGTCCACGACGACCGCGGCCTTCGCCGTCCGGCATGCCGAATCGAGGCTCGACCTCGTCAAGGCGGGGCTCCGTCTTTCCGTCATCGAGGCCATCGGGGCGGCCCTCCTCAGCGTACCCTTCGCCGAGGATCCGCACTCGCTCGTCGTCCCCCTCGCCTTCGCGGGGGCCAATGGCATCGTCTCGGGCCTTCTTGCCCTCGGGGCCTTTCCCGTCCTCGAACAGCTGCTCAACGCCCCGACCCGCTTCAGGCT
The DNA here is from genome assembly GCA_035531315.1 of Rectinemataceae bacterium. Lineage (GTDB taxonomy): Bacteria > Spirochaetota > Spirochaetia > Treponematales > Rectinemataceae > CAIJMU01. The sequence goes on from DATKTD010000038.1 coordinate 9,247, forward strand.
CATCGAACTCTCCGATCTCAACGCGCCGGCGCTGCAGCGCCTCCTCGCCGCGGCGCCGGGCACGTATAGCCATTCGGTGGCCGTCGCCCACCTCGCCGAGGCCGCCTGTCGCGAGATCGGCGCCGACCCCCTCCTGGCCCGGGTGGGCGCCTACTATCACGACATCGGCAAGGTCGATCAGCCAGAGTACTTCGTGGAAAACCAGGGCGCCTACAATCGCCACGACGAGATCAATCCTCGGCTTTCGGCCACGGTCATACGCAGCCATGTCAAGGTCGGCATCGAAAAGGCGAGGGCCCTCGGCCTTCCCGAAGAGGTCGTCGCCATCGTGGCCGAGCATCACGGCAACGGCCTCATCAGTTGGTTTTTCGATCGGGCCAACCGCGACGAGGAGGCCGATCCCGAGGATTTCAGCTATCCCGGCCAGCCCCCCGCAAGCCGCGAAGCGGCCGTCATCATGCTCGCCGACGCGACGGAGGCGGCCGTGCGGACCCTCAAGAAACCCACGCCGGCTCGCATCGACGCCCTCATCAAGGACATAGTCCTCGACAGGTTCAGACAGGGCCAGCTCGACAGGTGCGACCTCACCTTCCTCGATCTCAACACGATCCGCGAAAGCTTCACGCGCATCCTCGCGGGCCAGCACCATAGCCGTATCGAATATCCCAAATCGAAGGAGGACGGCCGATGAACGCTGTCGATGTCTCCTTCGCGGAAGGCCTCGAGGGGGGGCCTGGAACCGCGATGGAAGAGCTTGTTCCGGCGGCCGAAACCTACGCCCTCTCGGTGCTCGCGAAGCTCGAAAAAGACAATTGGGACCTATCCCTGGTCTTCTGCGACGATCCCTTCATCCGCGATCTCAATGGGCGCTACCGGGGCAAGGACGAGGCGACCGATGTCCTCTCCTTCGAACAAGGCGACACCTACGCCGACGAGGCCGGATGCAAGAGGCTGCTCGCCGGCGACATAGTCATCTCGCTGGAGACCCTGGAGCGGAACGCGGCGGAATTCTCCGTGTCCCGCGGCGAGGAGCTGCGGCGTCTCGTGGTGCACGGAATTCTCCATCTATCGGGCCTGGACCACGAGGACAACGAGGCGACGCGGCCCATGCTCCGGCTCCAGGAACGCCTTCTCGCCGAAATCGGCCCCGGAAAGGGCCCCTTCGAATGAGTACGCTTCTCGACGCCATAGCCCTCCGCCTCGGCCGCCTCCGCAAGAGCGAATCGGGCAAGGAGGTTTTTGGGGAGGGCTCCGAAGGCTCCTCCCTCGCGGGAGCTGGCGAGGTGCTCGATGTGCAGGAGGAACGCCGCGAGATGATCCGCGGCATCCAGGAGCTGGGCACTACCTCCGTGAAGGAGGTAATGGTGCCGCGCACCGATACGCTGTTCGTCGCCCTCGACGCGACTCGCGAACAGCTTCTCGAGGCCGTGGTGTCCTCGGGCCATTCGCGTATTCCCGTCTATAGGAACGGGGTGGATGACGTCGTGGGGATTCTCTACGCGAAGGACCTTCTCAAGGTCCTCGTTACCGGAGAGGAGCTTTCCTTGCCGGCGATTCTCCGCAAGCCCTTCTTCGTGCCCGAGACGAAGCGGATCGACGCGCTTCTCAGGGAATTCAAACGAAGACGGGTACACATCGCGGTGGCGATAGACGAATATGGAGGAGTCTCCGGTATCGTCTGTCTCGAGGATATAATCGAAGAGATAGTCGGCGAAATCCAGGACGAGTACGACGAGGAGCGCGAGGAGATCATCGCCCTCGGGCCCGATTCCTGGCTCTGCGACGCCCGGGTCAACCTGGACTTTCTCAACGGGCGTACAGGCCTCGAACTCCCGGCCGAGGATTTCGATTCGCTGGGCGGCTACGTGTTCGAGCTGTTCGGCCGCATCCCCCTTCGCGGGGAGTCTATCGAGGCCGAAGGGGTCGGCTTCGCGGTGCAGGAGACGGAAGGGCATCGCATCGAACTCGTCCGCGTGACGCGCAACGCGGGGAATGGGGTGAAGGCATGAAGCGGAGAGCGGTACTGTTGCCGGCGTTCCTCATCCTCGCCGCCTTCGGCGCTGCGGCCCAGTCGGGGGCGAATCAGGGCGGCCAAGCTCCCTCGGCATTCTCCGCCCCGGCGCCCTCGACCGCCCCGGCCTTCGCGAGCAGGGCCGCGGCCAAGGTGTTCTCGGAGGACTGGTACGGGGCCATCGACGACTACATGTCGGCGCTCAGGATCAATCCATCCTATGGCGACGCGATGGTCGGCCTCGCCCAATGCTACTACCAACTCGGCGAGTACGAGCAGGCCCTCGCCTACGCCAGCCGCGCCGAGCCCTTTCGCCGGGGCGACCAGGCTCTTTTAGACCTCGAGGGCTACATTCGCGCGGGCCTCGGCGAGCTCTCGAGCGCCCGTTCAAGGTTCGAAACGGTGCTCTCCTCGACGCCCAACGATCTCGACGCCCGTTTCGGCCTCGCCCTCCTCGATCTCGCCGAGGGCAAGAAGACCGAAGCGAAGGCTCGTTTCGAGGACAGTCTCCGCATCGCTCCCCTCGATGCCCGATCCCTCGCCTCCCTGGCCCTCCTCGCCCTCGACCAAACGCGAGCCGCCGACGCCGCCGCCCTCGTCGAGAGGGCCCTTGCCGCCCATGCGGACGACGCCAGGGTCCAGGAGGTGGCGGCCAAGGTCTACGCCGCGCGTGGCGACATGGCCTCGGCCATATTCCACGCGCGCAACGCCGTGCAGCTGCGCCCCGGCCATGCCGACTATCATGCCTTTCTCGGCTCCCTCCTCTTCGCCTCGAGCGACTTCAAAGGAAGCGAGTCGGTGATGCGTGACGCCATCGCGGTCGATCGGAAGAATGAACTCGCCTGGTACGCCCTTGGCGTGGTTCAGGTCGCCAATGCCTCATTTGCCGACGCCATCTACAGCTTCGACACTGCTGCGGGTCTCAAACCCGACGACGAGATGGCCCGGATTGCCCTCGAAGAAGTGGTGATGGACACGAGCCCCCTCGAGGGAAGTCAGCGGAGACAATATGCCCAATGGCACGTGGCGAGGGGTAAGGAGTTGGAGGACAGGAGCTATTTCGACCAGGCCATCGTCGAGTACCGCAGGGCCCTCCGGATTGATCCCTATTCGGTCGAGGGGCGCATCCGCTATGCCGACCTCCTCAAAAAGCGCGGATTTCCCGCGCGCCAGCTCGCCGAACTGCGCTTCCTGGAGGGCATCGGCAAGGCCGACCGCAATACCCTCGATACGATAGAAATCTATGCGAGCCTCCTTCAGGGTACGGTGGCGGATGACTGGAACGTCGATCAGTTCGCCCTGCCGAAGCGGCCGTACAAGGTCGCCCTCTTCTATCAGCATGACGCCTCGGGAGAGTACCACCTCGACGCGGCCTCGACGCTCAGGTCTTATCTCGCCGACTTCCTGGCCTCGAGCTCGCGGCTCGAGATCCTCAAGCTGAAGGAAAGGGTTGGCAGCCCGGGAGAGGCCTTCAGGCTCTCTCGCGAGGCCGGCGCCGATTATTATCTCGTTCTCTCCGTCAAGGAGAGCGAGCGCGAGATCCAGTTGGCCGGCGATTTCAAGGTAGGCGCCACGGGCAGCCTCGCGACGAGTTTCCGTTTTTACAGGACGGGCAACGATCGCGTAAAGAACACCGCCCTCAGACTCGCGGACAGCATCGTTTCGGCCCTTCAGCCCAAGGGGAGCATCCTGAGGCGGAGCCAGGATTCAGCCCTTGTCGATCTTGGAAGCTCGGATGGCCTCAAGGTGGGGGATAGCCTCCTTGTCCTCAAGAAGGGCAGTCTCGGCGTCAAGAGCGAGGGGCTGGGCCCCTCTTGGACCGACCAGGCCCAGGTAGGCACCCTGACCATCACGAAGGTGGACGAGGAGGTCGCGACCGGCACTCTTAAGAGCTCGGGCTTCTTCGACACGATCAATGTGGGGGACGAGGTGATCGGGAATCCGCCATCGGCCGCCCCTTCGACGGCCGCCACGGGCTTTTCCCTTCCTACGACGACGCCTTCCCCCGAATTCCCAGGACTTTTTATCGCCGTCCGACAGCTCCAATAGGACGATGTTTCTTTTAGCAAAAATGAAAACATAAGAGTCGTTTTTTTCGTAACGTTCCGCAATGCAAAACGCCATTTCACTGGATAATTTTTTAGCTTGTCGATTTTAAAAAAACGGGGTAGACTTTGCCTGCGCGTTGTGATCGCGCAGGAGGAATCAGCATGAATGCCTATATCCGTCAGGTCTTGGACGACCTCAAGTCCCGCACTCCCTGGGAAAGCGAGTTCATCCAGGCGGCGGAAGAGGTCCTCGAGTCAATCGAGCCGCTCATCGAAGCCGAGCCCAAGTACAAAGCCCAGCGCATTCTCGAGCGCATTGTCGAACCCGAGCGCACGGTCATGTTCCGCGTGCCCTGGATCGACGACAAGGGCGAGTACCACATCAACCGTGGCTATCGCGTCCAGTTCAATTCGGCCATCGGCCCCTACAAGGGCGGAATCCGGTTCCATCCCCGCGTCCAGCTCTCCACCCTCAAGTTCCTCGGTTTCGAGCAGACCTTCAAGAATTCCCTCACCGGTCTCCCCATGGGCGGCGGCAAGGGCGGTTCCGACTTCGATCCCAACGGCAAGAGCGACAATGAGATCATGCGCTTCTGCCAGTCCTTCATGACCGAACTCTCCAAGCACATCGGTGCCGATACCGACGTTCCGGCCGGTGACATCGGCGTCGGCGGCCGCGAGGTCGGCTATATGTTCGGCCAGTACAAGCGCCTTCGCAACGAGTTCACCGGTGTCCTCACCGGCAAGGGCCTCAGCTTCGGCGGCTCCCTCATCCGCCCCGAGGCCACGGGCTTCGGCGCCGTCTATTTCGCCGAGGAGATGCTCAAGCTCAAGGGCGACAGCCTCAAGGGCAAGCTCGTTTCTACCTCCGGTTTCGGCAACGTCGCCTGGGGCGCCTGCATCAAGGCCAGCCAGCTCGGCGCCAAGGTCGTCACGATCTCCGGTCCTGACGGCTATGTCCACGACCCGGACGGCATCGGCACCCAGGAAAAGTGGAACTACCTCGAGCAGATGCTCGTCATGGATCGCGACAAGGTCGCGAACTACGTCAAGAAGTTCCCGAACGCCAAGTTCTTCCCCGGCAAGAAGCCCTGGGAAGTCAAGGTGGACATCGCCATGCCCTGCGCCATCCAGAACGAGCTCAACGGGGACGATGCCCGTGCCCTCGTCGCCAATGGCGTCAAGATCGTGGTCGAGACTTCCAACATGGGCTGCACGCCCGAAGCCTGGAAACTCTTCATCGAGAAGAAGATTCCCTTCGCCCCCGGCAAGGCCGCGAACGCCGGCGGTGTGGCTACCTCCGGCCTCGAGATGGCACAGAACTCCATGCGCCTCGCCTGGTCCGCCGAGGAAGTCGATCATCGTCTCCACGAGATCATGATCAACATCCACAGTGCCTGTGTCGAGACCGCCAAGCAGTACGGTTTCGAGGGCAACTATGTCGTCGGCGCCAATATCGCCGGCTTCAAGAAGGTCGCCGAGGCCATGATCGCCCAGGGGCTCGTGTAAGATCAGCAGTTCGAGGGTGGAGCGATCCCCCCTCCGAAAGGCCGTCGCGAAAGACCTTCGCGACGGCCTTTTTTTATCGCGCTTGCGGCTTTTGGCGTCGCAGTCTAGATTGAATGCCGGAGGAAGCGAGTGCCCACAGAGCCGCGCGATGACAGCCCGGGTTTCGATGCCTTGTTCGAGCTGGCTCCCGATATCATTTCCATCCTCGACGGCGAGGGGCGCTATCTCAGCGTCTCGAAGTCCTCGACTTCTCTACACGGCTACGAAGTCTCGGAATTGCTGGGACGGGCTTCCACCGATTTCATCCATCCCGACGACCGCGCGGCCATAGCCGAAGCGACGGCCAAGGCCTTCGCCGAGCCGGGAACCCGAATTTTCGGCCGCTACCGCTATTTGGAGAAGGATGGAGGCTATCGCTGGGTCGACGGATCGGGGATCTGCGGACGTGACGGAAGCGGCAGGGATATCCTCGTCATCATTTCGCGAGACGCGACGAAGGTGGTGGCCGACGAGGCCCTCCTCGACCAGGCGCTACGAGAGAAGGACGCCCTTCTTCGCGAGATCCAGCATCGCGTCAAGAACAGCATCGCCCTGATTTCGAGCTTTGTCGCCCTCGAGGAAGGACGGACGGGGCCTGGTCCGCTCAGGAGCGTGCTCGAGAGTCTCCGTTTCAGGGTCGATTCGATCTCGACCCTCTATCGCATCCTTTTCTCCACCGGAAATCCCGGCCTCATCAACCTGCGGGCCTACTTCGAGAAGTTGATCCTGGACATATCGCAGACCATCGAGCGGCCGGAGGTATCGACGAGGCTCGATCTCGTCGACTTCGACTTCGACACCAAAAGGGCCGGCCCTCTTGGCATCCTCTGCTCCGAACTCGTGGCAAACGCCCTCCGGCATGGCTTTACCGAAGAAAGCCGAGGCTTTCTATCGGTCCGGCTGGCGATCGAGGGAGATAGGCTCAGGCTCGCGGTCGAGGACGACGGCAGGGGCCTTCCCGAAGGCTTCGACCCCTCGCGCCAGGAGGGCCTCGGGCTCCAAATCGCGCGTATGCTGGCCCTCCAGCTTAAGGGAACCTTCTCAGCCTCGGGAGCGGAGGGGGGCGGCTCGCGCTTCGCCCTCGACATGCCGCTCGAAGCCATGGCTTGAGATAAGCGATGCTCTTCGACGATCTCGTCCGCTCCTACGACCGCGGTCGCAACGAGCGGAATTCCTTCCACGATCTCATGAAGCGGCGCGTGAAGGAGGTCCTCTTCGTCGGGACCGTCTACGAGTCCTTCGTGATGGAATCGGATGGCGTCTTTATCGAGCAGAGCTACGGGGAGCTTTTCAAGCTCAACCTCAACTCGGTGCCGCGCCTCAGTTCGGCCCGCGACGCGTCAGAAGCCGAGGCCTTGGCTGCCGGGCGCCGCTTCGACGCCGTCATCGTCATGGCTGGCACGGATTTCCAACCGGCGATCGGGGCCGCGAAGGCCTTGCGAAAGGCCTTGCCCGGTCTTCCCCTCGTCCTCCTCGTTGCAAACAATGCGGTTCTGGCCACCATCGAGGAGGCCGGTTGCGATCTCTCGGATGTCGATCGGGTCTTCGTTTGGAACGGCTACTCCAAGCTATTTATAGGAATAATAAAGTACATAGAGGATATGCTCAACGCGGCCGCCGATGTCGCGACCGGCCTCGTCCGCATCATCCTTCTCGTGGAAGATTCCGTCCGCTACTACTCACGCTTCCTCCCCCTCATGTATCGCGTCATTCTCAAGCAGACCCAGGCCCTCATCGAGGAGGAGAAGGGCGACGAGGTCTACAAGCTCCTCCGCTCCAAGACGCGGCCCAAGGTCCTCCTCGCCTCGGACTGGGAATCGGCGGTCGACATACTCGAGCGCCATCGCGCCGAGCTCCTCGTCGTCATCACCGATCTCGACTTCCCGCGAGAGAGCCGCCTCGAGGGAGAGGCCGGCCTCTCTTTCCTGTCGATGGCCAAGGAACTCCGACCCGACCTGCCCTTCATCGTCCAATCGCGCGACCCGGGCCTCCGCGGCCGCATCGAGTCCCTGGGGGCGGCCTTCGTCGACAAGGCGGCCCCTTCCCTCGAGCACGAGATCGGCCATTTTCTCAGCGACAACCTCGGCTTCGGCCCCTTCCGCTTCGTGAGCGCCGATGGCGCGACCGTGGCGGTGGCGCGAAACATGGATGAGTTCATGTCTCGGATCGGCTCCGTGCCGCCTGAGGTGCTTTTTCGACACGCCGAAGCCAATCATTTCTCCACCTGGCTTGCCGCTCGAGGGGAGCTGCGCCTCGCACGGATTCTCAAGCGCTACGGCCGCAAGAATTTTTCCAGCGACGAGGAGATGCGTGCCTTCCTAGTGGAGATTCTCGCCGAGGCCAGGCGGGAGCGGGAGCGGGGTTCGGTGCCCGCCTTCGACGAGGCTCATTTTCGCGACGACGAGTCTTTCACCCGCCTCGGTACGGGATCGGTGGGGGGGAAGGGCAGGGGACTCGTCTTCGCGAAAAGCCTCATCGACCACCTCGAGCTGGCCGGACACATCGAGGGCATCGAGGTCAAGCTGCCTCGGACGGCCTTCGTGGGCATCGACGAATTCGAAAGATTTCTCGAAATCAATGGACTCATGGCCTTCGCCTATTTCGAGGCCTCGCCGGATGAGGTCATCGAGAGATTCCTCCGCTCGCCCCTCGATCCCGAGCTCGTCGCCAGGCTCGATCGCTTCGTGCGCGCGACCGATAGGCCTCTCGCCGTCCGTTCATCGGGGCTCTTCGAGGACATGCTCATGGTCCCCTTTTCCGGCATCTACGAAACCCTTCTCATACCTAACTGCCACGAGGATGTCTCGGTGCGCCTGGCACAGCTCTGCGACGCCATACGCCTCATCTACGCCAGCCTTTTTTCGGCCAAGGCCAAGGCCTACTTCGAGGTCGCCCGCTATCAGCGCGAGGAAGAGCGCATGGCCATCGTCCTGCAAGAGGTGGTCGGAAAGCGGCGCGGTAGATGGTACTATCCCCACCTTTCCGGAACCGCCCAGTCCTATAACTACTATCCCGTCTCCTATCTCAAACCCGAGGACGGGCTTTGCCTCACCGCCCTCGGGCTCGGCTCCTGGGTCGTCGACGGGGGGGCGAGCCATCGCTTCTGCCCGCGCTATCCGAAGATCGACATCATCCCCCCCGAGCGTATGCGGGAGAATTCCCAGCGGATGTTCAGGGCGATCGACATGGAAAGGGCTTCGCCGGACCTGCGCTCCGGCGAGGATGCCGCGATAGCCGAACTCGACGTCGAAGCGGCCGAGGGCGATCCCAAATTCCGCTTCCTCGCCTCGACCTGGGACGGCGCGAACGATCGGCTCGTGCCCGGGACCTCGATCCCCGGCCTGCGCTTCATCGATCTCGCCAACGTCCTCAAGCACGAGGCCCTGCCGCTTGCCCGCCTCGTCGACCTCGTCCTCGAGATCGGTTCGCGTTCGATGGGTTCGCCGGTGGAGATCGAGTACGCCCTCAATCTCGACGAGGATTCGGGGACGCCCGCCTTCTACATCCTCCAGCTCAAGCCCCTCATCCGCAGCGACCGGGGAGGCGAGATTGACCTATCGAAGGTCGACCTCTCGTCGGCGTTCATTCGTTCTACGAAAAGCATGGGCAACGGCAGGAACGATACGATACGCGACATACTGTGGATCGATCCGAAAAGCTTCGATCGGCAAGCGACCATGGAGATCGCCGGGGAGATCGAGGCCCTCGATCGGCTCGTCGCCGCCGAGGGAAGGCGCTACCTCCTCATTGGCTTCGGTCGCTGGGGAACCAGGGATCCCTGGCTCGGCATCCCTGTCGCCTATTCCCAGATCGCCCACGCATCCGTCATCGTGGAGGCGGACCTCCCCGACTTTCGCGTCGAGTCGTCGCTGGGCTCGCATTTCTTCCACAATGTCACGAGTATGAACATTGGCTATCTCACCGTGCCCTGGGCGGGAGCGGAGGACATCGACTGGGATTGGCTAAGGTCCAGGCCCGTCGCCGAAAGGAGGGCCCATTGCCTCTGGACGCGGCTCGACGAGCCTCTCGATGTGCTCATGGACGGCAAGGACTCGCGCGCTGT
>DATKTD010000039.1:0-42407 GCA_035531315.1 Rectinemataceae bacterium
CCGGCGCGCCGCGACCGGGCTCTCCGCTTCGAGCTCGCGCCCGCGAGTCCCGATAGGGCGGCGGTCTCCTTCGGAGCCCGCCGCCGGGCCCGCCCGTAGCGGGCGCGAGGCTCTCCGCTTCGATCCCTGACGCAGTGTGCGCAATTGGCTGACTTGATAATCTGCCTTTATACGTGAAAATTCCCAAATGCAGGGCGGAATTTCAAGGCTGGATCGCGGATAGCCTTAGCCCTTAGCCCTTGGCCCGCGCTCACCGTGGAGGCTCGATGTCGAGAGTCGCGGCGACGGGGTTCGAGGACCAGAGGGCCGGATCGGCTGAAGCAACCTCGACCATGAAGTACCTCGCCTTGGTGAGATCGCCCTTCGAGTCGAAGCTGATGCTGCCGGTGATGCCCTGGTAGTCGGCAATGTCGCGTACAGCGGCCGCGACGGCGGCGCGCGGAGGCAAGCTGCCCCCGTTCGCGACGGCGGCTTTTTCTATCGCCATGAGAGCGATGGCCGCGCAGTCATAGGCTTGGGCCGCGAAGGGTTGCGGCTCGGCGCCGAACTTGGCCTTGAAATCGGCGATGAACTTCGCGGCCCCTGGGTAGATCGAGGCGGGGCCTGAAACCACGGAGAAATAGGTTCCACCGCCTTCTGTCAAAGCATTGCCGGCGATGCGGGCCGCATCGGAGGCGTCGAAGCCGTCGTCGGAGAGGAACATGCCTATGTAGCCTTTCTGGCGAGCTTGCTTGAAGAGGACGGCCGCCTGATCGAACATCCCTCCGAAGTAGATGGCGTCGGGCTTGGCGCGCAGGATCGTGGAAAGGATCGAATCGAAATTGGATTTCTCCTCCGTCCCCTCGAAACCTATGACCCTGATTCCGAGCTGCTCCGCCTGCCGTTTGAAGTATGAGGCGATGCCCTGGCCGTAGGCGCTCTTGTCATGGAGGACATAGGCGTTCCTGATGCCCTTGGTCGCCGCGAATTGGGCGGCGGCGGCGCCCTGGACATCGTCGCGGCCGCAGACGCGGTCGACTTCGGCATAGCCGCGATCGGTGACCTTGGGGTTCGTGTTGGCGGGAGAAATGTCCACGAGGCTCGCGGTGTGGTACTCCTCGGAGGAGGGTATCTGGACGCCGGAGTTGTAGTGACCGACGACCGCGAGTATGGCCGGATCGGCGACGATGCTCCGTGCATTGGCGACGCCCGCGTCCGGGTTACCCTGGTCGTCGAAGGGGGCGAGCTCAACCTGGAAACCGAGCTTCTCGAGGGGGCCGGAGAGTTGCTCGAGGGCGAGCTGGGCTCCATTCTTGATATCGACGCCGACGGCGGACATGCCGCCTGAAAGGGGACTCTGCGTTGCGATCTTGATCACCCGCGTCGCGCCTCGAGACTGGGAGGAGACGCTCGATCCGGATCGCGGATTTACCGGGGTCGCGGTATCCGATGTGGGATCGATTGTTGTCTTGTAGACCTGCTGCCCGTTCTGGATGGCGATGATGACGGCGCTCTTGATCGGATTCCGATTGGCGTCGAAGGTCAGATGCCCCGAAACGACGTCGATGTCGGTCGCTTTGAGGGCGTCCCTGACGTCGGAACCCTCGGTGCTGCCGGCGCGCCCGATCGCGTCGAGCATGATCGTCATGGTGTCGTAGCCGAGGGCAGCGAGGGCATCGGGTGCCTCGCCGTACTTCGCCCGATATTTCCGCGCGAAGTCCTGGACTATGGGGCGGCCGTCGTCATTGGAATAGTGATTGGTGAAATAGCAGTTCTCGACCGCCGCGCCGCCGATCTTCGCGAGGTCGGGGGAGTCCCAGCCGTCGCCGCCGACGATCGGGCCGGCAAAGCCCAACTCGCGAGCCTGTTTTGCGATGAGGGCGTCGTCCTGATAGTAATCGGGGACATAGAGGATGTCGGGCTTCTGCGCGATAATTCTGGAAAGCCGATCCTTGAAATCGGTGCTGCCGCTCGGATGGGTCTCGTAGTCGACGATCTGTCCGCCGAGGGCCAGAAACTCCGCCTGGAAAGTCTGGGCAAGGCCCTTCGAATAATCGTTGCCGACATCGAAGAGGACCCCGGCCTTCTTCGAACCGAGCTTGTCGAAGGCGAAGCGGGCGCCCACCCTGCCCTGGTAGGGATCGATAAAGCAGGCGCGGAAGATGTAGTCGCCGACTTGGGTGACCTTGGGATTGGTCGAGGTCGGGCTGAGCATCGGAATCCCCGCCTCCTGGCATATGGGGGCGCCGGCGAGGGAGACCTTGGACATGACGGCTCCGACGATGGCGATGGCCTTATCGCGCTTGATAAGCTTGGTGTAGGCGATCGCGCCTTCCGTCGGATCGCCCTTGTCATCGGCGAAGTCGAGCTTGATCTGCTTGCCGAAAAGCCCGCCCTTGGCGTTCCACTCGGCGATGGCCATCTCGTAGCCATTTTTCGTGGAGTTGCCGAAGACCGCCGCCGGACCCGTTATCGGGCCGACTCCCCCGATGAGAATTTGGTCGCTTCCGCTGTCCGCGGCCCCACGGATATCGCCTTTGAAGAGGAGGCCGGGACCGCCTAAGGCCGCTATCGCGACGATCCCATCGGCGGGAAGGACGAAGGTCGAGTCTCTCCCGCCCTCGATTTTCGCGCCGTTCGCCGTTATGGTCGTGCCCTCGAAATAGTTCGCGACGTAGGCGAGGGACGGCCCCTCGGCCTGGTCGACGGGTATCGCCCGGAAAGCCCAGAGACCCGAGCTCACCGGATCCTTGCCATTCAGAATCCTAAGTTCCGCGAGCTCGTAGTGACCCCGGTCGTAGGCCTTGAGCACGACCGTGGCCGTCCATTGGGCGAAGAGACGGTCCTTGAAGAAGGCGGCGCCTTTTCGATCGATGTAATAGCGAAGATCCGCGCCGTCGAAGCCTTGGACTTTGATGATGCCGGCGTAATTGCCGAGTTCGTCCAGGGCGGGCAGGGAGAGGCGCAGGCTGAAATAGCCATTGGCCATGTCGTAGTCGCCGAGATCCAGACGCGCGGGCACGAGGAGTTCGGTCCTGAGGAAGCCGTCCAGGAGCTGGTTCCACCCGTCGTGTCGCCGGCCGAATTCATCGGCGGTCTCGAAATCGTTTTGTTTATTCGGGGCGGTCGAATCGTAGTAGCCCAGGAGGGCGTCGACTGCCTTCTTCCATGCGTCGAGGCCGATGGGGGAGGGAAGCTTCGTGGGGAAGGGCAGCCCTGCTTTGAAAAGGTAGGCGAGGATATCCTTGTTGTTTTCGGTATCGAAGATGAGCTTCGACATGAAGCTTTCCGGAAAGTACTTCGGCCCGAACAGGTCGGCTTCTCGGGCCGTGACGGCGTCGAGTTGGCTGACATCGCCCGCGAGTGCCAGAGTCTGCAGTTGCCGTCCGACTTCCGCGTCGTTCTTCGCGGCGAGAGCGGCGAAGACTCCGTCGGCGCCGTCGGCGCCGTCGGCGAAGCCAGGGAGGATCGAGAGGGCCAGGAAAAGGAATATAGCCGGGAGTCTTCGCATAGTCTGCCTCTTTGGAATGTTAAGACATTATTAGTTCATGTCGGCGATACGGCTAGCATTCTCGATCGAGCCGGGGGCTGCGTCAAGATCGGGCCCAAGCTCTTCGTCTGCGGGTTTCGACGGTCGCCGTCCGCGGGCGGCAGTATGTATTTCATCGGCTATGTCGATAGCGGCAGCACGCAAACTCCCTGCTATTGGACGATCAAGGGCTATTATCCACTTTCGGTACCGGCCGCTACGCCCAATGGCGTTGGTAACGCTGCGAGAAGCCTGAAGTCAGCCCCCTGATAAAAAAGCCCCGGGCGGCGAGCCCGGGGCCTTTATGGATCGTGCACCCGGCAGGGCGCACCTACTTGCGGGTGAAAGTCCCGTATGAGCCCGGTAAGGGGAATCATTAGCCGAACGGCAAGGGTGTCGGGGGCGACTCCGAATCTGAAGGAAGCCATCGTGAGCGAAGCTCACGCAGGCAAAGCGCTGGCCTGACGAACAGGAATCGCATGAGGCAGGTGGAGAGGATGAGAAGGCGATTATCTTCAAAGTCCAATACTTACCCGGAATCTCTTCTTGTAGATGCGGCGGGTATAAGCGTGAAGGTAGGTCGCGACAGTAGTCGCGTTGCATTACCCGGGGAGGTCTGGCCAACTGCCATTGTGGCTATTCCCGTCGAGAGGCGGGGAAATGGGCGGCCAGAAGTCAGCAGAGGCCATAGTAGCGTCGACGACCGGACGCGAAGGGCCGAATCTAGATGAACGGCGAGTCAGCCGGACCTTCATGAGCACCAACGAACACAGACACGGTGGAGTCGCCCGAATGCGGGGACGAGACCGGCGTGCGCGGAGAATAGGGGCGGAATCCCAACGGCAAGCGCATGGGTGGAGGGCTTAGGTGACGGGAACGGAAACGACGAACCCCGAAACGACGGAGTTGATCGAGCGTCTGGTCGAACGCGGTAACATGCTCGATGCCTATGCGCGGGTGGTGGGGAATATGGGCTCGGCGGGAGTCGACAAGATGACCGTTGCCGACTTGAAGCCCTGGCTGCAGACGCACTGGCTCGAGGTCAAGGAAAGGCTGCTGGCGGGAACGTACCGACCCGAGATGGTGCGAGGTGTCGAAATCCCGAAACCGAATGGTGGGAAGCGGCAACTCGGCATTCCGACGGTCGTGGATCGGCTCATCCAGCAGGCGCTTCATCAAGTCTTGAGCCCGATATTCGAGCCTGAGTTTTCATCGAACAGCTATGGCTTCCGACCTGGACGATGAGCGCACGACGCAATCCGGAAAGCAAAGGAGTATCAGCTTGCGGGGAAGCGATGGGTTGTGGATATCGATCTGGCGAAGTTCTTCGATGAGGTGAATCACGATCTCCTGATGGCGAGGATCGCGAAGAAGGTGAGGGACAAGAAGATCCTGCGCCTGATCCGGCGATACTTGCAAGCGGGGATCGTGAAGGACGGTGTGGTGTCGGGATCGGGACAAGGGTGGTGTGAGAGGACGGGGGGCGTGAGCCCCCCTCCTACTCGATCGAATAGAGGAAGGCCTACAGCGCCTTCTTCGCCGCCTCGATGGCCTTGGCGTAGTCGGGCTCCTGGCCGATCTCGGGGACCTGCTGGGTGTAGACGACCTTGTCGCCCTTGTCGATCACGACCACGGAGCGGGCGAGGAGGCCGGCGAGGACCCCGTCCTCGATGGCGACGCCGTAGGCCTTGCCGAAGTCGCGGTTGCGCATCTCGGAGAGGGGGACGATGGTCGTCAGTCCCTCGCCCTTGCAGAAGCGGCTGGCGGCGAAGGGGAGGTCGCGGCTCACGTTGAGGACGACGGTACCGCCGATCTTGGCGATCTCGGCATCGAAGCGCTTGGCCGAGAGGGCGCAGATGCCCGTATCGAGACTTGGGTTGATGTTGAGCACCTTCACCTTGCCGGCAAAGTCGGAAAGGCCTACATCGGCGAGGTCCGAGCCGGTGAGTTTGAAGTCGGGGGCCTTCGAGCCGACGGCGGGCAACTGGCCCGAGGTATGGATGGGATTTCCCTTATGTGTGACGGTGGCCATGGGCTTCTCCTTTGTGCGTGACGATCGCGACCCGTGGGCCGCTGGGCCCGGGTCTCGCCTCGGGGCTCGCGGGCTTCCGCGGCGGGACCCCTGGGTCGCGCCGGCCCGTGGTCGTAGGCGACGGGGACCGACGCAAGCTAAGGTACCGCCGCGCCGGGGCCATCGGATAGGGCGAAGCGAGTCTTCAGCCCGAGGCGAAGTCGAGGATCTCCTCCTTGGTCGCCCCGCCATGGGCTATGTCGCGGACGATCCGGCCCCGAGCGAGGACGAGGACCCTGTCGCACATGCCGAGGATCTCGTCGACGTCGGAGGAGATGAGGATGATGGCCGCCCCCTTGGAAATGAGGTCGTTCATCGCGTTGTAGATGTCGATCCGCGCCGCGGCGTCGATGCCCCGGGTGGGCTCGTCCATGATGAAGATCCGACAAAGACTCATGAGCCAGCGGGCCACGATGACCTTCTGCTGGTTGCCCCCCGAATAGTCGCGCATGAAGTCGCCGGCGTGGCCGGGCCGTATCGCTAGGTTGCGGATGTATTCCGAGGTCAGCTCGTGCATGTAGCGCTGGTTGAGCCCCGAGCTTCCCCTAAAACGGGGGAGGGCGGCGATCGACATGTTCTGGACTATGTCGTGGAAATGGAAGACGGCGTCGTTGTCCCTGTCCTCGGGGATGAGGGCCATTCCCCGCGCCATGGCCTCGGCGGGATGGCCGAAGGCGGCCTTCGCTCCTTCGATCTTGATCGAGCCGGCACTCGGCCTGGTGACTCCGAAAAGGCATTGGGCGAGCCTCGTCCTGCCCGAGCCCATGAGGCCGGTGATGCCGAGAATCTCGCCTTTATGGAGGGTGAAGTTCACATCCCTGAGCACCGAGCCGCTCTGGAGCCCCTCGACGCTGAGGACCCGCTGGCCCTGGTCCAGATCGAGCCGGGGGTAGCGCTCCGAATGGTTGCGGCCCGTCATGAGGGCGATGAGCCTGTCGCGGCCCGCGTCGGCGCAGCGCAGGGAGCCGGTCATCCTTCCCTGGTGGATGACGGTCACCCGGTCTCCCACGAGGCCGACCTCGTCGAGCTTGTGCGAGATGTAGAAGATACCCGCGCCGCGTCTCCGGATAGCCCGAACGATGGCGAAGAGGATTTCGCGTTCGGGATCGGTCATGCCGGCCGTGGGCTCGTCGAAGATGACGATCTTCGAATCGGCGACATAGGTCTGGACGGCGAGGATGAGGAGGCGCTGGGTATAGCCGAGATCGGCGACGAGATCGCCGGGATCGATGGCGATGCCGAGCTCTGCGAAAAGCTCGGCGCACTCCTCGCGGATCCGGTAGGGGTCGACGAGGCGCAGGCCGAATTTCCTGGCCGATACCCGATGGAAGAAGACGTTCTCCGCGACGTTGAGGTTGTTGTAGAGCTGGGGATCCTGGCGCTGGAAGGTGATGCCGGCCTTCCGCGATTCGTGCATGGAACCGAAGTCGACGGCCTCTCCGTCGAGGAAGATCGTCCCGGAATCCGGCGAGTACTGCCCCGCGACGAGCCCCATCAGGGCCGACTTGCCCGAGCCGTTTTGGCCCACGAGGACGTTCACCTCGCCGCGATCGAGGCTGAGGGTGATGTCGTCGAGGGCGAAGTCGGGCGAGAAGACCTTGCCCAGGGAGCGCAGCTCGAGGAGGGGCGGGCTCATGCCTCTTCGCTTCCCTCGAAGGCGTTGACCGAGGTGAAGAGCTGGATGTTCTCCGCGAAGATGCCCGATTTGTAGCGCTCGGGAATCGAGATATTGGTGACGACCTTGGCGACCATGGTGAGGGGGCCGAGGCGGTAAAAGGCGTTCCGCGAGAAGTGCCCCGCCTCGCAGAGGGCTATCTTCTCGTCGGCGCAGGTCATAGCCTCCTTGATGAGGGCGGCCTTCTCCTGGCTCGTCACCGTCATCTGGAGCTGCTCGCTGATGCCGTCGACCTCCACGAAGATCTTGTTGACGAAAAATTTCTGGACTGTCGTCTCCGTGAGGCTGCCGAAGAGGGCGGAGCTTTCGGCCTCCGGGCTGCCGCCGAGGAGGACTGCCTTGTTCGTCGCCTGGCCCGCGATCTCGAGGGCGACGGGTATGTCGTTGGTCAGGACCGTTACTCCGGTCCGGGCGGCCAGCTTGCGGGCGAGGATCCTGACGATTTCCCCGTTGGTCAGCATGATGACGTCGTTGTCCTTGACCATCAGGAGGGCTATCCTCGCGATCTCCTCCCTCTCCTCTTCTTCCCGGAGCTCTTCCTCGCTTACGTTTTGCCGCTCCGGTTCCTCGTCCTGTTCGACGAGGATGGCTCCTCCGTGGAGGCGCTGGAGAAAGCCCTCGGTCTCGAGTTTCTCGAGGTCCCTTCGCACCGTCACCTCGGAGACATTGAGCATCTCGCTGATCGAATGGACATCGAGCTTGCCGTGTTCGCGGAGGTAGCTTCGTATGATGTTGATCCGTTCCACAGCGAACATTGGCTCTCCTTGCTGGCGGTCATTGTAGGGGGCCTTTGCGGAAAGCTCAAGATTTTACGTTGACGGCTTGAAAAACCCGTGTTAGCCTCCGATCCAATTCGAAACCAAACGATCATGTTCGAAAGTTAATGGCGACTAAATGTGATCGTATGGTTTCTTGCGGGAACTATTCCCGCAAAAAGCCTTCCTTTAGGAGCGTACCGGAATGAATCGCTTCGGAAAGACCTTCGCTCTCGCCCTTGCCATCGGCCTCGCCGCCGCTGGGACCCTCGTCGCCCAGGCCAAGGCCGTGGGCATCGCCATGCCGACCCAGTCCTCGGCCCGCTGGATCGCCGATGGCGGCAACATGAAGAAGATTCTCGAGTCCCGCGGCTACAAGGTCGATCTCCAGTACGCCGAGGACAACATCGACGCCCAGGTGGCCCAGGTGGAGAACATGATCACCAAGGGCGACTCCGTCCTCGTGATCGCCGCCATCGACGGCGCGGCCCTCTACAACGTCCTCCAGGAGGCCCATGCCGCCAATGTGGCCATCATTTCCTACGACCGCCTCATCGTGAACAGCCCCTGGATCTCCTATTACGCGACCTTCGACAATTTCAAGGTTGGCGTCCTCCAGGGCGGCTACATCGTCAAGGCCCTCGGCCTCGACAAGGGCAAGAAGGGGCCCTTCAACATCGAGCTCTTCGCCGGTTCCCCCGACGACACCAACGCCGGCTACTTCTTCCGCGGCGCCATGTCCCAGCTCGATCCCTACATCAAGTCCGGCGTCCTCAAGGTTCGCTCCGGCCAGACCGACTTCGCCAAGGTCGCCACCCTCCGCTGGGACGGCACCGTCGCCCAGAAGCGCATGGACGACATCCTCACCTCACGCTACACCGACGCCAGGGTCGACGCCGTCCTCTCCCCCTACGACGGCCTCTCCATCGGCATCCTCTCCGCCCTCAAGTCGGTCGGCTATGGCAGCGCCGGCAAGCGCATGCCCATCGTGACCGGCCAGGACTCCGAGATTCCCTCGGTCAAGTCCATCCTCGCCCACGAGCAGACCCAGACCGTCTTCAAGGACACCCGCGTCCTCGCCAAGGTCGCGGCCGACATGGTCGACGCCGTCCTCTCCGGGAAGACCCCCGAGATCAACGACACGACGACCTACAATAACGGCGTCAAGGTCGTTCCCTCCTACCTCTGCAGCCCCGTGAGCGTCGACATCACCAACATCAAGTCGGCCCTCGTCGACACCGGCTACTACACCGCGGCCCAGCTGGGTCTCTAATCCAATCGATCCTTCCGTCTGTCCGCGCGCCCGCGCGGACAGACGGATCGGGAATCCGGCCATTGGAGCCGGTTTCCGGGGCGCTCCCGGCGGGGCGTCCCGGAAACCTGTTCGAAGGGGGTACGATGTCGGAAAACATCCTCGAAATGAGGAACATCACCAAGTCCTTCGCCGGCGTGAAGGCGCTTGACGGGGTTTCGCTCTCGGTGGAGCGCGACGAGATCCACGCCCTCGTGGGCGAGAACGGCGCGGGCAAGTCGACCCTGATGAAGATCCTCTCGGGGGTCTATCCCCATGACAGCTACGAGGGCACGATCCACTACGAGGGCGCCGAATGCCGCTTTCGCGAGATCGCCGACAGCGAAAAAAAGGGGATCGTAATAATCCACCAGGAGCTCGCCCTCATCCCCTACCTCTCGATCGCCGAGAACATCTTCCTCGGCAACGAGCGGGCCAAGGCGGGAGTGATCGACTGGAACAAGACCTCGACCGCGGCCAAGGAACTCCTCGCCAAGGTCGGCCTCTCGGACAATCCCAACACCCGCATCGCCGACATCGGGGTCGGGAAGCAGCAGCTCGTCGAGATCGCCAAGGCCCTCGCCAAAAAGGTACGACTCCTCATCCTCGACGAGCCCACCGCCGCCCTCAACGACGAGGAGTCCTCCAAGCTCCTCGATCTCCTCCTCGAGCTCAAGAACCACGGGGTCACCTCGATCCTCATCTCGCACAAGCTCAACGAGATCGCGAAGGTCTCGGACAGGATCACCGTCATCCGCGACGGCCGCGTCATAGAGACGATGGACAACGAGGCGGAGAAGGTCGACCAGGACCGCATAGTCCGGAGCATGGTCGGGCGCGAGTTGACCGACCGCTTCCCCAAGCGCGAATCGCGGATCGGCGAGGTAGCCTTCGAGGTGAGGGACTGGACGGTCTACCATCCCCAGATCGAGGACAGGCGGGTCGTGGATCGGGTTTCCTTCAACGTCCGCAAGGGCGAGGTCGTGGGCCTGGCCGGCCTCATGGGGGCCGGGCGTACCGAGCTCGCGATGAGCCTCTTCGGCCGCTCCTATGGCCGGGGGCACAGCGGCAGCATCATCAAGGACGGCCTCGAATTGAGGGCCCACGACGTCAGCTCCTCGATCAGACAGGGCCTCGCCTACATGACCGAGGACCGCAAGAATTACGGCCTCGTGCTCATCAACGACATCAAGTCGAACATCTCCCTCGCGAATCTCCGCAAGGTGAGCGCGGGCGGGGTGATCGACCAGCGTCGCGAAAACCTTAGCGCCGGCGAGTTCGCCCGGAGCATGCGCATCAGATGCACCGGCATCGACCAGGTGGTCGAGAGCCTCTCGGGCGGGAACCAGCAGAAGGTCGTGCTCTCCAAATGGATAATGGCCGAGCCCGACGTCCTCATCCTCGACGAACCGACGCGAGGCATCGACGTCGGGGCCAAGTACGAGATCTATACGATCATCAACCGGCTCGCGTCCGAGGGAAAATCGATCATAATGATCTCGTCGGAGATGCCCGAGCTCCTGGGCATGTGCGACAGGATCTACGTCGTCACCGAGGGCGAGATCTCGGGCGAACTCGACCGCGAACACGCGTCCCAGGAGAGCATCATGAACTGCATCATGAACCACCAGCGGAGGGTCCAGGAATGAATTCGATCGTACGGCTCTTCAAGAACAACATCCGCCAATACGGCATGGTCTTCGCGCTCGCCTTCATCATGATCCTCTTCCAGATCACGACCGGCGGCATCATGTTCAAGCCGATGAACATAACGAATCTCGTTCTCCAGAACAGCTACGTGCTCATCCTCGCGATCGGCATGCTGCTCACGATCGTGACCGGCAACATCGATCTCTCGGTCGGCTCGGTGGCCGCCTTCATCGGCGCGATAGCGGCGGTCATGATGGTGGACAACCACATGCCAGTGGTGCCCGCCATCGCCCTCGCGCTGATGATCGGCGCCGCGGTGGGCGCCTTCCACGGCTACTTCATCTCCTTCCTCAGGATACCGGCCTTCATCGTCACCCTCGCGGGCATGTTGATCTTCCGCGGCCTCACGATGGTGATCCTCCAGGGCCAGACCAAGGCGCCCTTCGCCACCTCCTTCCAGCTCCTGGCGGCTGGCTACATACCGGGCATGGATATCCGCTGGCAGGGACTCGGCTTCAACATCATAGCCGCGGCCACCGGCCTCGTCCTTTCGATCATCCTCGTCGTGATGATGCTGAACGCGAGAAGGACCCGGCAGCGCTACCATTTCGACGTCATCCCGCTCTGGCTCGATATCGTGAAAATGGCGGTGATAGTCGCGGCCGTCAATCTCCTCACCCTGGAGCTCGCCGCCTACAACGGCATCCCGATAATTCTCATAATTCTGAGCTTCCTCATCGTCGTCTACACCTTCATAACCCAGAGGACGGTCATCGGCCGCCACATCTACGCCCTGGGCGGCAACGAGAAGGCCGCCCGCCTTTCGGGGGTCAAGACCACCAGGATCCTCTTCTGGGTCTACGTGAACATGGGGGTCCTCTCTGCCCTCGCCGGTCTCATCGTGGCCGGTCGTCTCAACGCGGCAACCCCCAAGGCGGGGACGGGCTTCGAGCTCGACGCGATCGCCGCCTGCTTCATCGGCGGCGCCTCGGCCTCGGGCGGCATCGGCACCGTCATCGGGACGATCGTCGGCGGCTTCGTGATGGGCGTCCTCAACAACGGCATGTCGATCATGGGCGTGAGCGTCGACTGGCAGCAGTCGATCAAGGGCCTGGTCCTCCTCGGGGCCGTCTGGTTCGACGTGTACACCAAGACGAGGTCCCAGTCGAAGTAGGCCTGGGCCAAGCCCGCGCGAATTGACGAAGACGGGGCGTGGGACGATCATTGTGGGTGGCGCGGCCGTATCCTCGCCGGC
This sequence comes from Rectinemataceae bacterium, assembly GCA_035531315.1. Lineage (GTDB taxonomy): Bacteria > Spirochaetota > Spirochaetia > Treponematales > Rectinemataceae > CAIJMU01. Next base: position 12,206 of record DATKTD010000039.1, read on the forward strand.
GTCGCGCAGGGGAGGGACTATGGGAGTTACGGCAGCGCGGAATTTCGTGCTCGGCATCGATTACGGAACGGATTCCTGCCGCGGCATCATCATCGACGCCGCCGATGGTTCGGAGATCGCGCAGGCCGTCGCGGCCTATCCGCGCTGGTCGAAGGGGCTCTACTGCGAGCCCCTGGCCAACCGCTTCAGACAGCATCCCCTCGACTATGTCGATTCGCTCGAGGCGGTGATGTCCTCCCTCCTCTCCTCGGCGGGGAGCCCCAGCTTGGCGGCCGTGCGCGGCATCGCCGTCGACACGACGGGTTCGACGCCCTGCGCCGTCGATCGGAGCGGCAGGCCCCTCGCCCTCTCGGCCGAGTTCGCCGAGGACCCCGAGGCCATGTTCGTCCTGTGGAAGGATCACACGGCCACGGCCGAGGCCGCCGAGGTGAACGAGCTGGCGCGGACCTGGGGGGGGCTCGATTACACGAAATACGAGGGCGGCGTCTATTCCTCGGAATGGTTCTGGGCCAAGATCATGCGGTTGTTCCGCGACAATCCCCGCGTCGAGAAGGCCGCGATTTCTTTCGTCGAGCACTGCGACTGGATGCCCGCCCTCCTCACCGGGGCCCGCGATATTCCCTCGATAAAGCGGAGCCGCTGCGCGATGGGCCACAAGGCGATGTGGCATGCCGATTTCGGCGGCTATCCCTCCGCCGATTTCCTCGGCCGCCTCCACCCCTCCCTGCCGAGGATCCGCGAGAGCCTGGGAACCGAGACCTGGACCAGCGACCTGAGCTGCGGGGGCCTCTCCGCGGAATGGGCGAAGCGACTCCACCTGCCCGAGGGGATCCCCGTGGCGGTCGGCGCCTACGACGCCCACATGGGGGCTGTGGGCGGCGGGGTGGGCGAGGGGGTCCTCGTCAAAGTGATGGGGACGAGCACCTGCGACATGATCGTCGCGCCCAAGCGCGAGGGCGGCGAACGGCTCGTAAAGGGCATCTGCGGCCAGGTCGACGGTTCGATCATTCCCTCGATGCTCGGCTACGAGGCAGGGCAGAGCGCCTTCGGCGACGTCTACGCCTGGCTCAAACGCCTCCTCTCCTGGCCCATCGAGAGCGTCCTTCCGACCCTCCCCGTCGCGGACGAGGCCACGCGGCGGGCCATCGCCGAGGCCCTCGACGCGAAGATCATGGGAGCCCTCGAGGAGGAGGCTTCGCGGGTCGATCCGGCAGCTTCGACTGTCCTCGCCCTCGACTGGCTCAACGGCAGGAGGACGCCGGACGCCGACCAGAGGCTCAAGGGCGGTATCGTCGGTCTTACCCTCGGGACGACGGCCCCGATGATCTATCGGGCTCTCATCGAGGCCACCGCCTATGGCACGAGGGCCATCGTCGAGCGCTTCCGGAACGAGGGGGTCGCCATCCGCAAGGTGGTGGGCATCGGCGGGGTGGCGCGCAAGTCGTCCCTCGGCATGCAGATCGTCGCCGACGTCCTCGACATGCCCATCGACATCGCCTCGAGCGACCAGTCGGTGGCCCTCGGCGCGGCCATGTTCGCCTCGGTCGCGGCGGGCATCTGGCCCTCGGTTACCGAGGCCCAGTCCAGGATGGCTCCACCGGTGGCGAGGACGGTCCGGCCGAAGCCCGAAAGGGCCAGGCTCTACGACAGTCTCTATTCGCGGTATATGAAATTCGGCGTCTTCGTCGAAAAGGAGTTGACATGAGCGTGCTTGGAAAATACGAGTTCTGGCTGGTCGTCGGCAGCCAGCATCTCTACGGCCCGAAGACCCTCGAGGAAGTGGCCGCGCACGCGAGGGAGATGGTGGCGGGCCTCGCCGCCGATCCCCTCCTTCCCTCGAAGCTGACGCTCAAGAAGGTGGGGACGACGGCGGAGGAGATCCTGGCCGTCTTCAGGGAGGCCAACGCCTCGCCGAGCTGCGCCGGTATCATCACCTGGATGCACACCTTCTCGCCCTCGAAGATGTGGATCGCGGGGCTCGCGGCCAACCGGAAGCCCCTCCTCCATTTCCACACCCAGTACCACCGCGACATCCCCTGGTCGAGCATCGACATGGACTTCATGAATCTGAACCAGGCCGCCCATGGCGACCGGGAGCACGGCTTCATCCATACGCGGATGGGTCTTTCGCGCAAGGTCGTCGTGGGCCATTGGAAGGACCCGGAGGCCAGGGCCGAGATCGGGGCCTGGATGAGGGCGGCGGCGGCCTTCGCCGACGGCCAGGAGCGGAAGGTCGTCCGTTTCGGCGACAACATGCGCGAGGTGGCGGTGACCGAGGGCAACAAGGTCTCGGCCCAGATCGCCTTCGGTTGGTCGGTCAACGGCTACGGCCTGGGCGACCTCGCGCGCGAGCTGAAGGCCGTCGACGAGGCCTCGGTCGACAGGCTCGTCGGCGAATATCGCGAAAGCTACGTGATCGCCTCCGAGATTCTCTCGACGCCGACCCAGCTCGCTCGCGTGAGGGAGCAGGCCCGGATCGAGCTCGCCATGCGGGCCTTCCTCGAATCGCGCGGCGCGGGCTCCTTCACCACGACCTTCGAGGACCTCGCCGGTCTTCCCCAGCTGCCCGGCCTCGCGGTGCAGCGCCTCATGGCCGCGGGCTACGGCTTCGGCGCCGAAGGCGACTGGAAGACGGCGGCCCTCCTGCGCGCGATGAAGGTCATGGGCGAGGGCCTTCCGGGCGGCAGCTCCTTCATGGAGGATTACACCTACAACATGGAGATCGGCAAGGAGACGGTCCTCGGCGCCCACATGCTCGAGGTCTGCCCCAGCATCGCCGCGGCCAAGCCCAGGGTCGAGGTCCATCCCCTCGGCATAGGCGGCAAGGACGATCCGGCCCGCCTCGTCTTCGAGGGAGCCAAGGGCCCGGCCCTCAACGCGAGCCTCCTCGATCTCGGAGACCGCTTCCGCCTCCTCGTCAACGAGGTGGAATCGGTCGGCCTTCCCGAGCCCATGCCGAAGCTCCCGGTCGCCCGCGTGGTCTGGAGGCCGAAGCCGAGCTTCAAGGAGGCCCTCAAGCTCTGGATCCTCGCCGGCGGGGCCCACCATACGGGTTATTCGACACAGGTAGGCTCCGCGATGCTCGAGGACTGGGCGAGGATGGCGGGGATCGAGTTCATCCGGGTGGGCGAGGGCAGCGACGTTCGGCGCCTCGAGGCCGAGCTCGGCGGGGGCTACGCGGCCCGCGGCCGAGCGGCCTACTAAGCCCGGCCACCCGATGCGCGACGCCGTCTATGCGGGCCTCGCCGAGGAGGCCTATAGGGCCAACATGGAAATTCCCAAATTGGGTCTGGCCATCCTCACCTGGGGCAACGCCTCGGCCGCCGATCCCGACCGGGGCGTCTTCGCCATCAAACCCTCGGGCCTGCCCTACGAGGAACTCACGCCCGACTCGATGGTGATCGTGGATTACGAGGGCAGGCTGGTCGAAGGGAGCCTCAGGCCCTCTTCGGACACGAAGACCCACGCGGCGCTCTACAGGGCCTGGCCCGCCCTGGGCGGGGTGGTCCACACCCACTCTACCCATGCCGTGGCCTGGGCCCAGGCCTGTTCCGCCGTGCCCGTCTTCGGCACGACCCACGCCGACCACTCGACCTGGCCCGTGCCTTGCACCCCCTACCTGTCCGAGAAGGCGGTGAGGGGAGACTACGAGCTCGAGACGGGAAATCTCATAATTGAGACGATGAAGGAGCTGGGCCGCGATCCTGTGGAGACCACGACCATCCTCGTGTCGGGACACGGCCCCTTCGCCTGGGGCGCCTCGGCCGCCCTGGCCATAGACCACGCGGCCGCACTCGAGGAGATCTGCAGGATGGCCATCCTCACCCTTTCCATCCGCGGCGATCAGCCGCCACTGCCCGGGCACATCGTCGACAAGCACTGGCGACGCAAACACGGGACCGACGCCTACTACGGCCAGAAGTGAGCCGGGAGGCCGCTTCCGGCTCAGCGCGTCTTCATGTCCACGGGAAACAGGCTCCCCTGCCTGTCGCGGAGCCTGTCCTCGATGCCCGAGACGATGGCGTTGAGGTGCTTCGAGTCGGCCACGAAGTCGAGGCTGTCGCCAGGCACCACGAAGACGGGGGAGAGATCGAAGCCCTCCAGCCATTCCTCGTAGTAGCGGTTGAGACCGCCGAGGTATTCGTCGGGGATGTTGGATTCGAAGCCCCTGGCGCGTTTGGCGATGCGGGCCTTGAGGGTGGGCACCGAGCAACGGAGGTAGACGACGAGGTCGGGGGCAGGGAGGAGGCCGATGACGGCGCGGTAGAGGCCGTGATAGGTCTCCCACTCGCGATCGCTCATCGTGCCCTGCTCGTGGAGGTTGCGCGCGAAGACCTCGGCGTCCTCGTAGATCGAGCGGTCCTGCACGACCGACCAGGGATCGCCGGCGAGCTCGTGATGGCTCCGGAGCCTGTGCGTGAGGAAATAGAGTTGGGAATGGAAGGCCCAGCGGCCCATGTCGGCGTAAAAATCCTCGAGATAGGGATTTTCGGCGACGGGCTCGAAGTATGGCCGGAAGCCCAACCGCTCGGCGATGAGCTGTACGAGGGTGGATTTTCCGGCGCCGATGTTGCCGGCGAGGACGAGGTATCTCTTCGACATGTTTGCACGCTCTCGCGGACTGCGGATGGCCCCTACCATACGCGGCGGAGGGCCACGGCGCAAGGGCGAAAAAAGGGCCGGACTGGCGCCGGCCCCCGTGATCGCCGCGCCTTGCCCCTCTCCGGAGAGGGGCGAAGGGGCAGGCGCTCGATGTCTACTGCTTGAAGGTCTTGAGGGCGGCGGAGGCGTCGTTCATGACGCTGTCCGACCACTGGTTGTTGTTGGCGATCAGATAGAGGACGGGGCGCACGATGGGGTTCTTCGTCGCCGTCGCGGCGGCGATGGCCGCCCTCGCCATGCGCTGGCGACCTGCGTCGAGGAGTCCGCTGCCCACCTCGTCGTTGAGCCGCTTGAGGATGGAGGAGAGGGCCGTGGCGGCCGCGTCGCCCCCATTGACCCCGAGGGCCTGAAGGCCGAGAAGCTGTTCCTCGCTGTCGTAGCCGTTGTCGTAGGACTTCCGCTCGGCGTCGACGGCTGCCGGATCCTTCACCCCGAGCTGTATGAGGCCACGAAGCGCGATCTTTCGGAAGTCGCCGAAGTTCCTGGCCACCTCGGGGCTGTTGGCGTTGGACTGGAGATGGCCTATCCCGAGGGCGAGGATGGCGGTGACGGCCTTGCGGTCGGGGGGGGCTGCCGAGCCGAGTTCGAGCTTGAGGGCCAGGGACTTCCTCGTCGCGGTTTCGTTCGTGATTATGGCCGTCACCGGGTCGGTGGGATCGTCCGTGATGTTGGGCAGGGCCTTGAGGGCCAGTTGCCTGGTCCGCTGCGAGTACCAGCCGTCGGAGGCGAAGAAGACGGGAGCGAAGCCCCGAAGGTCCTTGAGTTTGTCGAGGGCGACGATGCAGCCGAAGGCGAGCTTCTCTCCCTTGTCGGGGTCGGCGGTCGGGGCGAGATTGAGGTCGGAAAGCATCTTCGAGATGCGCTCGGCATAGTCGAGGGCGCGGATCTGGCCGAGGGCCATGAGGGCCTCGGATTGGGCGAGGGGATCGTCGACCTGTTGCACGACGTCCCAGAGGGAGTGCGCGGCGTCGGCGGCCTTGTACTTGCCGATCCCGGCCGCCACGAGTTGGACGGTCCTTCCGTAGAGGGGCTTGTCGACGAAGCTCTTGTAGCTGGCCTGGGTGAGAATGAGGTCGGACAGGGCCTCGGAAAGGATGGGCGCGACGGAGCGATCGTCCAGGGCGATGAGGTTCTGGATGGCGTTGTACTTGTCCTGAAGGCTCGCGGATTGCTGATAGATCTGGCGATATACCTCGGTCATCTCGTCGGCGAAAAGGGCCGGGGATCCTGCCGTGACGGCGATGAGGACGAGAAGGGCGAGGGACGAAAGACGCTTCATGTGCCTAGACTCCATTATTCGTAGTAGATTTCGACCTTCTGGTCCTGGCGGATGGCGTATTCGAAACTGCGCCTTTCCTTGACCTTTCCGGCCGGGTCGCTGAGGACAGATGTCAGCCGCTGGCCGTCGGGACCGTAACTGTAGTCCGTGGCCTCGACGAGAGAATTGTCGGGATGGCGGAGTTCGAAGTGGACGAGTCTGCCGTCCTTGAACAGGGAGACCTCGATGCTTTGCACGCTGCCGTCGGCGGCGAGATAGTTCCGCGTCTCGGAGGATCCGTCGGGGGCGTAGGCGATCTCGATGCTGCTGGTCAGCGCCTTGGCCGCGTTCCGGATCTCGATGAGGACGGGCCGTCCCTGGCCGTCGTAGGCGTAGCTCGTGGCGGCCCGGAGGATTCCGGCGCCGTCGAAGGCCTGCCAAAGGACGCGCCTCCCGGCCTTGTCGTAGCCGTAGTTCGAGGCGAATTGGCCGAGGCCCTTCGAATCGGCGCCCTTCTCGGAAGCGAGGAGGCCCTCCTTCGTCCAGGACAGGTCCTTCTTGCTCCGCAGCGAGCCGTTCGACCCGTAGCTGAGCTCGTCGACGAGGACCCCGGCCGTGTCGTATTCGGACACTACCCTCTCGATCGGATCGGGTCGCGCGGGATCGAAGGTCGTCTTCTCGAGAAGTCTTTTGAGGGAATCGTCGTACTTGAAGACCGTGTAGGTGTCCACGAGACCGTCGGGATAGAAGACGGTCTCCTTGACGAGGACAGGCGTGTTCAAGGTGACCGTCCGCTCTTTCTTGACGGGGACCTTGGGCGCGGGGCTCGGCGTTCCGGCGCAGGATAGGACGAGGGCCGCTGCCGCGGCGCCGAGGCCGACCCTTGCGAGCATCGTGGGGATGCCGTGCATTGCTACCTCCGGGAATTATTGCTCGTTATGCCGCCCAGACGGGCGGGTAGACGAGTATATCCACAAGGGTGCTCCACATAGAATCCCCCAGCGAGGCCTGGACTCGACGGGGTGCGCCGGCCCATTGCGCTCCTTGTCGTCGCGCGCGACGGATTGGCCCCCCTCCGTCGCGATGGACTACGAGGTGACGGCGACGCGATCGAAGGCGCGCTTGAGCATGGCAAGTCCTTTGTCGATCTCGACTTCCCCTATCACGAGGGGAGGGAGGAGGCGGATGACGTCCTCGCCGGCGGTGAGGACGAGTAGTCCCTCCTCCATGGCCAGTTCCTTGACGCGGTCGGGAGAGGCGCCGGTGACGATGCCGATCATGAGCCCCTTGCCGCGAACGGACTTCACGAGGGGATGCTTCCAGGAAGAGATGGCCTTCATGATGTCTTCGCCCTTCTTCGCGACGGAGGCGAGGAAGCCGGGGCGGGCGAGTTCGTCGAGGACGACTCGGGCCGCCGAGCAGGCGAGGGGATTGCCGCCGAAGGTCGAGCCATGGTCGCCGCGGCCGAGCACCTTCGCCGCCTCTCCCCGGGCGAGGATGGCGCCGATGGGGACGCCACCGCCGAGGCCCTTGGCGACCATGACGACGTCGGGGGAAAGGCCGGCCTGGGTCGAGGCCAGGACCGCTCCCGTCCGGCCTATGCCGCACTGGACCTCGTCGCAGATGAAGAGGGCTCCGCGCTCGCGGCAGAGCTTCTGGGCCTGCTTCATATAGGCTTCTGAAAGGGGGTACACCCCGCCCTCGCCCTGGATGGGCTCGATGATGAGGGCCGCGGTCTTGTCGTCTATAGCCGCTTCGAGGGCGGCGAGGTCGTCGGCGGGAACGTAGGCGAAGCCCGCCGGGAAGGGGCCGAAATACTTGTGGAATTTCTCTTGGCCGGTGGCGGTGAGGGCCGCGAGGGTCCGCCCATGGAAGGAGTTGACGAGGGTGACGATCTTGACCCTGTCGGGCGACTTCGACGAACCGTATTTGCGCGCCAGCTTTATCGCGCCTTCGTTGGCCTCGGCGCCGGAGTTGGCGAAGAACAGGGCGTCGAAACCCGTGGCCGCGCAGAGTTCCCGCGCCGCCGCCATGGAAGTGGGGGTATTGTAATAATTGGACACATGTATGAGTCGCCCCGCCTGGGCCGCGATCGCGGCCACGAGGCGCGGGTGCGCGTGGCCGAGGCTGTTGACCCCGATGCCGCTCGAGAAGTCGACGTAGGTCTTCCCATCGGCGGCCGTGAGAATGGCTCCCTCTCCCGAGACGAAGACGAGCCCCGTCCTCTTGTAGGTGTCCATGAAATTATCGTTGCCGGTATCGCTCATAGTTCCTTCCTTCGCCGCCCCGGGGGGCGTCAGTAGATCATGGTTCCGGCCCCCGAGTCGGTGAAGAGCTCGAGGATGAGGGAGTGCGGCGCTCGCCCGTCGATGATATGGGCCGTGGCGACCCCGCCGTCGACCGCCCTGGCGCAGCACTCGACCTTGGGGATCATGCCCTTGGCGACGATGCCGTCGCGCATGAGGGCGGGGATCTCGGAGCGCGGGAGATCGTCGATGAGGGTGGAGAAGTCGGAGAGGTCGCGAAGGATGCCCGGCACGTCGGTGAGAAGCATGAGCTTCTCCGCCTTGAGGGCGATGGCGATCTCGGCGGCCGCCGTGTCGGCGTTGATGTTGTAGTAGTTCTCGTCGTCCTTCAAGCCGACGCCGATCGTCGACACGACGGGCACGAAGCCGGCGGTCAGGGCCGCGAGGAGGGGCGAGGGATCGATGCCGACTATCTCGCCGACGAAGCCGAGGTCGTCCTTCGAGTAGCGCTTCGCCTTGATCATCGCCCCATCGACGCCGGAGAGGCCGAGGGCCCTACCGCCCTCCCGGTCTATGAGGGCCACGATGTCCTTGTTCACCTTGCCCGAAAGGACCATGCGGACGATCTCCATGGTCTCCTCGTCGGTGTAGCGGAGGCCCTTCACGAAGAGGGGTTCCTTGCCGATGCGGCGTAGCATCGTGTCGATCTCGGGGCCGCCCCCGTGCACGAGGACGGTGCGGATACCCACCGTGCTCATGAGGACGATGTCCTGGGCCACGGCCTGGCGCACGTTCTCGTTGGTCATGGCGGCCCCGCCGTATTTCACGACGACGGTCTTGCCCGCCCAGTCCTTGATGTAGGGAAGGGCCTGGAGGAGGATGTCGGCCCTCGCGTTCTCTGGTATGTCCATCTTCGCTTTCTCCTAAAGTCCCCTAGGCTTCGCCGACGCCCCACTGGGCTTGCCGACGCCCATCGGGTTTCGTTCAGGTCCGGTAGTCGCCGTTGATCTTGACGTATTCGTAGGAGAGGTCGCAGCCCCAGGCCGTCGCCTCGCCCTCACCGCCCTTGAGCGACACGAGGATCTGCACCTCCTGGTCGGAGAGGATCTTCTTGGCCTTCTCCTCGCTGAAGGGGAGGGGGGCGCCGGCCCTGCAGACCTCGATGTAGCCGCGGGGGCTCTCGAAGGCCAGGTCGACCTTGTCGGGATCGAAGGAGGGGCCCGAGTAGCCCAGGGCGCAGAGGACGCGGCCCCAGTTGGCGTCGGAGCCGAACATCGCGGTCTTCACGAGGCTCGAGGAGATGACGGCCTTGGCGAAGGCCTCGGCGTCGTCCTCGTCCCTGGCCCCCGTGACCGTGCACTCGATGAGCCTCGTCGCGCCCTCGCCGTCGCGGGCGATCATGCGCGCCAGCTCGGTACAGATCCATTCGAGGGCCTCGGCGAAGTCGCGGTAGTCCTCGCCCTCGGCGGTGATGGGCTGGTTGCCGGCCATGCCGTTGGCGAGGACGACGACCATGTCGTTGGTGCTCGTGTCGCCGTCGACGGACACGCGGTTGAAGGTCCGCTTGACGGTCGCCGAGAGGGCCTTCTGGAGGAGCTCGGGGGAGATGTCGCAGTCGGTGGTGATGAAGCCGAGCATGGTCGCCATGTTCGGATGGATCATGCCCGAGCCCTTGGCCATGGCCCCGATGGTCACGGTCTTGCCCCCGATGTCCTCGGAGAGGGCGGCCTCCTTCTTCATCGTGTCCGTGGTCATGATGGCCTCGCGAGCGTCGATCGAGCCGCTCTTCGAGAGGCCGGCGACGAGCTCGTCCATCTTGGCCTCGATGACCGAAACGTCGAGGGGGACGCCGATGACGCCGGTCGAGGCGACGACGACGTCCCTGACGTCGACCGGGAGGCGGCTGGCGACGAAGGAGGCCATTTTGCGCGCGTCGGCGACGCCCTGTGCCCCCGTGCAGGTGTTGGCGTTGCCCGAATTCACGATGACGGCGCGGGCCCTCCCGTCGGCGAGATGCTCCTTTGTCACGATGAGGGGCTGGCCGATCACCTTGTTGGTGGTGTAGACCGCGGCCGCCGCGCAGGGCTTCTCGGACCATACGAGGGCGAGATCCTTCTTTTCCTTGTTCTTCCGGATGCCGCAATGGACGCCGGAGGCCGTGAAGCCGAGGGGGGCGGTGACACCGCCGCGGATGCTCTTCATTGAATGGCTCCTTTCGCCGGCACTCAGAAGGCCGGAGGAAGCATCGAGATCCCCAACCTCTCGTCGAGGCCGAGGGCGATGTTCATGTTCTGGATGGCCTGGCCCGCCGCCCCCTTCACCATGTTGTCGATGGCGGAGACGACGATGGCGGTCCTGCCGCCGCGGGCGAGGTGGAGGGAAATATCGCAATAGTTGGACAGGCGCACGTTGCGGTTGGTGGCAACCGATCCCAGCGGAAGCACTCTCACGAAGGGCTCCCCTGCGTAGAAGGAGGCGTAGAGTTCACGCAGGGTCGAGGCCTCGATGGGCTCGGCGAGGGGGGCATAGATCGTGCTGACGATGCCGCGGCCCATCGGCGCGAGATGGGGGGTGAAGATGGCCTCGACCGGGCGGCCGGCCATGGCGGCGAGGTTGCGTTCGATCTCGGGCCCGTGGCGATGCTCGCCGATCTTGTAGGGCGCGATCGAGTCGGCGGCCTCGGGATAGTGGGTCGTCTTCGTGGGCTCCTTGCCGGCTCCCGTGACGCCGGACTTGGCGTCGATGATGATTCCCTCTGTCTTGAAAACAGCCCTGGCCAGGCCGGGATACAGGCCCAGGGAAGCCGAGGTCGGGTAGCAGCCCGGGTTGCCGATGACCTTCGCCTTCGCGATCAGGGCGCGGTTGAGCTCGGGGAGGCCGTAGACCGACTCGGCGTGGAGTTCCGGAAAGCGATAGGGCTTGCCGTAGACCTCGCGGAAGGTTGCCTCGTCGTTCCCGAAGCGAAAGTCGGCGGAAAGGTCGATGAGGAGGGCGCCTCGTGGCCTCGTGCGCGCCGCGTGCTCCTCCGCGATGCCGTGGGGGAGGGACGAGAAGACGACATCGGCGGCCTCGGTCGCGGCCTCGGGGCTCACGAACCTGAGTTCCGGAAGGCCGCTTCCGCCGAGGCCGCCGAGGAGGTTGGGATAGACGCTGGCCATCGTCTCGCCCTCGGCGCTCGAGGAGGCGAGGACGAGCCTTCCCACGGAGGGATGGCCGAGGAGGAGGCGGGCGAGTTCGGCGCCGGCGTAGCCGGTGGCGCCGATGACGGCAACTGTGATCATTCAGGGCCTCCGCCAGGATCGCGTGAAGACACGTACCCTGCAAAGGTGGATCGCACCAGCATAGGCCGGCGCCGGGTTTCGTTACAGTGGGGGGGGATTAAGGACGACGGAGGCGGGGAGGTGTCGGCGGGAGGAGGGAGGCGAGGGTGGGAAGGGTTCGGGCGACGGCATTTCGGCTCCTCCGGGAGAGGGAGGCGGCGCGGGCGAGGGGCAGAGGACTATCGAAGAATCCCGACATTGTACCCTCCAAGGGCGACAGGATGGCTGACTATGGTAATTGCGCAAAAAAGCGTCAAGTGGGTGCCGTGGATATTTATGCGCCACCCTGCATGAAATCCCAATTGCCCGGGACTGGAGGAGGGGGCGAAGCCGAAGCGCGAGCCGCGAAGGCGGGGGCCGGGGCGACTTGCAGGGGCCGGGGTGGCGGGCAGGGGCCGGAGCTCCGGGCGGGGGCTCCGGGACGGATCGGGTGCCAGCCGGGCGCGCTCCCCGATTGCGGGCCCTCCCTGCGGTCGGATAGACTACGCCGAGGTTGTCGCGAATGAATACGATATTTCCCGCCACCCCCCCGCGCGGGGCCTGGTCCTGGCGCCCGGCGACGCCGTCCGTCAGAGACTGACGGCGGGGCGCGGTCCCCGCTAGACGACGTCGCCTTCAGGCCTGCGCGCCCTCCCCGTCGGCGGAGGCGTCAAAAGCCGCCGCATAACTTTCATTTCGGAGTACCATCATGGAACGCAAACGCATCCTCACGGGCGACCGCCCGACCGGAAAGCTCCACCTCGGCCACTACGTCGGATCCCTGGCGAATCGGGTGAGGCTGCAGGACGAGTACGAGTGCTTCTTCATCATCGCGGACCTCCATACCCTCACGACCAAGCCCGAGAAGGAAAATATCGAGGCCCTGGCCGACAACGTGCGCTCGGCGGCCCTCGACTACCTCGCCGTCGGCATCGACCCGGCCAGGTCGGTCATCTACCTCCAGAGCGCCGTGCCAGAGGTCATCGAACTCTCCCTCTTCCTCCAGAACCTCATCACCGTGCCGCGACTTTCGAGGGTGCCGAGCCTCAAGGAAATGGCCCAGGGCGCGGGCATCGAGGAGATGCCCTTCGGCCTCCTCGGCTACCCCGTCCTCCAGGCCGCGGACATCCTCCTGCCTCGCGCCCACCTCGTGCCGGTCGGCAAGGACAACGTCGCCCATGTCGAGGTGACGCGCGAGATCGCCCGTCGCTTCAATTACCTCTATGGAGAGACCTTCCCCATCCCCGACGCGATGGTCTCCGAGTACGGCTCCCTCGTGGGCACCGACGGAAACGCCAAGATGTCGAAAAGCCTTAACAATGCCATATTCCTTTCGGACGACGCGAAGACCGTCGAGAAACGCGTCATGTCGATGTACACGGACCCCAAGCGGGTCTCCGCCGACATTCCGGGAACCGTCGAGGGCAATCCCGTCTTCCAGTACCACGACGCCTTCAACCCGAACAAGGCGGAGGTCGAGGATCTCAAGTCGCGCTATCGCGCCGGCAAGGTGGGCGACGTCGAGGTCAAGGAGAAGCTCGTGAAGGCCCTCAACGCCTTCCTCGATCCCATCCGCGAACGCCGGGCGAAGTACGAGGCCCAGTCGGGCCTCTCCGACGAGGTCGTCTACGACGGCACGATGAAGATGCGCGAGGAAGCCCGCGCCACCCTCGTCGCCGCCAAGAAGGCGATGGGCATCAGCGCCGTGTGGAACCGCGTCTCGCGCAAGGCAGAAGAAGTGAAGAAGAAGCGGACCCCCAAATAGAGGCGGCGGGACATGTTGGCGCTCAGGACCCTGACTGTCGGAGACATTCCCGCGGTCGATCCCCTCCTCATGGCGGCCTATGGCAACCCCAAGAGCTTCGCGCCGAGGCTAGAGCGGCTGATCGCCCTCGAAGCGGAGGGCTGGATCCTCGCGGAGGGGGCCGATGCCACGACGGGGGAGGCCTTCGAAGGGCGGCCGCGACCGGCCGGCATGGGCGGCCTCGTCGTCATGGGCGAGACGGCCTACATCGGCCTCGTCGCCACCGATCCCGGCCTGCAGGGGAGGGGTGTCGCCACGTTGGTGATGCGCCGTCTCATCGAGGCCGCCTGGTCCCGCGGCTGCGCCCGCATCCTCCTGGACGCCTCGGAGGCCGGCCGTCCCCTTTACGAGAAACTCGGCTTCGTCGTTTTGGACAGTGTCGGCCTGTGGGAGCGTCCGGGAGCTCAGGCCCGCGAGGCCCACGTCAGGGATACGGGAATATCCACCCTCGCCGATATGGGAATCGCCATCGGCTGTCGAGCCGAAGAGCTTCCCCCCGCCCTCACCGAACTCGATCGAGAGTGTTGGGGCGACCGCCGAGGCAGGGTTCTGGCCTCCTTCGTCGCCGAAGAACCCGGCAGGGTCTTCGTGTCGCGGCGCCCGGACGGGGCGATGAGAGCTTATGCGATATATCAAGGGGCGGCCGGCATTCTGGGGCCTCTGGTCGCCCGTGAGGTCGGGGCGGCCGAGGCGCTGATCGGCCGAGCCGTCGAGGCCGCCGGAGCCGCGCCCTTGGCGGCCTACCTTCCCGGAGCGAATCTCGATGGGGCCCGTCTTCTCGAGGCCGCGGGATTCAGGCCCACGCGGAGCCTAACTCACATGGGGCTCGGCGCCCCCCTCGACCCGCGCCGCCGGCGCCTCATCTACTCGCAGGCCAGTTTCGCCCTCGGCTAGGCGCTTTTCCCGATACGGCCGCAGGTCGCGTCCGAGCCTTTATTTTCGTCGAGCGCCGGCGCGCCCGCTTGACCGAAGGGGAAGGTCGGCGCACCCTTTCTCCGTGCCGGGAGGCAGAGCCATGTTCGCCCCAGAAGAAGTGATTTTCGCACCGACGAGCCAATGCAACCTCCACTGCGCCCATTGCCGCGTCACGCGCACGAAGGACCTCCTCGACGTCGGAGCGGCGATCCGCTTTCTCGAGAGCTGCAATGACGCAGGCATTGACAGGGTCGGCTTTTCGGGGGGGGAACCCTTCCTCCGTCCGGACTTCCTCTCCGCCCTGGTCCGCGCCGCCGTCGACCGGGGCATGCTCTTCGACCGCCTGATGACGAACGGGGTGTGGCACGGCGACGAAGCCTCACTGCGCGCCGCCGTTTCGGCCGTCGAAGACGCCGGCTTCGACGGGGTCTACGGCCTCAGCGTCGACACCTGGCACGAGCAGGATGCGGCGAAGCTGGTCGCCTTCGTGCGGACTGTTTTCGAGCTTCGGGGCAGGAGGGACTGTCTCGAGATACTCTCCGTGCGCGCCGCGGACGAGGGTCCCGGCTTGGCCAAGTTGCGCGCCATCGCCGAGGCCTTCGGCGGGGAGCTCGAGGTCGAGCGCCATGGCGGCGAGCCCCTGTCGATCTCCGACGGGGCCTGGAGGGAGAGGCCGGAAAGCGGGGAGGATGTCCCCGAGGCCCTGTTCATCGACATACATCGCTTTCCCTACTCCGCGGCCATGGCCCCGGAGGCTGTCGGCGATCCCGCGCGGTCAATCGCGGGGGCGGAACCCTGGACGGATGGCGAATGGTTCGTGGACGATCTATGCGTCGGACCCGGCAACGTCCTGTACGTCCATCCGACCGGCGATGTCGCCGCCTGCTGTGGCTTCGCGAACGAGAGCCCCGGCCTCATCCTCGGCAACGTGGCGCGCGACGGCTACGCCGAGGTCCTGGCGCGGGCCGCCTCGAGCCCCCAGGTGCTGACCTGCTACGGCGGGGGGCTCGGCGCCCTTCGGGAAGGGCTGGAGGCCGAAGGCTTCGCCTTTCCCGGCAAGACGAAAGATCAGTGCTTTTTCTGCGACTATTGCGCGAGGGAGGGGCTCTTCGCCAAGGGCTGAGGAGGCCCTCCCCGTTGATGAAGGGCCGCGCCGCCGCTAGGATGGGGCCATGACAACGCAGGTCAAAATCGCGCGCTTCGGTCCGCTTTCCTTCTACGGGGACGCCCTCAAGATCGTCGTGCCGGTCATGCTCCAGCAGCTCATCACGAGCATGATCTCGCTGATAGACAACTTCATGGTGGCCGGCCTCGGCGACGAGAAGATGGCCGCGGTCAACGTCGCCAATCAGATCAACTTCGTCTGGCTCGTCGTCGTCAACACGGCCTGCATGGCCGGCGGTATTTATCTTTCCCAGCACCGCGGCGCGAAAAACCCTGGAGGGATGCGCCAGGCCTTCCGTTTCAAGCTCATCCTCTCCCTCGGCATCTCGGCCATCCATCTTGCCCTCTGTCTCCTCGTCCCGGAATGGCTCATCTCCCTCATGCTGGGAGGGAACAGCAACGTATCGGGCATCGTGAGCGAAGGCGCAAAATTCCTGCGTCTTTCGGCCCTCGCCTCGCTTCCCTTCGCCGTATCGATGTCGATCGCCTCGTCCTTCCGCGATATCGGAAAGACAAAGGTTCCCCTCGTCATCTCTTCCTTCGCCGCGGCGACGGCGACGATCCTCAATTGGCTCCTCATCTACGGCCGCTTCGGCCTACCCCGTCTCGAGGTCGAAGGCGCCGCTGTGGCGACCATAATCGCCCGCGTCCTCGAATGCGCGGCCTTCGTCGTCTGGCTCGCCCGGCTGCGTCCCGATTTCATGGTCAAGCCGGGGCGGATCCTTTCGATCAACAAGGGCCTCTTCGGCGAGATGCTCGGGCGCTCCGGCGCGATGTTCCTCTCCGAGACGGCCTGGGTGGTCTCCGAAACGATAATAACGGCGATCTACAACGGCAGGGGCGGGGCCGAGACTGTCGCCGGCATGGCCGCGGGTTGGACGATCGCCAATATCTTCTTCCTTGTCTTTCCCGCGATCCACACGGCCACGGGCGTCCTCGTCGGCTCGACCCTCGGCTCGGGCGCCCTCGACGAGGCCAGGGCGAAGGGGCGCTGGATCCTTTCCGGCTCGTTGCTCTTCGGGGCCGCGGCCGGCATCGTGGCCGCCCTCTCGACGGCCATCGTGCCGATCGTCTTCGGCAACCTCAGTTCCGAGGCTCGCGCGATCACCGTCGGATTGGTCTTCGTAATTAGTATGTATTTGCCCCTCTGGGCCCTCCTCAACGGACAGTTCGCCCTGTCGAGGGCGGGCGGCGACACGGCCATGGGCGTCTGGGTGGACGTGGGCGTAACCTACCTCGTGTTCATCCCCCTCGCCTTCGCCCTGGCCGACCTCAGCTCGATGGGCCCCGTCGTCCTTTTCGCCACGGCCAAGCTCTCCGACTTTCCCAAGGCCCTGGTCGCGCGTTGGTGGCTGGCCAAGGAACGTTGGATCAAGGACCTGACGACGGGAAGGAAGTCCTAGGGCGAATCCGGCCCCCGGGCGGGGGCGCTATCCCGATTTTGTACAAGAACCGCCAACAAAGCATAATCGACTACAATACAGGCCAGTCCGGTCCCCGCAGTCTTGTGTCCGAGAAGCTCGGGGCGTCGAGGCGCAAAGCCTGGCCGGAACTTCTGGTATCGAGGAGGTTGCGATGGCCGCCAAGGCTTCCTACATAATCGTCGGGGAAAACATACACTGCACGAGGGTGAGGTCGGTCTCCGGCAAATTCGTGGAGACCGACGCCAGGGGCCGGAGCTATCTGGTGTACAGGGACGAGGGCGAGAAGAAGCTCCTCCCTGTGCCGCGGATCTTCGTCGACTCGGAGGCCTGGGCCTCGGGCCGGGTGCGCCACGTGGCCTGCGCCATCCACCAGGGCCTCAGGGGCTCTCCCGAAGAGCGCGCCGCGGGAGAGGCCTATCTCCGCGCGATGGCCCGTGAGGAGGAGGAGGCCGGCGCCTGGTTCCTCGACGTGAATGTCGACGAATACAGCATGGAACTCGACGAGAAGATCGCCGCCATGGAATGGACGGCCGCCGTCCTGCAGGAGTCCGCCTCGATCCCCCTCAGCATCGACTCCTCCGATTCGCGGATCCTCGAGGCGGGACTCCGGGCCTGCCTCAAGTCCAAGGGTAAGCCCATGGTCAATTCGGTCTCCCTCGAGCGCGCTTCGGTCATCCCCATCGCGGCGAGGGCCGGGGCCCGCCTGATCGCGGGAGCCACGGGGGCCGAACGCATGCCCGAGGGGGTGGCGGATCGCGTCGAGAACGTCAGAATGCTGATGAAACGCCTCTTGTCCGAGGGGTTTGCGCCCTCCGACATCTTCATCGACCCCCTCGTGATGCCCGTATCGGTGGACACGGGCCATCCGGCGCGCTTTATCGAGGCACTGCGTCTCATCCGAGAGGAGCAGGGGCCGGAGGTACATTTCGCCCCCGGTCTTTCCAACGTCTCCTTCGGGTTGCCGAAGAGGCCGGTCATCAATCTGGTCTTCGCGAAGCTCTGCCTCGACGCGGGCTGCGACGGCGGCATCGTCGATCCCCTCCAGATCAACGACCGGAGTCTCGCCTCGCTCAGGCTCGACGAGGGCGTCGCGGCCCTCGCCCGCGATCTTCTGCTCGACAGGGACGAATTCGGCATGGGCTGGATCGGCGCGAGCCGCGAATGAGCCGGAAGCAGGGATAGCGTTATGCCCCTCTCCACTCCCGGCCGTCGCTGGCAGCCGGCTTACAAGTCCTTCGCCAAGGAATCGATCGGCAAGCGTCTCCTCATCGGTTTCGAGCAACTCGTCAAGGGCCCCCTCTTCGGCTGTCGCCAGTGCGGCAACTGTCTTCTGCAGGAGACCGCCTTCATTTGCCCGATGGCCTGTCCCAAGGGCCTGCGGAACGGTCCCTGCGGCGGGTCGACACCCGAGCGCTGTTACGTCGACACGAGCCGGCCCTGCATCTGGTATCGCATCCACGAGCGTGCCTTCAAGATGGGCAGGGAGGAGAGGCTCCTCGAGGTCTTGCCCCCCGTCGACTGGGAGAAGGTCGGCGGCGAGACCTGGGGCGACGTGGCCGGCAGCCTGCGAAAAGCCGGCGTCAAGAAGGTGTTTTCAGGCCTCGTCTTCGGGGACGCGCGGGCGAGACACGAGGCCTGGGAGGCCGTCTTTCGTCCGGTCAGGCAGCCGGACTGGTGGGAGGGCGACTCTCTGTACCACCCGCCGGCGAGCACGGAACCGGTCTCGGTCTTGGAGCGATCGCTCCGCGCGGGGCGCTTTACCGTGGCCTGCGAGATCCAGCCACCTCTCAGCGCATCCACGAAAAAGCTCGTCGAGAACATCGAATTGGTACGGCCCTTCGTGACCGCCATCAACTTCACCGACAATGCCTCTTCGACCCCCCGGATGAGTTCCTGGGCCTGCTCGGCCATCGCCGTCGGCTCGGGGGCCGAGGCGGTCATGCAGATCGCCGCCCGGGACCGCACGCGCGCAAGCCTCCAGTCCGAAATCGTCGGCGCCAGCGCCCTCGGCATCCGTAACGTGCTCTGCGTGACCGGCGATAGCGCCGTCCTCGCCCCGAGGCCGCGGGGGCGAATGGACATCAACGACATGGACTCGGTGCAAATGCTCTGGATACTCAGGCGGATGCGCGACGAGGGACATTACCTCGACGGCAGGGAACTCAAGGTGCCGCCGAAATTCTTCCTCGGCGCCGCCGCGTCTCCCTATGCCTCAGATCCGCGTTTCCAGGCCCTCCGCGAGCGCAAGAAGGTCGACGCGGGGGCCCAGTTCTTCCAGACCAACCTCATCTTCGACGTCGATCGCATGGAGCTCTGGCTCAACGAACTGGCGAAACGCGAGGTCCTCGACAAGGTCTTTATCCTCGCGGGCATAAGCCCGCTCAAGAGCGCGAAGATGGCTCATTACCTGACCAAGGTGCCGGGGGTCTTCATTCCGAAGCCGGTCCTCGACCGGATGGATGCCGCGGAGGCCGCGGGCGGGGCCAGCGAAGAGGGCCTGGCCATCAGCCTCGAGACGATAGAGAAGATCAGGAAGCTTCAGGGCATCCATGGCCTTCACCTCATGCCCGTCGGCTGGGAGGAGGTCGTGCCGCGCATCGTCGTCGAAGCGGGTCTTCCCCTCCCGCTGGGCGAAGGGCTCGCCGCGGACTAGGGCGTACCGGGAGCCTTCGCGGACTGAGGCGGGCCGGGGGCGGCAGTCAGCCGGGGCTTCGCGCCTCGAAGATGACCTCGTCCTCCCAGGTCGCCTCGATGCGGGCACCGGGCGGAACGAGGAGGAAGTCCGCCGGATTCCAGTCCCCGGCGACGAGGGCGCCGAGGAGTTTCGCCGAGCCCCTGAGGAGGAGGAATTCCTTCCCCTCCCTCGCCGCCCGCTCGCGCAGGGCATCGGCGTGGCCGAGATGGGCCGTTTCCTCGAGCTCCACGAAGCGGAGGACTCCCTCGTCGATATCGGGATGGAGGCTTTCCCAAATGTAGGCGGCGTTCTCCTCCCCGTACTCCTCTATCAATGTCGCATAACTCTTTTCCATGCCCTCCGACCGCCCCCCCTCGGCTTCTCGGAAGCCGGCCCTCCCGCGCTCGAGGTAGCCCGCCGAACTCCAGGAGGCGGAGCGGCTGTCGCCGAAACGGGCGGCGAATTCGGCCCGCGAACCGAGGAGGATGGTGCAACAGTCGTGGGCGCGGGGGATGACGAGGGGGATGCCTCGGGCCTCGATGCCGGAGAGGCCGTTGCCGCAGAGGCCATAGCCGAGGAGGATGGCGTCGTAGGGGCGGGCCGGGGGGCCGGGGGGCGACGATATCTCGTCGATCCTGCGCTGGATCGCGGCGCGGAGCTTCTCGGGCCTTTCGTGGAGGCCGATCTCGAGGAATTCCGGATCGACGAGATGCCTCGTGCGGCCCAGGGCGATAGAGAGTTCGCGCTGGAACACCGCGCAGGAGACGAGGCGGTAGCGAAAGGGTCCCTCCATCGTCCATCCTCCATTCTCTCGATGACGGGCAAACGTGTTGCGGTACACTAGCCCATCGGATACAACTAGTAAATTGGTATGGATATGACCGTCGTGAAGCTGCTTCTCGAGAGCGGGGAGCTTGTCAGGGAGATCGAGGCGCGTTCCGACAAAAGCCTCCTCGAGGCCCTCCACTCCCCGAGCGGCCGGGCGTCGCGCGAAGACTCGGGGGAAGCCTTTCCGGAGGGGCCCGACTCTCCCTGCGGGGGGCGGGGGCTCTGCGGCAAATGCCGCGCCCGCGTCTCCGGATCGGTGGAGGCGCCGACCGCGGAAGAAGGCCGGCTGCTTTCCCGGCGCGAGTTCGAGGCGGGCTATCGTCTCCTCTGTCTCGCCCGCCCCAGCCCCTCGATCGACGAAAGGGGCCCGGCCCGCGTCGAGCTCGAGCCCAGGGGAAGGGCGGCGATTATCACGGAGGGCCCTCGACTCGAGTTCGCCAAGGATCCTCCGAGCATTCGAATCCGACTCCGTCTCGAGGCGCCGAACCTCGAGGATCAGGCCTCCGACGAGGAAAGGCTCCTGCGCGCCCTCGCGGTCGCGGGCCACTCCCCGATCGCGGCCCTCGATCTCGCCGCCCTCCGCCAGCTTGCCTTCGCCGCCCGCGCCGAGGAGCTTTCGGTGGTCCTGTGCGGGAACGAGGTCCTCGCCATCGGCCCCGGGGAAGACGCGGACCGCGCCTCCTATTCCCTCGGCGTGGATATCGGCACGACGACCCTGGCCTGCTATCTGGTCGATCTCTGCATGGGAGGGATCGTGGCCACAGGCTCGGCTCTCAACGAACAGCGGAGCTTCGGCGCGGACGTCATCTCGAGGATGGCGGCGGCGATGGGGAGCCCCGGGGGCCTCGAGGCCCTGCGCTCGCGGATCGTGGCGCAGATCGCCGAAGTCGGCCGGCAGCTTCTCGTCAAGGTCGGGGCCGAGGTCCGCGATCTCCTGTCGGTGGCGATAGCGGGAAACACGACGATGATGCACCTCTTCGCGGGGGTCCAGCCCGCGGCGATCGCGGCGGCGCCCTTCTCGCCCGTCTTCTCCTCGGCCAGACGAGCGCGGGCCGGCGAGATCGGGCTCGGCTTCGACCCGGCCTGCGAGCTTTGGATGCTTCCCTCCGTCTCCGGCTATGTCGGGGCCGACATAGTGTCGGGCATCGCGGCCATAGGCATGGCCGACCGCGGGGGCTGCGAACTCCTCCTCGACATCGGCACCAACGGCGAGATCGCCCTGGGAGGCTCGGGCGGCATATGGTGCTGCGCCACGGCCGCCGGACCGGCCTTCGAAGGGGCGGGAGTCGGCATGGGGATGGGCGGTGTCGCGGGGGCCATCGACGCCGTCTGGCTTGACGGCGAGGACATCGGCTTCTCCACGATAGGGGGAGGAAGCCCGAGGGGCCTCTGCGGTTCGGGAGTCCTCGACGCCCTCGCGGTCTTCCTCGAGGCGGGCCTCGTCGACGAGACGGGGCGCATCCCCGACGAGGAAGAATTGGCATCGCTGCCGAAATCTCTCGCCGCGAGGAGGCTTGTGGAGGAGGGCCAGGTCAGGCTCGAGATCGGCGGCGGCGTCTGGCTCTCGCAGACCGATGTCCGGAACCTCCAACTCGCCGTGTCGGCCATCGCGGCGGGTATCGATGTCCTCCTGGCCAGGTCGGGCAGAGGCCCGGAAGAGATCGACCGCGTCTGGCTCGCCGGCGGTTTCGGCAGCTACCTGGATCTCGGCAGCGCCCTCCGCGTCGGCCTCGTGCCGGCGGCCATGGGCGACAGGGTCATCGTGGCGGGCAACGCGTCGGGAGCGGGGGCGGCAGCGGCCTCCGCCTCGCGGTCCTTCATGGAGGCGACCGGGAGGATAAGGGGACTCTGCCGCTACGTCGAGCTTTCCTCGAGCCACGACTTCACCGAGGCCTACATGGAGCACCTGATCTTCCCGGAGGCATGATGGGAGATTTCGCCGCCTTCCGTTCCGATCCCGATCCGCGCATCGCCCTCGGCAAATTCTCCCATTTCTGCCGTTCCATCGGCATCGGCGGCTATGTCATCGACGACGAGGGAGGGGTTCTCGGCATCGTCGACGCCGAGGGAGAGTTGCGCGACACGAAGGAGGGCCGGGCGGCGGTCTGCCCGGTGTGCAGGATGCTGGGATCCGAGGAGGTCGCGGAGGAGCTCCGTTCGCAGCTCTACGGAGCCTGGCAGGCCGAGCGGATAGGGGGCAAGTACATCCACCTCTGCGCTCATTCCCTCCTCCATGTCGTCGCCCCCGTCTTCGAGGACGGAGCCCTCTGGGCGGCCTTCGTATGCGGCCCCCTGATGATCGTCGACCAGGCCGAGGTCGTCGGCGAGATCCGGGCCGCGGGCCTCTTTCCGGCGGAGCGCGAGGCGGAGTTGGTCGCGGCCCTCGATGCGGTGCCGCGCGTGAGTCCCCGGCGGGCCACGAGCATAGCCGAGCTCCTCGCCGACCTCGCGGCGGCCACGGGAGGTTCCCTCCCCGAACCCATCGGGGCGGCGAGGGAACGCGAGGAACTCGAATCGCGGATCTCGGAGCGCATCCAGGACCTCAAGGGCGGAGAGGACATCCCCCACCCCTATCCGATCGAGCGCGAACGCGAACTCCTCAACGCGATCTCCCGCGGGGACAAGGCCGAGGCACAGCGCCTCCTCAACGAGATACTCGGCCATATCTTCTTCGCCAGCGGCAGGAACCCGGCCATCATCAGGGCCAGGGTCCTCGAGCTCGTCGTCCTCATCTCCCGCGCCGCCCTCGACGGGGGTGCCGACGTCGAGCGGATCTTCGATCTCGGCATGACCTCCCTCAATCAGGTACAGAAGATGCGGAGCATCGACGACATCGCCCTGTGGCTCTCGCGGGTCATGAACCGCTTCGGCGACCTCGTCTTCAATCTTTCCGACGTCAAGCACGCCGACGTCATGATGAAGGCCATGCGTTACATCAACGCGCGCTTCGCCGGGCCCATAACCCTCGACGAGGTGGCCGAGGCCGTCTCGCTGAGCCCGACCTACTTCTCCAAGATATGGAACGAGGAGATGAAGTGCCGCTTCACGGCCTACCTCAACCGGCTGAGGGTCGATCGCGCGCGGGTCCTCCTCCGGACGACCGAGACATCACTCGTCGAGATCGCCGGCCTTCTGGGCTACGAAGATCAGAGTTATTTCAACAAGGTCTTCAAGAAGACGGTCGGCCAGTCACCGGGGCGCTATCGCGAGTCCGCGGGCCGCTCGCCCAGGATAAACGAGATACACGAATAGGCGGCTCTCGTCCGGCACTTTTTTCCAATTTGGGACAAGACAGTCCTAGACCGCCCCTTCCCGATGGATACAATGGGCGGCATCGGCGGAAGCCGGATCGAGGAGGTAGCCCGTGTCGACGCTCGAGGACATTTCCGCCCTGCTCCAGAAGGGTAAGGCGAACGAGACCAAGGCCAATGTGGAAAAGGCCATCGCGGAGGGACTCGACGCGAGGACCATCCTCGAGGAAGGCCTGATGGCGGGCATGAGCATCATCGGCGGCAAATTCAAGCGGAACGAGGTCTACGTTCCCGAGGTCCTCATCGCCGCGCGGGCGATGAACGCCGGCCTCCTTCCCCTCAAGCCCCTCCTCGTTTCCGAGGGCGTCAAGGCGAAGGGGGTCGTCGTGCTCGGCACCGTGAAGGGCGACCTCCACGACATCGGCAAGAACCTCGTGAAGATGATGATGGAGGGCAAGGGCCTCGAGGTGCACGACATCGGCGTCGACGCGGCCAGCGAGAAATTCGTCAATGCCGCGAGGGAGTATAAGGCCGACATCGTCGCCTGTTCGGCCCTCCTCACCACCACGATGAACGAGATGAAGGGCGTCGTCGAAGCCCTCAAGACCGCGGGCATCCGCGAAAACCTGACAATCATGGTCGGCGGCGCCCCGGTCACCGATTCCTTCTGCAAGTCCATCGGCGCCGACCTGTACAGCCCCGACGCGGCCAGCGCCGCCGATGCGGCCGTCGCCGTCTGCCAGAAGAGCGCCTGATCCTCTTTAGCCGAGGCTCGGAGCGCATGCGCGCCGAGCCGGGGGCCGCTTCCTACGGGCGGTCTCTCCGGTTATGCTTTCGGTCTCAGGGGAGGAGGGGACATGGACGAGGCAGCGCTTCGCTATTGGAAAAAATTC
This sequence comes from Rectinemataceae bacterium, assembly GCA_035531315.1. Classification (GTDB taxonomy): domain Bacteria; phylum Spirochaetota; class Spirochaetia; order Treponematales; family Rectinemataceae; genus CAIJMU01. The sequence continues at coordinate 36,624 of DATKTD010000039.1, forward strand.
GAGAACGAGACTGGTGAGATTCCCGGGACCCGCGCCGTCGGACAATGGTTCCAGGCGGGCGAGCGCGAGGGGCTCTGGGGCCTCCTCGTGATCACCGACAAGAGCCTCCGCTTCAGGCACCTTCCGAGCGACAACTGGCTCAACCACCTCTTCACCTCGCGGGCCAGGGAAGAGTCGACCCCCGAGTCCATCGAGATAGTGATTCCCCTCGCTTTCATCGCGGAGGTGGGGAGTCCGGACAGGAGTCTGTGGTCGAGGATCTTCGGATCGCAGCAGGCCAGCTTTATCGTCGACTGGTCGACTGCCGAGGGCCCTCGCCGCGAGAGTTTCAGCGCCGACTCCCGTCGCTTCGTCGAGGCCCTCCGCTCGGCCCTCCAGCGACGCGGCGACTGAGGCCGGGGCCGAGCCTCGCGCCGGCCACGCGATGGCGCAACCCCCAGCCCCGCGCAGGCCCGCCCACGTTTGCGCCTCCCGCGCCCTCTGGTTCAGAGTTCCGTTCGAGCCCCGAGCCCCGAGCTCGACGATGCGGTCGGCGGGCAGGCGGAAGAAGTCGGTGGCGTTCAAGGCGTTCATGAACATCATCTGGAATACCCTGTGTCCCACGAAGTAGGTCGTGCCTATCGCGTCAGGGGAAAAGCCGGTTATGTCGATGCCTCGGAGGCAGCGGAGAACGTCGGGGGTTTCCGAGAAGCCGAAACTGAGCACGACCTTCCAGATACCCGCGTCGAGTTCCTCTATCGAGTAGCGATCCTCCTCGTGGACCCTCGGAAGGTCGGGGATAAGAACCGAGAGGAGGACGGTACGATTGTGGAGGACTCGGAGCGGGGGATTGAGCTCGATGCTCTCGGCGAAAGGCTCCGGGGCGATCCTGAATTTTCGCATCTTCATGCTGAAGGACTTTCGGCCGTCGACCCAGGTCTTCATGAGGAAGAAAATGGAGACCGCCAGCGCGACCACCATCCGGCGGTCTCGTCGGAGCTGTGGCGGACTTGAATGCGCGGCCAGAAGCCGAGTTGCACGCTCTGTCTTGCCGGCGAGAAAGCGCCAGAAATTACGGCCTGCGAGGCGATTATCGAGGCGGCCGTCGCCAGGAGGACGAGGGCGGGAATGCCCCCGTCGCCGAAGACGACGCCGATGGCGGCCAGGGTCAGGGCAAGCTTCTTTCTCGCGTCGGAAGCCGGCCCGCCCGTGGCCCTGCCGCTCATAGTTGGGTTCTACCGCCCAGTTCGATGATCTTGGTCGTCGGCAGCTTGAAGAAGTCCGTCGCGTTCTGCGCGTTGGAGAACATGAAGCCGAAAATCCGCTTGCGCAGCCACGGCATGCCTCCTTCCGATTTGGCGAAGAAGAGGCTCTCCTTCCCGACGAAGTAGGTGAGGTCGGGGGCGTCGGGGGAGAAGGCCGGAATGGGGATGTTTCGCAAGGCCCGCGGTATGTCGGGGGATTCGGAGAAGCCGAAGCGGAGCTGGACCTGCCATATGTCGGCCTCGAGCTCTCGCACTTCGTACCTCTCGTCGGCCTCGACCCGGGGAATGTCGAAGGTCTCGACGGAGAGGATGATGGTGCGCGCGTGGAGGACCCTGTAGTGCTTGAGGCTGTGGAGGAGGGCCTTGGGCACGCCGTCCGGATTCGCGGTCAGGAATACCGCCGTGCCCGGAATCCTGATGGGAGGGTTGAGGGCGATGCTCGAGGCGAAGATGGCGGGCGAGAGGTGGAATTTCCTCATCTGGGCGCCGAATAGCTTCCTGCCGTCGAGCCAGGTCTTCATGAGGGCGAAGATGACGACGGCGAGGGCGACGACGAACCAGCCGCCCGAGGCGATCTTGCCGAGGTTCGAGACGACGAAGGCCGCCTCGAGGAGGAGGAAGCCGATCTCGAGCGGGATCAGGTACCACAGACCCTTTTTCCAGATCCGCGTCGTTACGTAGATCATCAGCGAGGTGGTGATGAACATCGTCGCCGACACGGCTATGCCGTAGGCGTTCGCGAGGTTGCCCGATCGCTTGAATCCGAGGACGAGGCCGATCGTGCCGACGAGAAGGAACCAATTGATAATGGGAACGTAGACCTGTCCCACCGTCTCGTCGGAAGTGTGCCTGACCTGGATGCGGGGCCAATAGCCGAGCTGGACGCTCTGCCGGGCGATGGAGAAGGCCCCCGAGATGACGGCCTGCGAGGCGATGATCGTCGCCGCCGTCGCGAGGACGACCAGGGGCAGGCCGAGCCATTGGGGCGCGATGCGGTAGAAGAGGTTGGAGACGTCTTCGGGGTGTCCGAGGAGCCAGGCTCCCTGGCCGATGTAATTGAGCATGAGGGCCGGGTAGACGAGGCCGAACCAGGCCATGCGGATGGGTCTGCGTCCGAAGTGCCCGAGGTCGGCGTAGAGGACCTCGGCGCCCGTCATGGCGAGGAATATCGAGCCGAGGACCCCGAAGGTGAGCATCCCGTCGCGCCTGACGAAATCGATCGCGTAGCGCGGGTCGAGGGCGGCGAGAATCCCGGGCTGGCCGGCAATGGAGACGAGACCGAGGATGGCGAGCACCGCGAACCAGAGGATGACGATGGGGCCGAAGACCCTCCCCACCTTCGCCGTTCCCCCGGATTGGAAGGGGAAGAGTAGGACGAGGACGACGAGGGAGATCGGGATGACGAACTGTCCGAGAGAGGGGGTGACGTCGCGAAGCCCCTCGACTGCCGAAAGCACCGATATGGCCGGTGTGATCATGCCGTCGCTGAGGAGGAGTGCGGCGCCTATGATGCCGAGGGTCGCGATGAGGCCCGCCCGGCGCTTCGAATCCCGGGGCAGATTGCGGCCGACGAGGCTCACGAGGGCGAGAATGCCACCTTCGCCCTTGTTGTCCGCCCTGAGCACGATGGCCACGTACTTGACGCAGACAATCAGGCTGAGGCTCCAGATGAGGAGGGAGACTATGCCGAGGACGTTCGCCCTCGTGACGTCGACACCGTGTTCGGGGGCGAAACATTCGCGAAGGGCATACAGCGGCGAGGTGCCGATGTCGCCGAAGACTATGCCCAAGGCCGCTATCGCGAGGGTCCTGTCCCTGTTTCGTTGGTTGTTTTCCATCCGGCTTCCGCGGTCGATCCTACCCTTTTAGCGATCGCGAATGCAATCACTCGCCTTTGCCGGCAAGGGACTCCTTCGCGGCCGGGAGGGCATTCGCACCGCGCCTTCGTCCTTGCCGCGCCCGATGCGCCTGGGCTACGATGAAGAACGGAGGACTGGATGCATAATTACGCTGCGCGATGCGCGAAGGTGGGGGCGAAACTCCGCGATGAGGGACTCGCCGCCTGCATGTTCAGGGATGCCGAAGGCGCCCGCGACCTCTCGGTCCGTTACCTCTCGGGTCAGCCGGGCGACGCCATCCTCGTCGTCTCCGCCGAAGGAAGATCGGTTCTCGCAGCCTGGGATGTCAACATGGCCAGGTCGATGGCACGGGCCGACGAGATCCTTCCCTATACGGATTTCAAGCGCATGCCCACCGAGGCCCTCGCCGGCATACTGCCCCGACTCGGCGTGAAGCCCGGATCGCGCGTGGAGATCCCCGGCGCGACGAGCTACCCGGCCTACGCCGACTTCGTCGAGGCCCTCGCCGACTACGATCTCGTCTGCCGCGACGGCGGCATGACCGACCAGGTCCTTTCCATGAGGGCCGTCAAGGACGACGAGGAGATGCGGATATATCGGCGCGCGGTGAAGATCACCGACGATATCGCCGACGCGATAGAGGCGGGAGTCCGCTCGGGCTCACTCGCCACGGAGCTCGACATCGGCATCTTCATCGAGCGCGAATGCCGCCTCCGGGGCTGCGAGGGAACTGGCTTCGAGACCCTCGCTGCGGGGCCCGGCCGCAGTTTCGGCATCCATGCCTTCCCCCCCTTCGGCAGCGGCCCCTTCGGAACGCGGGGGCTCAGCATCCTCGATTTCGGCCTCAAGCTCGAAGGCTACACGACGGATGTCACGATGGGATTCGCGCGCGGCCCCCTCGATCCCGCGGCGGAACGCATGATCGAGCTCGTGCAGCGGGCCCATGACGAGTGCGTCGCGATGTGCGCCCCGGGTGTCTCCACCAGGGACATCGCGCTCAGGGCGGACGCCATCTTCGCGGAGGCGGGCCTGGCGATGCCCCACGGCCTCGGTCATGGCGTCGGTCTCGAGGCCCACGAGGCGCCTTCCGTCAGGAGCCGCGAGGGCAACGAGGACGTGCTCGCCCCGGGCCACATCATCACCATCGAGCCGGGGCTCTACGATCCCGAGTTGGGCGGCATCAGGCTCGAGGACGACGTTATCGTCACCGACAAGGGCCACGAGGTCATCACTCATTCGAGGATTGTGCGGCTGTAGGCCGCAGGCGGCTATAGGCCGCAGGCGGCGGCGCCGCTTGGCCACGAAAGAGGCCGCCCTTCAGGGGCGGCCTCTTTATTTCTCCGCGTCGGAAATACTCAGCTTTTTTCGGCGTTTTCCTCGACGTATTTCCGAAAGTCCTCCTCGCTCATTTTGTCGGAATAGAGGGGATAGAGGGCCTCGATGAGGTCTTCGATGGTGGGGAACTTGGCCCCGTCGAGCTTGTACGCCATGTTTCGGTTCCTTCAGGCCGGCAGGTACCGGCATCACGCGATCATAATGCGGAAAGCTGGGGCGATCAAGTTTCGTTCGTGCAAGTCTCGAAGACCCACCCGCCTCGTCAGCGGGCTTGAAATCGCCCGGCGCGAGGACTTGGCGTTGACTCGAGCCGCCCGCCCTCTCCATACTCCCGGGCATGCACAAGTACGTGATCGAAGGTGGCTTCCCGATAAAAGGGCGTATTAGAGCGAGCGGCAACAAGAACGCGGCTCTGCCCTGCATCGCGGCCACCATTCTCGCCAGCGAAACGGTGATCCTCCGCAACATCCCCGAGATCGAGGATGTCCTCGTGATGTTCGAGGTACTGCGCGCGATCGGCGCGACGGTCGAGCGTCTCGGTCCCAACGACTGGTCCGTCGATCCGAGGCCGATAGAGCGATGGGAGGTCCCCGTCGAACTTGCGCGCCGGGTCCGGGCCTCCATTCTCTTCGCCGGCCCCCTCCTCGCGCGCTTCGGCAAGGTGACCCTCCCTCCCCCCGGCGGCGACGTCATCGGCCGAAGGCGCGTCGATACCCATCTCCTGGCCCTCGAGGAGCTCGGCGCCCGCATCGAGATCGACCGGGCCTTCCGCTTCACCGCCAACAAGCTCGTCGGCGCGGACATCTTCCTGGACGAGGCCTCGGTGACGGGCACCGAGAACGCCGTGATGGCGGCCTCGCGGGCCGAGGGCACGAGCGTCATCCGCAATTGCGCGAGCGAGCCCCACGTCCAGGACCTCTGCAAGCTCCTCGTCGCCATGGGCGCGAAGATCGAGGGCATAGGCTCCAACGTGCTTCGCATAGAAGGCGGCCGCGGGGACTTCGGCGGCGCCGACTACTCCATCGGTCCCGACTACATGGAAATCGGTTCCTTCGTCGGACTGACGGCGGTCACGAGGGGCGAACTCGTGATCGAGAACGTCGAGCCCGAGGATCTCCGGCCCCTCAAGGTCGGCTTCGGCCGCCTCGGCATCCAATGGGAACTTTCCGGCCGCGAACTGAAAATTCCCTCGGGCCAATCGATGAAGGTAGTCTCCGATCTCGGCGGCCAGATTCCCAAGATCGACGACTCGCCATGGCCGGGCTTTCCTCCCGACCTCACCTCGATCATGGCGGTCCTGGCCACCCAGGTGGACGGCACCGTCCTCATCCACGAGAAGATGTTCG
>DATKTD010000040.1:0-4095 GCA_035531315.1 Rectinemataceae bacterium
GCGGCGCTCGCCGCCGGGCTTGTCGTGGCTGCCGGCGCAGCCGTGGCGGTCGGTGTAGTCGTGGTTGCCGGGGCAGTCGTCGCAGGGCTCGCGGCGGTCTGGGCGGCCAGCGGGAGGCCGACGAGGAGGATGATGCCGAGCAACGCGACAGTGGCTATCTTTGAGTTCTTCATTTCGGTTCTCCCTTACTTGCCGCTGGAGGCATTGCCCCACGTCGACTGGAGGAGGGCGGGATCGGAGAGGTTATCGCCGTCGAAGAGGGTTTCGAAGGTGTCGGTGAGTACCTTGATGTTGCTGAAGTAGAACTTGACTGCCCTGTCCATGTTCGTCGCGGTGGGATCGGTCGTGGGAATCACCACCACCTCGGTGGGGCGCGTCCAGATCCGGAATTTCACGAGGCTCAGCGGTTCCTTGTGGGGAAGGTACTTTCTCGACTGGGGGATGTTGTCCGGAATGTTGATGCGCAGGTTTTTCCAACCGACGAAGTTGAGGTTGCCCATGTTGATCGCGTGGACGATGCCCTGGTAGTCGCGGACATAGGCCTCGAGATAGTAGTCGAAGTTACCCGACCAAACCCACATATCGAGCATCTTGACGCGACCGGGAAGGGGAATCTCCCTGGGCGTCCAGCCCGCGTTCGGGTCGCTTCCCTTCGTGCCGGGGATGATGTCGATCCAATTGTATTCCTGGCGATCGAAGAGCATGGCGACGCCGAGCGAGCGGATATCCTTGCTCCCGACGTTGCTTCCGAAGACCGATTGGGGCCATGCCTTGGCCCATGCGAGCTGGGGAAATCCCTGCGTCGAGAATTTGGAGCCCATCACGAACCAGTTTTGTGCATCGGGATTTGAGAAGTCCTGGATGACCGCGGATTCGAGATTGACCGTATTCTCATCGGCGAAGAGTCCGATGACTCCCCCGAACGACAGGAGTACGAGCGCCAAGGTAAGCGTTCGGGCAAAGTTGTGTTTCATCCGTGAAGCTCCTTTACCTGTACCGTCGGCCTCGCCGACGATTGGATTGAAGTATATTTTCGCGATAATCAGTTGTCAAACGGAAATAGCCGCATGTGGCCCTTCCGACCGCCCTCTTCACCTCGTTCCGTCCGCAATCAGCGCTCCGAGGTCGATGCCGGGAAGAGCGGCGGCCGCCGGAAGAATCCTGATCACCGAGGGTATGCCGTGACGCCCCTTGAGCGCGAGGCAGGCGGGGGAACGGAGAAAGGCCGCGAAGGCGGCGTCATCGGGGACGAGGGCGAGGGAGGCGGAGGGCCAGGCCCTGGCTACCTCATCGGCGGCCCCCGAGGCGAAGGCGATTATCCCCACTTTTCCCGCGGCGAGGTCGAGGGCCATGGGGGTGAAGTCGCCGGCATCGATGAAAACGGCCCTGAGGTCCATCGCGAAGGTCTGCCGCAAAAGGCCATCCGAATTCGCCTGTCCCGGCTGCAGATCAAGGGCGAAGGGAGGAGAGCCGGCCTCCGCGGTCCATCCTTCCGCAAAGGCCTCCCTCTCCGTATCCGACCTCGCCGGGCCGGATTCCCAGACAAGGCCGCCTTCGGCCGGTGGCGAAACGGGGCTGGCGGCCGAACTCCCCCTCGCCACCAGGGCGACGGCCCGGGCGAGGATCGAGCCGAGCTTGCGGGCTCCTGGTAGCGGATCGGAGAGAATCGATGCGGCAGGCGAGGCGGCACCGCCTTCCGGTGCCGGCGACCAATCGAGGGAGATGACTGGGGCGGGAGGCTGGGCGTTGTTGCGGGCGGCCCCTTCGACGAGGGCCCTCGCCACGAGGGGACTGGCGGCGATTGCCCGGGGATGGAGTTTTTTCGTTGCCAGGGCTTGGAGAAGGGTGGGAACGGCCTTGTCCTCTGGGACGAGGATGAGATCGAGACGATTGCCCAGCACATGCCTTTCGGCCGCCTTCGCGACAAGACCGGGGCGAATGGCGGCGAAGGCGCTGTCGATTGCGACGACGATCTCGGCCCGCGGACGGTAGACGAAGGCCAGGGAAGCGAGACCAAGGAGAATTAATGAGGCAAAGGCGATGAGGATGCCGCGTCCGAATGTTCCCCTCATTCCGCGAAGGTCAGGGCGCGATCGATGACCCCTCCGCCGAGGACAATTCCCTCATCGTCGTAGATCACGACCGATTGGCCGGGAGCGATGGCGCGTTCGGGATTGTCAAAGAGGACCTGGACCTCGGCCCCGGCCCTGACCCGGCAGGGAGAGGCCTTGTGGGCGAGGCGTACCTTGGCAAAGGCCCGGAACTCGGACTTCGCGTAACGCTGGTCCTGGAAACGAAAGCTCGACGAGGCGAGCCCCTCGGCGAAGAGTCCATCTCCCGGTCCCAAAACCACCAGGTTCTTCGCCGCGTCGAGGCGGAGCACATAGAGGGGCTCGGGGCCGGTGGAGATTCCGAGACCCTTTCTTTGGCCTATCGTATAATATGGAAGCCCTCGGTGCCTTCCGAGGACGCGACCCGAGCCGTCGACGAAGTCGCCGGCTTCGGGTGGCCTGTCCGAGAAAAGGGGGGCATAGTCGCCGCCGGCGACGAAGTCCTGGCTTTCGGCCTTGTCGGCGACCTCGAGGCCGAGCGAACGCGCCTCAGCCCTCACCTCCGTCTTCTCGAGACCGCCGAGGGGAAACATAATCCCGCCGAGCATCTCCGAATCGAGGGTGTAGAGGAAGTAGCTTTGGTCCTTTTCTGTCGATCGGGCGCGGGCGAGGTAGTTGACGCCGTCCCTTTCGACGATGCGCGCGTAATGGCCGGTCGCGAAGACGTCGAAATTCAACCCCGCCGCCCTGGCCCTCTCGAGGAGGAAGCCGAACTTCATCTCGCGATTGCAGACGATACAGGGGTTGGGTGTCCTCCCTGCCCTGTACTCGCGCCGGAAATAGTCGAGGACGAGGCGCTCGTAGTCGTCCGAGAGGTCGATGACCCGATAGGGAATGCCGAGAGAGGCGCAGAGTCGGGAGGATACCTCTATGTCTTCGTCTTCTCCGGGACCGAAGCAGCCGTGTTTCGTCCCCTCGACGAGGGGAAGGCCCCCCTTCCATATCTTCATCGTGAGGCCGACGACCTCGTGTCCTGCCTTATGGAGTATGGCCGCCACGACGGCCGAATCGACGCCGCCCGAAAGACCCACGGCCACGCGGAGCTTTTCCTGCATGATCGACACGCTAGCATGAGGACGCCTCGAAGGGGTAGCGGTTTGCCGCGTTCTCGGCCCCGGCCAATCGCGCCGAGGGCTTGGCGGTCGCCGCTTGTAGGATGGAATCCGACTTTCGCCGACCGCCCGCCCGGACTATCATTCCATTCATGGATCAACTCTTCATCGGCTTCTTTTCCTTGACATGGCGGGAGGGCGTGATGTACCTCGTCGGCGGCGCCCTCATCTGGCTCGCGATCAAGAAGGAGTATGAGCCGATGCTCCTCCTTCCCATCGGTTTCGGCGCCATCCTCGTCAACCTTCCCCTCTCGATCGCGGGGGTTCCGACGGTCGCCGGCTACGAGAACGGATTCCTCAAGGTGCTCTTCGACATGGGCATCAAGACGGAACTCTTTCCCCTCCTCATCTTCGTAGCCGTGGGGGCGATGATCGACTTCGGGCCCCTGTTCCGAAACCCCTTCATGATCTTCTTCGGTGCGGCGGCCCAGTTCGGCATCTTCGCCACGATGATCGTCGCGACCCTCCTCGGTTTCAGCCTCAAGGAGGCCGCGAGCATCGGGATCATCGGGGCGGCCGACGGTCCCACGAGCATCTTCGTGTCCAGCATCTTCGCGCCACATCTTCTCGGGCCCATCTCGGTGGCCGCCTATTCCTACATGTCCCTCGTCCCCCTCATCCAGCCGCCCGTGATCCGCGCCCTCACCACGCGTAAGGAAAGGCGCATCCACATGGCCTACCACGAGTCGAAGGCGCCAAAGTGGCTCAAGGTCCTCTTTCCCATCGCGACGACCATGATCGCCGGCATCGTGGCCCCGATCTCCGTGCCCCTCGTCGGCTCGCTGATGTTCGGCAACCTCATCCGCGAATCGGGCGTCCTCGAAAGGCTTTCCCAGACGGCGCAGAACGAACTCGCCTACCTCGTCACCCTC
>DATKTD010000041.1:0-6388 GCA_035531315.1 Rectinemataceae bacterium
GAGCTTCGCCTGGGCGGCCGGGCTGAGGTCGGCGACCTCGTCGAGGAAGAGGGTGCCGCCGTCGGCGGCCTCGAAGCGACCCCTGCGCCGCGAGTGGGCGTCGGTGAAGGCGCCGCGCTCATGGCCGAAGAGCTCGCTTTCGATGAGGCTGTCGGGCATGGCGGCGCAGTTGACAGCGACGAAGGGGCGGTCGGCGCGGCTCGAGAGCCGATGGATCAGCCGGGCCGCGAGCTCCTTGCCGGAGCCGTTCTCGCCCGTGATGAGGACCCTGGCCTCGGAGGCGGCGGCCTGCTCGATGAGACCCCGCACCGCGGTCGCCGCGATCGAGGTACCGAGGATCTCCTCCTCCTCGCCGGCCACGTTCCGAAGGCGGCGGTTTTCCTTTCGGAGCCCGGCCATCGCGAGGGCGTTGCGACAGGTGGCGAGGAGTCTGTCTATGGAGAGGGGCTTCTCGATGAAATCGAAGGCGCCGAGCTTGAGGGTGCGCACGGCCATGTCGATGGTGGCGTGACCGGAGATGACCACGACTTCGAGCTCGGGTCTCCGCTTCTTGATCTCCTCGAGGGCCTCGATACCGCCCATCCGAGGAAGCCATACATCGAGGAGGACGAGGTCGGGAGAGAGCTTTTCCATGAGGTCGAGACCGACGATGGCGTCCTCCGCGAGGGTGACGCCATAGCGCTCGTCTTCGAGGATGTCCTTGACGGTCGTGCGGATGCCCGGCTCGTCGTCTATGACCAGAATGGATGGCAAGCGGAAATCTCCTTAGGCTTCGCTGGGCTTCATCAACGCTCGACGGGAAGGTCCAGCCAGAACACGGTACCGAGGCCTTCGGCCGATTCGAAGCGGATGCGCCCCCCATGGTCGTGGATGATGCGCTCGACTATGGCGAGGCCGAGACCCGTCCCCTTTTCCTTCGTGGTGAAGTAGGGCATGAAGACCCGGTCCTTGACGTCGGCCGGTATGCCCTTTCCCGAGTCGCTCAAGCGGAGCCTACAATAGCCCGAGTCACCCGCCTTTACAAGGTCGGCGGAGAATCCGACGCGGCCCCGACCCTCCATCGCCTCGACCGAGTTGGCGACGAGGTTGCCGAGGGCGCGCCTGATCATCGACCTGTCCACGTTGAGCCTGAGACCGGAGGGAATCGAGCCTACGGAGAAATCGACCTCGGGGTAAGAGTGTCGGTACATCGCCACCGACTCCTCGAGGAGCTCTTCGAGGGGGACCCAATCCTTCTGCGGCGACGGAAGACGCGCGAACTCGCGGAAATCGCCGAGGAGGGCGTCCATGCCGTCCACCTCCGCGATAATGGCGAGGGTCGTCGATTCGGTGATCGCCCTGGCCTTTTCGGGATCGCTGCGTGAGATGCGGAGGAGCCTTTCCGAGGCGAGACGAATCGGGGTGAGGGGGTTCTTGAGCTCGTGGGCCAGACGTTGGGCGAGGTCCTTCCAGGCGTCGATGCGCTCCTGCATCAGCTCGCCTTCGCGACCCTTCTCGAGTTCGTCGAGCATTCGATTAAAGGAAGAAAGGAGCCAGCCGCGTTCGTCGCCCGGCTTCGCGAGGAGGCGAACGGAGCTGTCTCCGGCCGCGATGCGCCTCGTGGCCTCCTCGAGATTGGCCAGGGGCTCGGCGAGGAAGTCCGCGCTCGCCATACCGAGGAGGAGGGCTAGGAGGAAGAGCGGCAGGACGAAAAGGAGGTAGACTAGGGCAATAAAGGAGGGCCAGCGGGACGAGGAGTCGGCGAGACTCCGCAGTTTCTCCCTCCCCGTCGCCATCGCGGTGGTCGAGGCCTCGAAGGAGGGGGGGAGGCGCAGGCAGAGGATGACGACGCTATCGCCGCAGTCGATCGCGTAGCGTAGCCTGCTTAGCCCCGAGCGCGATTCGGGAGGGAGGGAGCCTGTCGTGCCGGGAGGAGGCGGGCTGGCCAGTCGCGAGCCCAGGGGCCCCAAGGAGAGTCGACGCGAGCCGGGGCCGAATATCTCGAGGGCCTCTATGGCGGGATCGGAGCGCTGGAGGGTCGCGAGGGCATCCTTGGGGGCCGTTCCGGCATCGAGGAGGGCCGACAGCCGATTTCGGGCCGTCGAGGAAAGGCGGGCCGCCGAGTCTTCCTGCCACTCGCCCACCAGCCTCACTGCCGCGTCGATGCCCTCCGCGCCGGACACGGAAGCCTGTCTCCCGGCCATCAGGGAGGCCATCCTCAGGGCGAACCAGGCCTGGGGAATACTGGTCACGACGACGAAGGCGAGGAAGATGCCGGCGAGCTTGAGTCTCAGCCGGGCACCGTAGCGCCTGAGCCCGAGGCTGCGAAGGAGCATCCTCGCCTGGATGGCGAGAATGACGATGGTGGCGAGGGGAAGGACGCCGAGAAGGAGGAAGGGCGGGGCGACCTCCATCGAGGAGGCCGAGGATTCGATGACGAATCCGGCGACGAGGAGGAAGCCCGTTCCCGAGACGAGGTAGACGAGGAATACCGAAAGGATGTCGGGAAGGAAGCGTCGTCCCGATCCCGCCCCGGGCGAAGCCGCGTCGCGCGCGGCTCCCCGCCCCTTCATTCCTCCTCGAAGCGGGTTTCGAAGAGGTGGAGGATCGCCTCGGCTGCGCTCTCCTCGTCCGCGCCGTCCGTCACGATCCGTATCACCGTGCCGAAGCTCGCCCCGAGGGTCATGATGCCCATGATCGACTTGGCGTTGATTCGGTCCGATCCCTTTTCAAGCCAGACTTTGCAGGGGTACTTGCTTGCCGTCTGGACGATGAGGGCCGAGGGACGGGCATGGACGCCGGCCCTGTTGCTGATCGTGACGCTGCGCTCGGTCATCTCGTCTCCCGTGTTCTAGATATAGTCGTCGCGGTTGAAGTAGACGGCCCTCGCGCTTTCGCTCTCGAGCCATCTGAGGATGTTCTGGTTGAATTCCTTGGCGGAGTGATAACCCATTTTCTTGAGCCGCTCGTTCATCGCGGCGGTCTCGACGATTATCGGGATGTTGCGCCCCGGTTTGACGGGGATCTCGAGGGTCGGCACCCGGACGCCGAGTATTTCGGTGGTCTTCTCGTCCGTGCCGATGCGGTCGTAGACCTTGTCCGGATCCCACTCCTCGAGGGCGCAGATGAGCTGGATCTGCTTCTTGTCGCGGATCGCGCCGACGCCGAAGAGGTTGGTGATATTGATGATGCCGAGGCCGCGGATTTCCATGTGGTGGCCGATGATCTTGTTCGCGCCCTGCCCGTCGAGGATGGAGCCGTTGACGCAACGGATGGCCACGACGTCGTCGGCGACGAGGCGGTGGCCCCGCTCGATGAGTTCGAGGGCCGTTTCGCTCTTGCCCACCCCCGAATCCCCCATGATCAGGATGCCGATGCCGAAGACCTCGACCAGGACGCCATGGACGGTCGTTTCCGGGGCGAAGAGGTCGGAGAGGACACGGAGGATTCGGCTCGTCAGTTCCGAGGAGGCGAGGTCGGTCTGGAGGATGGGGCAGCCCGAGCCCTCCGCAATCTCGAAAAAGGCCTTACCGGGCGCGAGGTTGTGGGTGAATATACAGGCAGGCACCGGGTAGGAGAAGAACTTGCGGAGGCTTTCGTCGTTGCCCTCCTCCTCGAGGCGGCGGAGGTAGGCGTTCTCGCCGCGGCCGAAGATGTGGAGGCGCTGCCAGGCGAAGGATTCGAAGAAGCCCGAGAGGGGTAGTCCGGGACGGTTGATGTCGGGTACGGCGATGGGGCGCGAGAGTCCCGCCCGACCGCCCATGCAGTGGAGGTTGAGGGCGTTCTGCTCCTTGAGCTCGAGCGAAATGAGATCGAGGACGGTGATCTGCTTTTCTTCCATCGCTGGAGGAGTGTACCTCTAAAAGCGAGCCCCGGCAATCGCGGGCCCCATCGCCTCGGGGCCCGCCCTCGCCCCGAGGCTACGCGCCGAAGGGCGCGATGCCCTGGCTGCGCCGCCAAGGGCCTTTCAGCGCTCCTTGTGATCCTTGAGTTTCTCTTTTTCCTTGGTGATCTTCTGCTCGAGGCGGTCGATCAGTTTGTCGATGCCCGTGTGCACGTCGAAATCGCGCTCCTCGAGATGGGCCTGGCCGCCCCTGCGAAGATTGGCCGTCACTTCGAATTTGAAATCCTTGTCCTTGGTGAAGACGAAGATGAGATCGACGATCATGTCCTTTGCGTAGCCGATCCGCTCGAGTTTCTTGTCGAGGTAGTCCCTCGATGCTTCTCCGAGATCGAAATGAACGGAACGGACGTCTACGGTCATGAGCACCTCCTTCTGCAATTCCGGCCGCCAGGGGCCGGATCCGACGCTTTATCGCGGGCGCCGGTTCCGCGTTATCGTCTGGGCCTACGCAGCCTTCGCCGAAGGCCTAGCGGAGCGTCATGCGTTTCTCTTGCGGCCGAAGGAGGAATCGAGGTCGAGCTCCTGCCGGTACTTGGCGACGGTCCGTCGGGCGAGGGGGATGCCCCTTCTCGCGAGGGCGTCGACGATGTCCCGGTCCGAGAGCGAGGATTCCTCGTTCTGGATTATCTCCTTGATGATCTGCTTGACCCCCTCCTTGGAATAGCGGGAACCGGCGGAGCCCGCTCCCGAGATGGAGTTCGAGAAGAAATAGCGGAACTCGAAAATGCCCCAGTCGGTCTGCATGTACTTGGAGTGGGCGATGCGGGATACGGTGGTCTCGTGCACGCCGATTTCCTGGGCTACATCGCGAAGGGTGAGGGGGGCGAGGTGCTTGGGCCCGTCGATGAAAAAGGGCCTCTGGCACTCGACCACGGCTCGCGCGACCTTGAGGAGGGTCTGGTTGCGCTGGTGGATGCTTCGGATGAAGAACTTGGCCCGTCTTATATTGTCTTTGACGTAGGATGCAGTCGCCCTGTCGCCCTTCTTCTCTCCGGCCAGGCGGTCGAAAAAGGGGTCGATGCCGAGGACGGGTATCTCTTCGTCGTTTAGGATGATGACGAAGTCGCCCTCCTTCAGTTTGACGAGGAGGTCGGGAATGACGTAGCGCGGCTCCTCCGTGGAGTAGGCGCGTCCGGGAAAGGGCGAGAGTTCCTTGATGAAGGCAAGGGCTCTCTTGAGTTCCTCCTCGTCCAGCTTGAGCCTCTTCTGGATCTCCGAGTGTCGACCCTTTTCGAGGAGGTCGATGTGGTCCTTGAGTATGGTGATGACGATCGGCGGGGCTTCCGGGTCGAGGAGGGCCTGCACGAGAAGGCTTTCGCGGAAATTCGCGGTGCAGGTTCCCGCGGGCTCGAAGCCCTGTATCAGGGAGATGACCGCGGCGACGTTGTCGGCCTCCGATTTGGGGAAGAGGGCCTTCGGGTCCTCCTTGTAGAATCCGTCGTCGTCGAGATTCTGTATTATCGCCTCGCCCATCTCCCTCTGCTTTTGAGAGAGCCGTTGAATCCGAAGCTGCCAGAGGAGGTGCTCCTGAAGCGTCTCGGCCCGCGAAATGGCGCCTTCGAGGAACATCCTCTTCGAGTCGTCGTCCGAGGAAGAACGTGATGCGAAACCCGGATCCGAGCTGTTTTCGAAGAATTCGTCGCGTTCCGATCCCGCATCGCCGGCTTCGGGCATGCTTTCGAGGGAAATGGTCGATCGGTCCTCGAGGACTTCGAGGGCCGGGTTGGCCTCGATTTCCTCCTGGATCTGCTCCTTCAGTTCCTGGATCGGCAAGGCCATGAGCTTTATGGACTGGATCATCTGGGGACTGAGCCTTTGGCGTTGCTCCGCGGCGAGCGCGGGTCTCTGGAACTGCACTTGAGCCTCCGCATGTAATGGTGGCGGTCGTCCTTCCGAACGCATCCGCCTTTTCCTCTCGGGATCGCCTCCCTGACCCCTGGTTCAAGCTTAGTCTCCCCTCCCGCAAAGTCAAGTTTGAGCCCGGTCGGGCAATTTATATTGACTGTCCCCGGCCGCGCTTATTACTTTATCGCTACTTACTCCATCCTTGCCCTCGTACGTGACAAGGAACCTCCCCAGGTGGAACACATGTCGAACAAGCACCATGATCGCCCCGCGCCGGCCGGGGCTGGCGAAACCTCGACCCCTCGGGCATCGATCCCCCCCGAGGGCGATCGGTCCGCCCAGTCCGAAGGCGCGCCGGAGGGGGCGACCCTGCCGGGCTCCGAGGAGCTCGATGCCCTTCGCTCCCGCGTGAAAGACCTCGAGGATGAGGCCAAGCGCAGGAGCGACGAGGCCTCTACTTTAAAGGACCAGTACCTCCGGAGCCTCGCCGACTACGAAAATTTTCGGAAGAGGATGTTCCGGGAGAGGGAAGACCAGCAGAAATACGCTAATTTCGGCCTCCTTTCCGACCTCGTCCCCCTTCTCGACGATTTCGACCGGGCCATCGCCAGCGCGGAGCACTCGCGCGACTACCAGACCCTCCATGACGGCATAGCCATC
>DATKTD010000042.1:0-16448 GCA_035531315.1 Rectinemataceae bacterium
TATCTCCGGGCTGAAGTGCTCCGGTTTCGTCCGACCGTCCCCCTCGAGGATGATCGAACAGGTCGTGGCATGGTCGTAGGGAGGCTTGTAGACCCGACGGTTCCTGAGGGCGTCGTACTGGTCGGCGATCGTGACTATGCGGCCCTCGAGCGGTATCTCCTCGCCCCTAAGGCCATTGGGGTAGCCGGAACCATCCCAACGCTCGTGATGGGTCAAGGCGATGTTCCTCGCGAGCGCGAGCCGGGGATGCTCCCCGAGGATAGCCGCGCCGTGGAGGGTGTGTTCCTTCATTATGCGCAGCTCCGCGGGATCGAGACCGGCGGGCTTCTTGAGTATTTCTGACGGGGTGTGGAGCTTTCCGACATCGTGCATGGGCGCCTGGACGCGGATCGCGTCGGCGTAGGCCTTGCCCAACTCGAGGCGCTCGGCGAGGGCGGCGGCGTATTCGCCCACGCGGATGATATGGTTGCCGGTATCCTCGTCATTGACCTCGGCCGCCCGGGACAGGGCGTTGATCGTGTAGACGAAGGCGTCTTCGGTCTCGTGGAGCTGGGTGGCGAGCGATCGCAGGAACATGACCAGGAGTACGAGATTGTCCACCACCGCGGCCTTGTGCGCCGTCGCCTCCTCGCGGTAATTGACGGCCATGACCGTGAGACCCTCGTCGTGGAAATAGACCAGGTTTCCGGCCTCGATCCCGATCTGGTTGAGGATCTCCCGCAGCACGAGCCAGGAGGGGCCCTGCAGTTCGGAACGGCTCAGATAGCCGCTTCCCGGCTTCCCCTTCGGAAAGAATTTATGGAGCACGGAACTCGAGAATCTCGTGCCGAGCACGGACTTTTCCAGGCGCCTGTACACGAGATTGTAGGCGCCGCCCGGCTCGCCGAAGGAGATTACGATCTCCCCGGGGACCTCGGCCCCCTCGTCCTCCGGCCGCAGCAGGTGAGTCGCGAGTCTCTCGATCGAATCGAAGAAATCGAAGTTCATCGGGTCGAAATCGTGGATGAGCGCCTTGCTGAAGACGGTCAGACCCTTGATGCTCTCGTAGGCATCCTCGACCTGGCGGTCGAGCTTCCGAACCTTGAGGAGCATGCCGATGCGCGCAATCACCTCGAGCTGATTGAAGGGCTTCGAGATGAAGTCCTCCGCCCCGGCCTCGATGCCCCTGATCCTATCTTCCTTCGAGTTGAGCGCCGTTATCAGGACGATCGGTATCTTCCTGCTCATCTCCCCCGATTTGAGATCCCGGCAAATCTCGAAGCCGCTCAGTCCCGGCAGCATGACGTCCAGAAGGACGAGATCCACCTTCATCTGCGCGAGCTTTCCCGCCACCTCTCGGCCGTCCTGTACCGAGACGACGTCGTAGCCCAGGGGTGTCAGGATCGCCTCGATCAAGGCGCAGTTCGGCAGCTCGTCGTCCACGCAGAGTATCCGCTCCTTCGCCATCATCGGCCTCCCTCGTCGCGCGTTTTTTTCTCGTCAATGTATTTCTTGGCCAGCGCCTTGAAAACGCGCGTGTCTATCGGCTTGGAAAGATAGTCGTCGGCGCCGCATTCAAGCACCTTCTCGCGGTCGCCCACCATCGCGAAGGAGGTGAGGGCTATGATCGGGATGGCGGAGGTGAGCGGCTCGACCCGGAGCCGCCTGATCGCCTCGTAGCCGTCCATCACGGGCATCTGGATGTCCATGACGATCAGGTCGGGCGCCGTGTCGCGGGCCATCTCGATGCCCTGGAGACCGTTCACGGCCTCCAGTATCTCGCAACCGATGGAGGCGAGTATGTCGCGGACGAGGACCCTGTTCATCGCGTTGTCTTCGCAGACGAGCACCTTTTTTGCCATCTCTCCATCTCCGTTTTGCCATAGCCTCGGGCCTCGGGCGCCCTCGGGCCGACGTCTCACTCCGGAAGGGAAGCACGCCCCGGAACCGCGACCTCTAGCGGGAGGAAAACGGTGAAGACGCTCCCCTCTCCGAACCTGCTTTTGACCTCGATGCTCCCTCCGAGCATCTCCACGAGCCTCTTCGTCAGGGCGAGGCCCAGACCCGTGCCCTCGTAACGCTTCTGCAATGGCGAATCGAGTTGGGAGAACTCGTGAAAAAGGCGGCCGAGATCCTCCTCCTCGATGCCGATGCCCGTATCGGAAACGGAAAGCGCGAGCCTTCGAGGCGTCGAATCGTTCAACCTGGCCTCGACCCTCACCATGCCCCCGTCGGGGGTGAACTTGACGGCGTTCGAGAGGAGGTTGAACAGGATCTGCCTGAGCTTGTGCTCGTCCGAGAATATCCGGATGTCCGCCTCCGGAGCGATTTCGCGATCCAGGCTTATCGCGTGCGAATTGGCCTTCTCCCTCAACATGGTGACGGAGAGGTCGAGAAGGGCCCTCACGGAGCAGGGGGATAGCGAGACCTCCTCCTTCCCCGCCTCGACCTTGGACAGATCGAGGATGTCGTTGATCAGTTCGAGCAAATGGCGGCCGCTGGTCGCGATGTAGCGGAGGTATTCCAGCTGCTTGCCGTTCAACTCTCCGTACAGAGAGTCCTGCAGCACCTCGGTGAAGCCGATTATCGAGTTGAGGGGCGTCCGCAGTTCGTGCGACATGTTGGCGAGAAAGTCGGACTTGGTCCGGTTCGCCATCTCCGCGGCTTCGCGCGCGAGGTGTTCGGCCTCGAGTCTCTCTCTCACGAGCCTCTCGACCGCTTCCTCCTGGGCCGAGGCGAGGCCGTTGAAAGCGCGGTACAGCACCCTGAATTCGTCGCGCACGGCGACCTCGTCCACCCGGAGGGACGAATCGCCCCCCTCCATCGCGCTCACCGCCTCGGCCAGGCTCACGATCGGCGAGACGATGCGTCGCGAGATGAACCACAGGATGGCGATGAAGCCGAAGGCCGCCACCAGCAAGCCGGTGACTATCATCAGGCGGCTTATCTCGTACACGTCCGCCAGGGCGAGCTTTTCCGGGATCCGATACACGAGGAGCCAGTACCGGCCGACCTCCGAAGGATCGTAATGGATCCGCCGGTAGCTGATCAGGCTCTTGGCCCTGACGTCGTACAAGGTCCCCGATTCGCCCTTGTCGACCTTCCCGGCTATGTCCGGGAGGAGGCGATCGAGCCGTAGGGAGTTGTCGAACTCGAAGCCGAATTCCTTCGAATGGTCCGGATGGACGAGAAAGAAACCATCCTGATCGAGGAGGTACTTCTCCCCGCCGCCCGGCCAAACCCTGAGCGCGTCGAATATCCTCGAAGCCGTTACGTTGAGGACGACCATGCCGGCAGGACGCCCCCTCGCGTCGATGATCGGAGTGACCAGCCTGAACACGGGGACGTGGGGAACGACGATCGAGGAACCGTCCCTGAGAAGGGATATGGAAGAGTAGTAGACTTGGCCGTCTTTCAAACCGACGGCGGCGGAATAATAGGGCGAATCGTGAACGTCTCTGAGTTTTCCGGCGGGCACGACCACGACCTCGTCGCCGACGCGGTCCAAGCGCAGCACCTCCCCCCCCTTGTCGTCGAGGAATCGGAGGCGCTGGTACTGGGGGCGATTATGGAGATAGACGCCGAAGAGCATTTGCGCGTGCTCGATCCAGTAGTCCAGCCCTTCGCCGCCGACAGGGTCGACCCCGCCCCCCTCCATCGCGCGCAGCACGCCTTGAACGGCCGGCGTTTGCCGTATGACCATGAGGTCGGCGGCCGAATCCTGGGCGATCCGCGCGATCTCGCTTTCGTCGAGGCTGGCGTCACTCGAAATCGTCGAGAGCAGCTCCCTGATCGCGATGGATCTGCTCTCGAGGTAGGCTACGATCCCCGAGGCGAAAAGCGAGACGAACATGAGGATGCCGACCCCAAGGGCCGTCTTTGTGCGTAGCCCCCACCATGTGGCGCCGGGCCGTCTGCTATGGTTTATTATCGACATAGTACGACGCATGTGTGGATCGCCTCGACGCGACGAAAGAGCGAAAAATGGCGACCCAGCGCTTTTGAAGTATAGCCAAGCCCCCCCGCCGCGCAAGCCTCCGTTGACATAAACCGAAGATCGGCCCGGTTCCCCCGCCCTCCTTCGATTTGTTTTTTGACGGCGCCGGAGCTAAACTTCACTGTGCATCGAGCATCGCCAGATGACGGGAGATATTAATGAAAGCGCATATTAAAATTCCGTATCTTCTCATCCCGATCCCCCTTGCCGCCGCCACCCTCCTCTCGTTCTCCTGCTTCCAGGCCACTCCCCGGGTCGCTGCCGAGATCACGATCGCCGCCCCGCCCCTCGAGCAGAACGCCCTGCTCTATGTGGCCGCCGAAAAGGGTTTCTTCGCCCGGCACGGCCTCAAGGTCGACATCAAGAATTTCGACACGGGTCCCGCAGCCATGGCCGCTGTGCGAGACGGACTCGCCCAGATCGCCGAGACGGCGGAGTTTCCCTTAGTCGCCGACGCCCTGAACGGCGGCGATTTCCGAATCATCGCGGCGAACGATCGTTTCGAGAACGACTATCTCGTCGCGAGAAAGGACGGCGGAATATCGACCCTGGCCGACCTCAGGGGAAAACGGATCGGGGTCTCCCTTCATACGATCACCGAATTCTTTCTCAGCCGCTTCCTCGTCCTGAACGAGATCGCGGCGAACGCCATCACGTTGGTCGACATCAAGCCCGCCGATTTCGTCGCTTCCATGGCGGACAAAAAGGTGGATGCGATCGTGGCCTGGCAGCCGGCGGTGAGCAAGATCGTGGCCCTGGTTCCGGGCAACGCCACGGTCTGGAACGTGCAGGCCGATCAGCGAGTCTACGGGATCCTCGTGTGTCGCGGGCCCTGGCTGGAGACGCACGGGAGGGAGGCGGAGGCCCTGCTCGCCTCCCTCCAGGAGGCCAAGTCCTTCCTTTCCGCCAATCCTTCCAAGGCCAGGGCCATCGTGGCGAAAAAACTCGCTTACGACGATTCCTACCTGGCGTCGATCTGGCCGAAACACCAGTTCGGCCTCACGCTGGATTTCTCGATGGTCGCGGCGATGGAGGACGAGGCTCGATGGATGATAAAGAACAGGCTGACCGAGGCCACCATCCTGCCGGATTTCGCCCGGCTTATATATGTGGACGCGCTGGACGCCGTGAATCGCGAAGGCGTCAATATGATGAGGTGAGCGAGCATCGATGCGTATCAGACAACAACTAAAAGTTACGGCAATCTTTTTCGGCGTGGTGGTCCTGTCCATCCTTCCCTCAGCCTGGCTGACCATCAGAGCCCTCGCCCAGAGGACCGAAGAACAACGAACGGCCGACCAGATCGTCCAATCGGCCAACGACCTGATCTACCTGGCCACGGACTATCTCATCTATCCCGGATCCCTCTCCCTGGGACGCTGGGAGGGCAAGTACGCGGAATTCACGGGCCTCGTCGGGCGCCTCACGGGAGGGAGCCCGGAGCGGGTCGAACTGATCCGCGATCTCCGGTCGAACGCCCTCCTCCTCCGCGAGGTCTTTTCGGGCCTCGGCCCGCCCTCCGGGCGGGAGATAGGCAGCTTCCCTGCCTTCGATCGGGAAACCCTCCATCTCGCCTGGAGCAGGATCGCCATCAGGGAATTGGAACTGGTTTCCGACGGCCTCAGGCTCTCGCGTCTGGCCGGCGACGAGGTGAATCGGATCAAGACCATGGAGACCCTGCTCATCCTGGCGAGCATCGGACTCTTCTTCGCCTACTTCCTCATCACCTTCGTGCTGATACAAAAGAGGACGCTCAAATCGATAGCCGACTTCCAGGCCGGAACGGCCATCATCGGCGCGGGCGATCTCGATTTCCGGATCGCCATCGGCAGGGACGACGAAATCGGCGATCTCGCGAGGGCCTTCAACACGATGACCGAGGAGACCAAGAAGCGCTCGGAAGAGCGCGAGGCGGTAGCCCAGGAACTTCTAGAGCACCGCGCCAACCTGGAGAGGACGATAGAGGAAAGGACCGAGGATCTGCGGCAGGCCAAGCTGGAGGCCGAGGAGGCCAACCGACTCAAGAGCGGCTTCCTCGCGAACATGTCGCACGAGCTGCGAACGCCCCTGAATTCGATAATCGGTTTCACCGAGGTGCTGCAGGACGCCCTCTACGGGGAGATAAACGACAAGCAGCGCGAATACCTGGGATACATCGCCACGAGCGGCCGCCACCTCCTCGATCTCATCAACGACGTCCTCGACCTCGCCAAGATCGAATCGGGGAGGATGGAGGTCGCCGTGGCTCCCTTCGCGCTCCGCACCGCCCTGGAGCTGTCGATCACGATGCTACGCGAGCGGGCCTTGAAACATTCGATCGCGCTCGAGTTGGCGATCGCTCCCGAGGTCGATGTCGTGGTCGTCTCGGACGAGCACAAGCTCAAGCAGATCCTCTTCAATTTCCTGTCCAACGCCGTCAAATTCACCCCCGACGGAGGCAAGGTGCGCCTGGAGGCGCGGGCTTCGGAGCATAGGGAGGGTTTCATCGACATCTCCGTATCCGACACCGGCATCGGGATCAAGGAGGAAGACCTTGGGCGCCTTTTCAAGGAATTCTCGCAGCTCGATTCCCCGCTCCAGAAACGCTACGAAGGAACGGGTCTCGGCCTGGCCCTGTCGAAGCACCTCATCGAATCGATTGGAGGCGGCATCGCTGTGAGCAGCGAGGAGGGCAAGGGCAGCGTCTTCACGATCTCCTTTCCATCCGATTTTTCGCGACTCGGAAAGGATGGCGCGGAAGGGCCCGGGCCCGGCGCCGGGCTTGGAGCCTAGGCCCGAGACCTAGGCCTGGGGCCTAGGCCTCGGGCCTAAGCGGAGCGCTCGCCTGGAAGGCGCCTGGAAGGCGCTTCGAAGGAGAAGTCATGGCAAATACGATACTTGTCTGCGAGGACAATGAGGTCAACGTCGTGCTGCTGCGCGATATCCTGGCCGTCGACGGCTACGAAATCCTCGAGGCCGCCGATGGCAGGACGGGAGTGAGTCTGGCGGAAGAGACGGAACCCGATCTCATCATAATGGACATCCAGATGCCGCTGATGAACGGCTACGACGCCATGCGCGCCCTCCGCGAAAATCCCGCGACCAGGAAGATCCCGATATTGGCGATCACCTCCTTCGCGATGGTCGGCGACCGGGAAAGGGCCATGAAGGCCGGAGCCGACGAGTACATTTCCAAACCTATCGACACGCGGAACATCCGCGGCCTCGTACGCCGGATGCTCCGCCTCGAGGGAGGCTGAGGGCGAGGGAAAGCCCGAGGGCCTTTGTCGGACAGGCCCTTCGGCCATCCGCCGAGCTCAGGCTTTGGCGGCGGAACCCTTGTAGTTGCACTCCAAGGCCGTGTCGAGGAGCCTGAAACCTCGCTTCTCGAGGACGCCGCGGCTCATCGGGCTCGCGTCGATGGTGAGGAAGCGACAAGCCCTTTCGATGGCCTCGGTGGCCCTGGCGGCCACGAGAGCCGTGTAGATGCCGCGGTTCCTGTACTCCGGCAGGGTCGCCCCGCCCCATATGGCCCCGAACTCGCGGCAGGCGAATTCCACCCGGCCCTCGGCCACGGGCTTCCCGTCGACATAGGCGAGCCAGAGGCTCTGCCCCTCCGGGTCGGCCGCGAAGGCCTCCTCGATGAAACGCCGGCTGTCCTCGCGGCTTTCCTCCGGCCAGACGGTCGAGGCTATCGACAGGAGTTCGTCGAGGCCTTCGAGGCTATTCATCCTCCTGATGTCGTAGCCGGGGCGCGGTTTCAGGATTTCCGGAACCTCAGCCAGGTCGAGGACGAGGATGGCGTCCGCGGGTTCCCTCGCTTCGAAGCCATGGGCGACGAGGCGCTCGAGGAGGTCGGCCGGCCGGTCGCTCCCATACAGCTTCCATTCGAGATGGTCGAGGACGCCGAGCTCTCGGAAACGCTCGATCTCCACCTCGATCGCCGTATCCACGTCGGCGCCGCCGAGGTCGGACCAGGAAACCCAAGCCTGGCCGCCCTGGACGAGTCTGACGGTATGGAGACCCCGCTCGACCCTGGCGCCGGGATAGGTCGGCTCCCTGCGGACGCGCAGTTCGTAGAGGGCGCGGATGTCATCCAGGGAAGCTGGTACAGGCATAGCGAAGCCCTCGGTCCTCATGGATTACTTCTTCAACCCGATGACGGAGCCGGGAGCCACCACGAGGGCTTCCGGGTACTTGGCCGAGCGCGCGACGGCCTCGTCGTAGAGACCCTCGGCGCTGGTGTGGACGGGCACGAGGCGCTTCGCCCCCATGAGGGTCGCGCACTGAGCCGCCTCGGCCACGTTCATGTTCCAGTGGCCGTCCGAGCAGATCAGGGCGTAGTCGATCCCGTAGCCCTTCCACTCGGCCATTTCGGGGAGACGGGAGGTGTCGCCCGAATAGTAGAGCACGATGCCGTCGAAGGTGAGTATGTAGCCGACGCCGAAGCCGCGGGGATGATTCGAATTGGCGGCCGCGACGGCCCGCACCGAAACCGGGCCGATCGTCCGCGCCTGGCCCTCGGCGATCGTCGAGACCGAATGCCCCTCGACCGCCCCGGCCGGGGCCACGATCAGGCAGCCGCTCTTTCGCGTGACCTTGTCGACGGCGTTGTGGTCGCCGTGGCCATGGCTCACCAGCACGAGGTCGGCCGGCGACGAATAGTCGCCGGGCGCGTAGGGATCGACATAGACCACGAAACCCGAGGCGGTCGCGATCCTGAACGAGGAACGGCCGAAGTAGCTTAGGGTCGGGGCGCCGACCGTCTCGGCGGCCGAGGGCGCGGTCGCCATCAAGGCAAGGGAAAACAGCGGCAAACCAAAGGCTCGAGCCTGCATGATGCCTCCTCGGATCGGGGCGATGAATCCGCGTCCATCATGCCCCGGGCATCGGCGCTTGCCAAGCCGCAAAGGGGCTCGAGCGCTCACATGAACATGGGGCTCGTTACGCAAAAGACTCCTGTCGTCGTCGAACCGGTCGCCCCGTCTTATCTTGCTGCGCGCGGGCCAAAGACGCTAGGCTTATCCCCGCAACGCCACTCCGCCCTCGCGGGCCCAAGGAGTCCTCATGAACGTTTCCGCCCTCGAAAAACTTGCCCTTTCCGTACGTAGTCTCTCCATCGACGCGATCCAAGAGGCCAATTCCGGCCACCCCGGCCTCCCCCTCGGCGCCGCCGAACTCGGCGCCTGGCTCTATGGCGAGGGCATGCGCTACGACCCCGCCAAGCCGGACTGGCTCGACAGGGACCGCTTCGTCCTCTCCGCCGGCCACGGCTCGATGTTCCTCTATTCCCTCCTCCACCTCGCCGGCTTCCCCCTCGGACTCGACGACATCAAGCGCTTTCGCCAGCTCGATTCCCGCTGCGCCGGACATCCCGAATACGGCTCGATACCCGGCATCGAGACGACCACCGGCCCCCTCGGCCAGGGCGTCGCGAACGCCGTGGGCCTGGCCATCGCCGAGACCATGCTCGCCGCCCGCCTCAATACCGAAGCGCACAGGATCATCGACCATCACACCTATGTCCTCGCGGGCGACGGCTGTCTCATGGAGGGCGTCGCATCGGAGGCCTCCTCCCTCGCCGGCCACCTCGGCCTCGGCAAGCTCATCATGTACTACGACTCGAACTCGATCACCATCGACGGCTCGACCGAGCTCGCCTACACCGAGGATGTCGGCAAGCGCTACGAGGCCTACGGTTGGCAGGTACTTTCGGGCAGCATGTACGACTTCGCCCAGATCGCGGGGCTCACCGAACTCGCGAAGGCCGACACGAAGCGACCGAGCCTGATCATCCTGAAGAGCGTCATCGGCAAGGGATCGCCCGGCAAGGCGGGGACCGCGGCTGTCCACGGCTCCCCCCTCGGCGCAGAGGAACTCGCCAAGACCAAGGCGAATCTCGGCATTCCCGCGGGCGAGAAGTTCTGGATCGCCCCCGAGCTGCCGACCTTTTTCGCCGGGCGGCGAAGGGAGCTCGCCGCGGCCCGCGCCGCCTGGGAAAAGGACTTTGCCGCCTGGAAGGCCGAGGCGCCCGACAAGGCTGCCCTCCTCGAGGCCATCCTCTCGGGCAAGGAAGCCATCCCCCTCGCCCTCCCCTCCTTCAAGGCGGAAGACAAGATCGCCACCCGTGCCGCCTCCGGAAAGGCCCTCGCCTCCATCTACGCGGCCTACCCGGGCTTCGTCGGCGGCTCGGCGGACCTCACCGGCCCCAACGCCACGGCCCTTCCCGGCGGCGACGTCTACGGCCCCGCCAACCGAGGCGGTCGCTATCTCCACTTCGGCATCCGAGAGCACGGCATGGCGGCCATCGCGAACGGCCTCGCCCTCCACGGCCTCAGGCCCTTCGTGGCCACCTTCCTCACCTTCGTCGACTACCTCAAGCCCGCCCTCAGGCTCTCGGCCCTGATGCGTCTCCCCCTCGTCTACGTGATGACCCACGATTCCATCTGGCTCGGCGAGGACGGGCCGACCCACCAGCCCATCGAGCATCTGGCGAGCTGTCGGGCCATCCCGAACACCCTGGTCCTGCGTCCCTCCGACGCCGAGGAGACGACCGAAGCCTGGAAGCTCGCGATGGCCCATCGCGACGGGCCGACGGTCATCGCCCTCTCCCGCCAGAATCTCCCCATAAACCGGAAGGACGACCCCGATTGGCGCTCCACGATGGCCCTCGGCGCCTATGTGTCGCGCAACTCGCAGGGAGAGCCCGGGACAGTCGTCGTCGCCACCGGCTCCGAGCTCGACCTCGCCCTCAAGGCAGCGACCCTCCTCGAAAAGGAGGGCGCCGCCTCCGGCCTCCGCGTCGTGTCGATGCCCTGCCGCGAAGCCTTCTACAAGGCCCCCGCGCCCTTCCGCGAGGCCATCGTCCCGAAGGGGGCCCGCGTCGTCGTCGTCGAGGCCGGAGTCGCCCAGGGCTGGGAGCGCCTCGCCGAGACCGATGACATACTATCGATCGAGTCCTTCGGGGAATCCGGTCCGGCCGAGGAGGTGGCCGCTCACTTCGGCTTCACGCCGGAAAAACTGGCGGCGATTATCAGAGACTAGCGATCATCGGGCCAACAAACCCCGGGTCGGCGCGATCACGCGGCCCGGGCCCCCGATGTGGCGGCGAGGGAATAGCCTCTACGCGAGGTATTCGTCTCGCAGCAGGCCGAAATGCAAGGTATTGCAGATTTCATCGTTGATCAGGGAATCGCGTCTCAGATTGCCCTCGAGAACGAAGCCGAGCCTCTTCGCCAAAGCGATGCTCCTTTCGTTTCTCTCATCGCAGCAAAGAACGATCTTTTGGGCCATTCTCTCCTCGAACAGGAACTTGATCATGCGGAGACAGGCGGCCTTGACAATCCCCCTTCCCTGGAATTTCTCGTCTATCATATAGCCGATTTCCGCCGCCTTGACGTCTTCCCTGATGTCCTTGATCAAGACAAAGCCGATCATGGCATCGTCGTTCCATAGGCCGAAAAAATATCCGCTGCCCTCGGCATATTGCCCGAGAAGTCTCCGGATGAAGGCCTCGATTTCGCCCAACTCGTGATTCTTGCTTACGAAGGGGATCCATTTTTCAAAGTAGCCCCTGTTCCCGTCGACGAACCGAAGCATGGCCGCGGCGTGCCGCTTCTCGAGCATCATGATCTTGATTCCGGGCGTCAAAGCCTCGACTAGCATATTTCACTCCCAACTATATCTTTTTCCCGGACCGGCCGCGCCATGGTATGAACATGGAGGTCTTTCCCCTGTATTCCTCATAGGCCTCGCCGAAATCCCTGGTGAGCCTCCGCTCCTCGCTCTTAACGACTACGGCGAGCATGAAGGCCGCGAAGACCAGCACGACAAGCACCGCGGAGATCGAACCCAAATAGATGGCGAAGCCCAGGTATATCATGACCGCCCCAAACAGCATCGGGTTTCTCGTATACCTATAGGGTCCCGAAACCACCAGATCCCGCGTCTTGGGGCTAATCTCGACATTGCCCAGTTGCACCGGACCGCCATGGCCCATCGTCCGCTGCACGATGACCGACCATAGCCCGAAAACGATCCCCAAGACGGCCAACGGCAGGGCGATAATCAATCGCGTGGGCGAATCGAGCATCGCCGGCAGGGCAAGTAGCCCGTCGACCAGCCGCGAAAGCGCGTAGATCCCATAGGGCAGGATGGCCCAGACGAGGATCGCGCCGACCGCGTAGCCTATGACTTCCCGGAGCCTTCGGTTCATGTCCTTGCCCCCTTGCGGCCTCTGCCGCGCGCATTGTCGCTAAGCGTGAAGCGTTTTGCATTTGGCATTTGGCATTTGGCATTTGGCGTTTTGCGCTTCCGCCATCACGGGGCTGGCCGTCTCACCTCGCCTTCGAAAAATAATGTCTCGAGAACTCTTTGTCGTTGATGGCGATGTGATCGAAGAGCCAGTCGCGGAGGAATCGGGCGAAATTGTTGGGCACGAATTTCTTCCCCTCCTTGTATTCCTGCACCGCCTCGAGAATCGTCTTGATGAATTCCTCGTGTTTCTTCTTGTGCTCTCCGAACTGCTCGTATCGGGAATTCCTCATCAATTCCTCTTCGTCCCTGAAATGCACGAGCACGTAATCGACCGATTCCTTCATTACCTCCCTGAACTCGACATCCATAGTTTCCTTGTCCTTCGTGCACGCGTCGAAAAGCCCGTTCGTCAACTGGATCAGGTGTTTGTGCTGGGCGTCGATGAGCGGAATGCCGACGTTGTATTTCTGGTCCCATTCCACGAATTTCGCCATGCTTACTCCTCGCCCCGGGCATGGCCGAGGCGGCATGCACGATATCATCGAAGGCGGGACTTTTCAATTTGGCGGCCACGATGGTGGCGCCCCTTCTCCATGCCCGGGCCGCCCCTGGCCCTCAGCAGGCCGGGCAGCTTCGCCGCCTCGTTTATCGCAATTGATAGCAAGCCCGTCAGCACGCAGAGCCCGAGCTCCCAGGGATGGAGGGGAGCGAAGCCGAATACCCGATTGAGGAAGGGCACGAAGACGACGAGTGCGAGGAAGGCCAGGGCCCCGCCGACTACCCAGCCGAGGGCGGGATTCGGCCTCTTCAGGATGGCCAGGAAGGATCGCGTCCAGGACCTGTTCGAGATGATCATGCAGAGGTTGCCGAAGACGAGGTTGACGAAGGCCATGGCCCTGGCCTCGCCCTCGCCGAGTCCGGCCCCGAGGGCCACGGAGTAGATGATCGCGACGAGGGCCAGGACGCCAAGGCCCTGGACGAGGCCGATGAGGATCATCCTCCGGCCGAAGAGGGGCTCCGAGACGGGGCGGGGCGGCCTTTCCATGATGCCGCGCTCCTCCTCCTCCATCTCGAAGACGATGGAACAGGCGGGATCGATGATGAGCTCGAGGAAGAGTATATGGACCGGCATCAGGGCCAGGGGCATGCCGAACATGACGGGCAACATCGACATGCCGGCGATGGGGAGGTGGACCGAGAAGATGAAGGTCATCGCCTTGCGGAGATTGTCGTAGATGCGGCGGCCGACCCGTGCGGCCGCGACGATCGAGGAAAAGTCGTCGTCGAGGAGGACGAGGGCGGCCGATTCGCGCGCCACGTCCGTGCCCCTCCCTCCCATGGCCACGCCGATATGGGAGGCCTTGAGCGCGGGGGCGTCGTTCACCCCGTCGCCCGTCATCGCCACGATCTCGCCGCGGGCCTTGAGGGCGGCCACGATCCTGAGTTTGTGCTCGGGCACGGCGCGGGCGAAGACCGATATACCGGAGATGCGCCTCGCGAGCTCCTCGTCGTCCATGGCCTGGAGTTCCGGCCCGGTCATCACGGCCTCCGGATCGGCCAGACCTATCTCGCGGGCGATATTCCGGGCCGTGCCCGGATAGTCACCCGTTATCATCACGACCCTGATGCCCGCGCTGCGGCACTGGGCCACGGCAGCCGGCACCCCGGGCCTGACCGGATCGCGGAGGCCCATGAGGCCGACGAAGCGGAAGGCGAAATCGTGCTGGGATTCCGGCAGCTCCCCGGGGGGGAAATCGGCCGCGGCCACGCCGATGACGCGGAGGCCTTCGGCCGCGAGGCCATCCACGTCCGAGCGCAGGGAGGCGACGGAAGCCTCGTCGAGGTGACAGAGATCGGCGATGGCCTCGGGCGCGCCCTTGGCCGCGATGACGAGCCTCTCCCTGTCCACCGACTCCCAGGCGTGGGACATGGCCAGGAGCCCGTCGGAGAGGGGGTATTCCCTGAGGAAGCGCCAATCGCGATGGACATGTTCGGTGCCGGCGAGGGTTCGAGAGGCCACCTCGCGCATGGCCCGCTCCATCGGGTCGAAGGGATCGGCCGGGCTCGCGAGGACGGCATACTCGACGATATCGTGGAGGGATTCGGGCAGCGAGCTCTGGCCCTCGGCAAGCTCGCGAAAATCCCCATCCCGGCCGAGCCTCGCGACGGTCATCCGATTCATCGTGATCGTGCCGGTCTTGTCCGTACAAAGCACGGTCGCGGCCCCGAGCATCTCGATGGCCGCCATTCGCCGGGTGAGGACCTTGCGCTTCGAGATTCGCCAGGCCCCGAGGGCCAGGAAGATCGTCATGACGACGGGAAACTCCTCGGGCAGGGTGGCCATCGCGAGAGAGAGACCCGCGAGGAAGCCGTGGAGCCAGTCCTGCCTGGTCAGCCCGAAGATGACGACGACGGCGACGCAGAGGAGGGCGCCGACGAGGCCAAAGGTCCGGACTATCCGCCCCGTCTGTTTCTGAAGATTCGTGGCCTCGGTCTCCAGACGCTGCAGGGCCTTGCCGATGCGGCCAATAGCGGTCCGCGAGCCGGTGGCGACGACCCTCGCCACGCCCCGGCCCTTCACCGCCATCGTGCCGGACCAGAGCGTGGGCAGCTCATCGCCTCCCGGCGCCGAGCCGGAGAGGTCCTCGGAAGAGCCGTCCGTCCGTTCGACCGAAAAACGGCGCTTGCGGACGGGCACCGACTCGCCGGTGAGGAGGGATTCGTCGACCACCAGGTTGTCGGAGCGGAGCACGAGGGCGTCGGCCGGGATGCGATCCCCCTCCGAAACCAGGATGATGTCGTCCCGCACGACCTCCCTGCCGGCTATCCTCTCCTGGACGCCGTCCCTGATCACGAGGGCGCGGGGGCTCGACAGGTCGCGGAGGGCATCGAGGGCCCTTTCGGTCTTGTTTTCCTGCCAGAAGGTGATGCCCATGACGACGAAGACGAAGCCGAGAAGCATCAGGGCCTCCTCCGCGTCGCCAACGAGGAGGTAGAGGCCCCCGCAGGCCAGGAGGAGGAGGAACATCGGCTCTTTCAGCACCCCGAGGGCAATGCCGAGGAAACCCTTCTTCTTCGATTGGGGAAGTTCGTTGTAGCCCTCGGAAGCAAGACGTTCGCGGACAACATCGCCGCTCAGTCCGACCAGGGGCTCCGGCTCGACGGTGGCTATCATGAGCACCTCGCGCGAACGAAGACTTCCGTAAAGCCTAGGGCCATGGAAGGCCTGGCGCAAGGCCCTTCGAGGAGAGATGTCGGGGAGGCCCGGAGCCGCGAAACGAGGTCCCAGCGGGGCGGCGATCGGCGATTGGCGTTTGGCCGCAAATACAAAAAAGCCGACCCTTGCGGGCCGGCTCTCGTTCGTGCCGCCGAACAGAATTGAACTGTTGACACACGGATTTTCAGTCCCAGTCAGTACTTATCCCGTCATGCTCTTACATGGTCAGTATTGTACATTTAATGGAAGGCGTCAAGCTAAAATCGCGCGAGGCCTGCAAAATGGGCCTCCGTTTTCTCAGGAATCTTACGCACATAGAAAAAGCCCCCCATGCCGCTAACAGGCCAGGGGGGGCGACGAAAGGAGCGGAGCCGGGCTGAGAATCCGACTCCCCAAGCCGGGCTCGTCGGCCAGGGGAGGCGCCCACCTGCAACTCGAGTTGCAGGTGGGCTATGCGGGCGTTCGGAAGTTGGGAATCGAGTCCGACTCGCTGCCGACACGGAACGAATAGGATCCAATGACCCCATTGCAGAAGACGTAATATTTGAGCGGGTCGAGGGTGCCGTCGGGAGGAATCTTCGGCGTGAATCGCTCCGTACTTATGCTTGGCGTCCCAATGGAAAATGAATAACCGTAGCCGAGATGTTCGACGAGTCCATTCGAGTGGACGCGAAGACGAGACGCGGCCCCGGTCGATCCGTCAGGGTGCCCGGTGTCGGCAAAATCGATAAAGCCTTGACTGCTCATGAGGGCGGCGGCATGCGTCGCGCCCCAAAGGTATGTTTCATCACTTCGTGCCATGTTTCCCCCACGTGCCGACCCCGGCTTTCAGTGCCAGGGTCGGCTTTTAGTTCTGTCCGTCATCACGACGGTCGGGTTAGGGTCAGACCTCGGCGGCCTCGTTCAGGTACGCGAGGGCAAGGGTCGTCGGGCGCACTACCTTCGCGGCGTAGACGTAAAGCCCGCGCATGGCGTCACTGAAAGAGTTCTCCAGCCGGAGGGCCTCGGTCTTCGCGATCT
>DATKTD010000043.1:0-16547 GCA_035531315.1 Rectinemataceae bacterium
AGAAGGGATTGGCCATCTTTTGCATCGCGCCCGTGCCGTCCTTGTTGACCATGAGTTGGAGGAGACCGACCACTTCCTGCTGGACGTACTCGACCTTGCCGTTGCCGTCAT
The DNA here is from genome assembly GCA_035531315.1 of Rectinemataceae bacterium. Classification (GTDB taxonomy): domain Bacteria; phylum Spirochaetota; class Spirochaetia; order Treponematales; family Rectinemataceae; genus CAIJMU01. The sequence continues at coordinate 112 of DATKTD010000043.1, forward strand.
AATCGGCCTTGGCCTTGACGGTGAACACGGCCTCGTCCTTGAACTCGGCGCGGACGGTTCCGGAGTCTGCGAGGTAGAGTTTCTGTCCCGCTACGGCCTTGATTCCATCATGGCAGGCCGCGCAGGAGGCGGTGTTGCCGACGGGAGCCTCGTGGACTTCGCCGGAGACGGTGAAGGCGTGGCCGCTCACCTCCGGCGAGAAGCCGAAGCGGCCCTTGGGCTGCTCCATATGGCAGGTGACGCAGGTATCGCCGATGACTTGGTAGTGCGGCGAGGATGAATAAGTCTTTCCGACGAACTCGTAGCCGTTGGTTCCTGCGACCATGTCGGCCTCGGGACCATGGTGGGAGGCGCCGCGGGCGGCTACCTTGCCCTTCTGGGCGGGAATCGCCGTCTTGAGGTCGCCGCGGGACATGTGGCAACTGGCGCAGAGGTTTCCGGAACCGCCATCGTAGACGACACCGTTGTACAGGGCGATTTTCTCATTCACGATCTTGCCGGAAACTACCTTCTGGGTGCGAAGGGCGAAGTTGCCCGTCGTATGCGGGTCGTGACAGGCGAAGCAGCCTGGCTGGGAGGGATAGGCGATGTAAGGCTGGTTGCCGTTCTTGTCCGTGGCGTTAGCCCAGGCATCGTACTTCTGCGGAGAACCAAAACCGAATTTGGTCGCATATTCGACGTAACCCTCGCTCGTGTGGCAACGCTGGCAGCTCTGGCCATTTGCGTATCGCGAATCACCCATTGTCGCGTGGCCCGATACCTCAAAACCGAGCTTCGCGCCAGCCAAGGGGTATTTGGCCCCCGTGCTTCCGTGACAGCTCATGCAGTCGATGCTGGTTGCCGCAAGGACCGGCAATGCCAAGCCCATAAGCAGGACCAGCATGATGATGACATTCTTCCTCATGTATGCGCCTCCTTGAAATGCGGATGACGGGAATCCCTCTTCCCTCATCCGCTCGTATACTGTTCCAGTCTTTAGAAGGTGTCAATAAAAAAATCTCGCATGGAAAGTATCTCTACCCACTTGCCCCCCCGGGCCATCCTCCCTACCATCCCGACATGGACAAGTATTACTGGAGCTATGAGGACATTCACGAGACGGTACGCGATCTCGCGACGATGGTGAAGGCAAGCGGATTCGAGACGGATGTCATCGTCGCCATCGGCTCGGGAGGTTTCATCCCGGCCCGAATCCTGCGCACGTATATCAAGAAGCCCATCCTGGCTGTCGGCGTCGCCTACTATGATGTCGACGACCAGCCCACCGAGACGCCCCGTACCCTCCAATGGATCGAGGAAGCGGAGAGGAAGCTGGCCGGGAAGAACATCCTTCTCGTCGACGAAGTCGACGATTCGCGCGTCACCCTCGAGTACTGCGTCCGCGAGCTCCTCCGTCACGGCCCCGCCGAGGTCGCCGTGGCCGTCCTCCACAACAAGGACAAGGAGAAGCAGGGAGCCCTCCCCGAGGAGGTGCGACATTATTTCGCCGGCCGCACCCTGGACGATCTCTGGATCGTCTATCCGTGGGACGCGACCGACATCCGCGCCCACTACGAGGCCGCGCGGGAAGAACGCTAGGTCCGTGCGGCCCTTCCTCTTCCTTGGTCTTGTGGCGCTTTTGTTGATGCCCGCAGCGGCTGCCCCTGTCGCGGGGGCCGTTGCGGCCGCTGGAGGGACTGCGGGAAGGAAGGTCACGGCCCTCGTCTCGCGCAGCCTCTCCGGGGCGCCAAGCGCTCCCATGGCGGAAGGGGAGGAGGGTTTTCTCTCCATTGAAGCCCGCGATGCGGCTGGCAGGCTGGTCCTCCTTGGCTGGGCAAAGGCCGGCGCGGGAGGTGCCGCTAGTTCGAAGGGCGCCACGACCCTTCCTGTTCCGGCCTTGTCGAGTTCCATCGACGATTTTCTCATTTATACCTTCTACCGAGATTCACAGGGCCGCGTCACCTCGATTGGAGAGCGCAAGGGAAGCGGGCCACTCGAGGCGACAAGCAGCTGGATTCGCGGCGACGATGGTCGCCTCCAGCGCATCGAACGGAGGGAGAAGGGTAAGCTCGCCGAGAGCCTGTCCTTCTCCTGGGATGGCTCGGGGGGCTCGGCTCGCCTCCTCCTCCTCGATGGCGAGGGGAGTCCAAAGGGCGGCGGGCTGCTCGAGACGGGGGAAGGCGGCATCGAGGGCCGATCGGTCTTTCTGAGTCTCGTCGATGCCGATGGCAAGGATGATGGCGGTCTGAGTCTTGCATGGGATGCCGGAGGCCGGCTGACGCGTTGGGCGATCCGAAAAGGGCCGAAGGCCGAGACAGGTCCTGCCGGCTCTCCCGCTGGCGCGACGGCCTCGCAGGGAGCGGATTCAGCCTCCGACGCGCTGGCTTCGGCCGCCGCCGGAGGGGCGATCGCCGCCGGAGGGGCGGCTACCATCGGAGGGGCGGCTACCAGTCCCGGCATCCTCGACCTCCTCTTTCCCATTTGGCCAAGGGATCAGGCTTCCTTCGAGCTTTTTGCCAGCCTTGTAGCTCCCGCGGGGAATGGCGATTTTCGAGCCTTCTCTGAATCGGGGCCCCTCATCCTTCCCTTTGACAGGCCTAAGGAGGGCTCCATCGATTTTCTCTGGGATGGGCAGGGTCGTCTGCTCGAGGCCATTCAGACCGATGCCTCGGGAACTAGGATCGCTTCGCTGGAATACCGCTACGATCAGCGAGGTCTTCTTGTCGACGAAGCCTACTCGGGTACGGGAGAGGATGGCGCCAAAGACGCGGCCATTCTCCGGGTCTATCGCCTCGATTCGAGGAGGCGCTGGCTGGAATGTTCCTCCTTCGAGCGCAGCGACAGGCCCTTGCAGGGAGGGCTCCGCCCCCTCGAATGGATAGGCCATAAAATCCTCGTCCTGCCTCCCCAGACCCCGGCCGCCTCACCCTGAGTTAGGAACTCCATATATAGTGTAGTCCCTCGCAACGGGGGAGAGGAGTCTTTCGCCCCGCCCTTTTCCCTTGGCAGCTTTCATCGCCCGCGGCTATACTCCCTCCTTCGATCCGCTTTGCGTCTTGGGCGCTGGATCGATCCGGATATACCGGAAATCCGATGCGGATCCGATTCACGGAACCGACTGGAGCGGCAATGTCCCTCACTCTTCGTCGCGTCGAAAGCCGTCGCGACCTCAAGGCCTTCATAGCCTTTCCTTCCCGCCTTTTCCGCGGCAATCCCTACTATGTTCCCAGCCTGCGTTTCGACGATCTCAACACCCTCGATCCGAAGCGCAATCCCGCCTTCGAATTCTGCGAGGCGGCCTATTGGCTCGCGGAGCGCGACGGCCGGGCGGTGGGTCGGATTGCGGCCATCCTCAACAGGCGCTATGTCGAGAAGTGGGGGAACAAGTACGCCCGTTTCGGCTGGATGGATTTCGTCGAGGACTTCGAGGTGGCCAAGGCCCTCGTCGGCGCGGTGGAGTCCTGGGCCCGCGAACACGGCCTCGAGGGGGTGCACGGCCCCCTCGGCTTTACCGACCTCGACCGCGAGGGGCTCCTCGTCGAGGGCCATGACCGGGTGGCCACGCTCGCGACCAACTGGAATCCTCCCTATTATGCCGATTATATCGAGAGGCTCGGCTACGCCAAGGATACCGACTGGGTCGAGTTCCTCATCCCCGTACCGGACGAAGTGCCGGAGAAGGTGAGGCGCGTCAACGAGATCCTCGCGAAGAGGACGGGAGTCCGCATCTACGAATGGACATCGAAGAAGAAGCTCGCGGCGCGTTACGCGAAAGATCTCTTCGCCCTGATCGACGAGGCCTATGCCGGGCTGTACGGGACGACGCCGCTTTCGCCCCGTCAGGTCGCGGCCTACACGGCCCAGTACTTCGGCTTCGTCGATCCGCGCTTCACCAAGGTCCTCGTCGACGAGGAGGAGCGCCTGGTCGGTTTCGGCATCGCCATGCCGAGTCTGTCGCGGGCCCTCCAGAAAAGTCGCGGAAGGCTCTTCCCTCTGGGCTGGCTCCACCTCATCCTCGCCCTCCGCAGACCCGAGATCCTGGATCTCTACCTCGTGGGGGTCCGGAAGGAATGGCAGTCTCGTGGCATCGTCGCCCTCCTCCTCGGCTCCATCAACGAAAGTGCGCGGGAGGCTGGCATAAGGTTCGCCGAATCCAATCCCGAACTCGAGGACAACACGGCCGTGCACGGCCTCTGGAAGACCCACGACCGCACCCAGCACAAGCGGCGGCGCGTCTATCTCAAGCGGCTGGCCTAGGACTGAATAGGGGCGGGCCGACCGGCCCGTCCATTCGGGCGCGTCGGTCCGAGCCCGGGCCGACTCCGCCGCGCTCTCCCTATTCGTCCGCGTTCGCGATATGGATCGCCGCGAAGTCCGTCGACACCTTCTTGAAGGCATCGACGATTCCCGGATCGAAATGGCTCCCCGACTCCCTTTCTATGACCGCGCAGGCGGTTTCGTGCGACATGGGTTCCTTGTAAGGCCTTCTGGCCCTGAGGGCGTCGTAGACGTCGGCCAGGGCCACGATCCGCGCCGATAGGGGAATGGCGTCTTCGAGGAGGTTGAAGGGATAGCCCGAACCGTTCCACCTTTCGTGATGCGATCGGGCGATGTCCTGGGCCATGCGGTTCGGGTAACTCGCGAGTATGAGGGCTCCCGTGATCGGGTGCTCCCTCATCTCTACCCATTCCGTCTCGTCGAGCCTCCCGTTCTTGTGGATGATGCGCTCGGGCACGCCGATCTTGCCGATGTCGTGCATCGCCGCTATCCATCCGATGTCCTCGATGAAGTCGCGGTCGACCTCGGGCCACTTCTCCGGGGCGATTTCGTACAGGGCCAGGGCGAGGCGTCGCGAATAGAAATTGACGCGCTGGACGTGGCGCCCCGTCTCGTTGTCCTTGAGGAGGGAAGCCTCGAGGAGGGCCTCGAGATAGAGCCGCTGATAGCCGTGGCGATCCGTCGTCACGTCGTCGAAGTACACCGAATAGACCGGCGGGCGTTTGTGCTGGGCCCCATCGGGCCAGAGGGGAAAGATGTGGGCCTTGAGATCGAGGGTGAGCTTGTCCCTCCGCCTGAAGATTATGTCGCCCTTCCACACGAAGCCGGCTGTCGGGTCGGCGAGGCTCTGCTTGATGACCGTAAGGGCCTGCGAGCCCATCTGCTGCCAGATCGCGGCCGCGAAGGAGACGAGCTCGCTCGCGTGATAGCGCGTGAGGAGCGCCTTGCAGGTGTCGTTCTTGTACAGGAACTCGAGGGTCGTGCTGTTGTCGATGATGGCGATCGGCTCGGGTATGGCCGCGAAGCTGTGGATCATGCCGGCGATGGCCGGATCGCCGAGGATGCGCGCCCTTTCTGCCAGGTCGACGTTGGGTGCGAAAATTGGCCCCCCGTCGACCACATCGATATCGAGGTCGATATCGAGGTCGAGAAGATCCTTCTCCTCTTCGGAACCCATGTCCTGCCCCCATCGATCCCCGCCGACTCGGCTGGATCGTGCTTTTTACTTCGCCCGGGTTTTCCCCGGCTCCAATTAAGCTTTCTTGTCGCCGCCATCCTTGTTCGCCGAAGCCTCTTCGGCCTCGCTTGGTCTGAGATAGAGGGGCCCCGCCGAGTCGGAAAATCCGCCCTGGGCGGAAAACCTGCGTGCCGCCAATACAGAGAGCGCCCGGGCGGCGCCATTGCCGGCCCTCGGATCAAGCCTTATGCCGCTCCGCTCCGTCGCAAGAGCCTCGAGCATGACCGCGTCTGGCCCCGTGACGAGGGTTTCGGGATATCGATCCAGGAGGGCGGCGAGATCCTCGAGGCTGATGTCGAGCCAGCCTCCCTGTCGCTCGCCGCGAAGATAGATGGCCGAGTAGAGTCTTCCCTTGCGGGCGTCGATGACGGGTACGACGGCCCCCGAAAAATTCTCGAGACCCCAGGCCAGGCAATCGAGGGTTGGTACGGCGACCCAGGGCTTGCCGAGCCCGCCCGCAATCCCCTTGGCCGTCGCCATGCCGATGCGGAGGCCCGTGAAGGAGCCGGGGCCTTCGGTGCAGGCGACGAGATCGATGTCCGCCTTGGTCAGACGCGCCCTCGTCACGCAGAAATCGACGAGGTCGATGATGCTCTCGGCGTGCGTGAGGCCTACATCGAGGAGGGCCTCGGTGCGCCCCTTCCCTGTCGCGAGACAGACCGAAAGCAGGGCGGTGGAGGAATCGATGGCGAGGACGTTCATGGGGCAAGCCAATCGTCGGGTATGGGACCCGACAGGAGGGCGAGACGCGAATCGTCGTCCCGCACCTCCAATTCGATACCGACCGTCCCGGGAGGCAGCAATTCGGTCACCTTCTCGCTCCATTCGATGGCCACGACCCCGCCCTGGTCGGAGAGGATGTCGGCGGCGCCGACGGCGGCGAATTCGTCGGCGTCGGAGAGACGCCAGGCGTCGACGTGATGGAACCGGAGCCTTCCCTGGTATTCGGACACGATGGTGTAGGTCGGGCTCGTAACCTCCTCGTCGATGCCGAGGCCCCGGGCGATGCCCTTGGCGAGAAGGGTCTTTCCGGCGCCGAGACCACCCCGCAGCGCGAGGACGAGGCCTCCGCGCGCCTTGTTGCCGATGCGCTCGCCGAAGGCGAAGGTCGCCTCGGGCGAGGGCAGGAGGAGTTCCTTCAGGGTAGCTTCCCCGCCCTGTCCATTTCGCGGACGAGGTGCTTGATCGAAGAGACGACGGGGATGAGGGGCCAGGCGGGATCGGCCTCGAAGGAGACCGAAACATCAGGGGCGCCGATCGGCTTCGTCTCGATGACGAAACTGAGGGGATACTCGCTGGCCTGTCCCCGTGTTTCGAGAACCGCCGTACCGCTGAATTCCCTGCGGTAGTAGATGCCCGTCTCCTTCCGGGCCAAGGCGCGGATCTCGATCACTTTCATGTGACAATACTAGGGGAGGAGGACCCCTCAGTCAAGTTCGCGGTCTTCGCGGAGCCCTCATAAATGGCCTCCGCGAGCGAATTCAGTCGATGTAGCCGTGGACGTAGGAGAGTATGGCGTTGAGGCTTTTCCTGGAAATCTTCACGAATTGGATGTGCATCATGCCGCCCGAGCCGCGCAGCTTGTTGAGACGCACTACCTTGCCGAAGGCCGACTGTTTGCCGGCGCCGGGGTCGAGAACGACCTTGAGGAATTCGCCCGGCGCTAGTGTCGTCGCGGCTTGTATTGCCATGCCCCCCGCCGACAGGTCCGTCACGATGCCGGGGAAGCCGATACCCTCGACCCGTGCCGAGGCCTCGGGTTTCCCCTTCGTGTTCTTCGTCGTCACCGCGATGCGGTAGTAGTTGCAGGGCACACGGGTCTCGCGGCGCTGGTGCTGTCGCGAGGGTAGGGCGGCGACGGAGTCGTTATGCGCGAGGATCATCAATTCCCTCTCGCCGACGCTCTGGAAGCCGGCGACCCTCGTCACGAACTGATAGCCCTGATGAGCCTTGGTGTAAAAGAAGCAGGTGATCTTGGTGCCGCGCCGAAAGCGGATCAGCTCGCCGAGGGGGTCTACGACGGGCTCGACAAAGAGGCCCTGCTGCTCGGATCGGACGACCACTGTCGGGTAGTTTTCCTCGCTCGGCGTGATGAAGGAGATCGGTATGTTCCGGCCGAGCTGCCGCGTACTGTGGATGGGCATGCCCTGGGCGTCGCGCCGCGCGATCCTTTCGCGGATCTCGAAGAGGGTGGCCTTGCGCTCCTCCGCGTCCAGTTCGTTGTCCGAATTCTTCTCGATGCTGCGATAGGCTTCCTTGAAAAAACTCTCCTGTCTGGTCTTGTTCCTGAGCGTCGCGTCGGGATTGCTGACCCCGAGGTTGCGCGCGTAGCCTTCGAGGAAGCGCAGCTCGTCCTCCGACAGGCCGAAGGCGCGGGCGCCTCTCCTCCAGTTCCTCTTGTTGAAGCTGCTCTTGGGTTTCGGTGCCCCCCGCGCCGACATCCCGACGGCGATCAGGATGATCACCACGAGGGCGATGGCGAGAACCCACATCCACCAGGCCGAATTCGAGCCCCCGCCCTGATCCTGCGCCCAGAAGGTGTTCGGATTGAGCTGGAGGAGGGGGCTCATGCTGGAATCGCCTCGCCGATGGCGGCGAAGAGCCCTTCCATGCGCGGCGCGACTTCGTATTCCGAAAGATCCCCGATGAGGACGGAGTCGCGATCCTCGATGGCCTGCACGAGCTCCTTGAGCACCCCGTTGAAGGCCGTGTAGAAGGCCGGCAGCTCGAGTTCGCCCACGCGGAGATTTCCCGCGTCGACTCCCTTTCTTCCGAGCTCCGGCATCAGTCTGATGATCTTGTTGAAGAGCTCCACGAAGACGAGGACGGCCTGCATGGCCCGCCCCTCCTTGCCCGTCTGGAGCCAGACCGGCAACTCGCGGAGTTCCTCGGCTGCCCCTCGGTACACCGTCGCCGCGCGGCGGAATTCGGCGACCGGATCGCGGAGCTCGGCGAGTCTTTCGCGGAAAATGGCCTCGAAGCCCGCCAGGCTTTCGGCGAAGCGGCGATCGGCTTCGGACTCGTCCGAGGATTTCAAGGCCTCGACGAGGCTTTTGATGAAGGCCAGCTCGTCGGAGGGGAAGAGCCCGCCGAGCCCCTCCTCGAGGGAGGCCAGCGAATCGTGGAGGGCCCTGCGTGCGGCTACGTCGGGAAGGGGCAGGGCCTTCGCGACGATGTCGAGGAGGAGGTCGATCGCCCTGGCGCGGTAGTCGGAGGAGTGCTCGGCGGCGATATCGAGCCTGGAGGCCTTGGCCGCGCTCCGGGCGCCGAGTTCCAGGAGGCTGTCGGGATCGAGGGGCATGCCATCGAGCGAAACCCCCACGATGACCGCTCCTGCCGCCTCGAGAAGGCCATCGGCCCTGGTCAGAATATCGCCGACGGTGTCGCCCTCTCGCTGCTCGATGCCGATGTCCTCGTTGTTCACGCGAATTTCCACGTCTGCATCCTTCCTTAGGCCCGGCTTAGCCGCCCGAGTTGTTCTTGCTGAAATTATCGATCGAATTCGAGGTCGACTGCATGTCGTTCAAAGCCCCCTCCATCATTCCGTACTTCGTCTTGAGGTCTTCCTGCTTGGCCGCCAAGGCGTCGTTGAGGGTCGCTATGGTCTGCTTCTCGCTCGCTATTTCCGTGTCGAGGGTCTGGCTCCTCGTCGCGAAGATGCCGCCGATCGACACATAGGGCTGGGAGGCCGAGTCGAGGGCCCAGGCGACGCCCGAATTGATGATGAGGTCGTTGTTGGTCGCGTAGCCGAAGAGGTCGCGCACCTGGCTGAAGTTCGAGGCGAGGGCCTTGTCGAGGGTCGATTCGTCGATCTCGAGATAGCCCCTGAGCCTCGAGACATCGACACCTCCGGATGTGCCCGGCCGCCTCGTGTCAGTCGCTATGCCGATCTGCGAGAGGAGGACGATGGAGTTGCCGGGCCGCGTCTCGTGGGGATTCATCATCGCCGCCTGGAGGCCGTTTCGGAACACCGAAAGGGTCGAGTCACCCTGATAGAGGCCGAGCCTGTCGGTGGCCGATTTTTTTTCCGCGTCGGTGAAGTAGTCGAGCTGCTCGATGATCGAGGGGTCGTTCCGCGTGAGGATGTTGAGCCAGCCCATGAGCTTATTGTAGGTGCCGATCACCGAAATGATGGCATCCTTCGCCGATTTGCGGTCGGGCTCGACGTCCAGCTTTACCGGCTTGTCGGAGCTGTCGAGGAGATTGAGGGTCACGCCCGGAATGACATCCTTGATCGCGTTGGAGTCGCGTCGGATCTCGACCCCGTCGAGGGAGATGAGGGAGTCGCCGGCCGTCGAGATGGGCTGCTTCGGCCTGACGCCCCCCGTTTCCTTGGGATCGAAGACGCGGGCAGAAAGGATTTCGAGCTGCCGCGAGCTGTCGCGGTTCCTGATCCCGAGGGCGGCTATGTCCGGCGTCAAGGTTCCGAGCTCCACCCGCGTCGTCTGGACCTCTCCGGAATCGGCGAGGGCGGGGAGGGGGATGGAGGCCCCGTTCGCGGCGAGGGCGTAGAGCATGCCGCTGTCGTCGACGTGGGGCGGGGTGGGCGGCGGGGTCCAGGGCGCGAGACCGGTTTGGGATGGCGCTCCCTGGACGGTTATGCCCTGGTAGGTGACGCTCCCCGTCGCGGGCACGCTCGGTCCCGGAGGCGCCGAGGCCGGCGGACTTTCCGCCGGCTTGACCAGGCGGTAGCTGACTTCGAGGACGAGGCCCGAGCTTTGCGCGTCGGTGGCCAGGGCGAGTTTGGCTTCGCCGCCCGGGCCCACATCGAGGGCCCCCTTCACGGTCTTGACCGCGAAGGGGTCGATGGGCTTCGTCCAGTTTGCCGGCCGCGAGGGATCGAGGTTCTGGGCCTTGGCCGAGACCTTTTCGACGAGGCCCGTCGCCAAGGCGAGTTTCTCGGCGTCGGCGGAAAAGCCCAGCTTGTTCTTTTCGCCGGTCTTGAGGCTTTCGACGACCAGGGCCCTCGTGTCGGTGGTCACCGGGATCACCGAGGCGCGGACGAGGTCCCTGCCCTTGCGCGTGAGGGCGTCGGCGAAGTCCTGGAGGCTGCCGCCCTGGAAACTGAGGCTGATGGATCCCGTGCCGACGCTGAACTGGTAGTCCCCGCGGGGCACCTGGTAATCGGGTGGGAGGTTGGAGGAGATGAAGCGGTCGGCGGTGGCGACCTTCTCGACGGTGATCTTCCGCGTCTGTTCGAGGGCCTCGCGCGTGGCCGTGGCGGTGAGGATGGACTCGTCCGAGCTGGAGGCTATCCGATCGCTGAAGGGGTTCCGGAAGGAATAGAGGTTGCGCGAGCTGTCGCGGAGGCCCGACACCTGTTGGGTCAGGTCGAGCCAGACCGCCTTCTGCTTTTGGTAGACATCGAGCTGCTTCTGCGCGCGATCACGCGGAACCTGCTCGATTTTCATGAGGCCTTCGATGAGCTTGTCGGTCCCGTACTTGCTCTGGGTTACCCCTGGGATCGAAATGTCGGACATGGCTCCGCCGGTCCCCCCGGGTCATCCTGTGCGCCGGTTCCCCTCGATCGGCGAGGCCATGCCCTGCGGGGCCCCGAGAGGCCCTCCCGGCTATGCCTTGGAGTCGAAAAGGAGTCCGATCGTCTCGCGGATGGCTTCATAGACATGCTGGAGTTCCGCGGGCGGGATTTCCCTGACTACCTTATCGGTTTCGGAATCTACCACCTTGACGACGATGGAGTCCAGCTTCTGGTTGACCGAAAACGAAAGGCGGTGATTGAAGGCCTGCGAGAGTTTTTCCATGTCGCGGAGCGTCTGTTGCAGGTCGCTCGGGATCAGGGGCTCCTGCTTGGGCATTTGGACACGGACCATCGGGACGACATGAGCCGCGGCCTGCATTGTCTGGCCGACGAAGGCGCCGTCGCCCTGAGGGAAGGGCAAAGAAGGGTTGATCGAGGCGAGGTCGAGAGCCATACAAACCTCCGACAGGCGGGCCCGGGAAGGGACTTCCTTTCGGATCCGCCGGCCTTCGTCGGGGGAAATCCTTTTCCGCGGCGGAGGCGTCGACAGGATAGTGCCGGGGCGGCCAGGCCGCGGGGCACGGGAAATGGCGAAAAAAGGATGGGAGGGGGCGCGATCCCCCCCATCCGGGTAAGCTCGGGAATTCGAGAGATGACGTCCAGAAGTCTCTCGTTACCCATCGATCGAACGGATTGCGTCAGCAGCAGGCCTGGCGCCATCACATGCCTTCGCGCGTTGTACGCGCTAGGGCCGATGTAGCCTTAGCCCAGAAGCTGCATGACGCTATTAGTGCTAGCGTTCGCCTGCGCAAGCATCGCACCACCCGCTTGGGAGAGGATGCGATCCTTGGTGTAGACAACCATCTCGCTGGCCATGTCGGTGTCGCGGATGCGGCTCTCGGCGGCTTGCATGTTCTCGGAAGCGACCGCGATACCCTTGGCGGCGGACTCGAAGCGATTCTGGTAGGCGCCGAGGTCGGCGCGCTGCTTCGAAACCATCTTGAGGGCTCCGTCGAGGGCGCCGATGGCCGAATTCGCTCCCTGGGGCGTCGACATGGAAATCATGCCGGCCGCGCCTTGGGCACCCATGAGTCCGAGGGACTGCGCGGTCATCGTGCCGATGAAGACCGTCTTGTACTGGTCCATGTTGGCGCCGATCTGGAAGGTCATCGACTTGTTGACGACCGAATTTCTCGCAAAGGCGCCGGTGAGGATGTTCATGCCGTTGAACTGCGCGTGTGACGCAATGCGGTTGACCTCGTCGACGAGCGAACTGACTTCTACCTGAATTTGCATGCGATCCTCGGAGGTATAGATCCCGTTGGAGGACTGTACGGCGAGTTCGCGCATGCGCTGGAGGATGTCCTGGGTCTCCCCGAGATATCCTTCGGTCGTCTGGATGAAAGAAACGCCATTCTCGACATTCCGCTGAGCCTGGTTGAGGCCGCGGATCTGGCTGCGAAGCTTCTCCGAAACCGCGAGTCCGGAAGCGTCGTCGCCGGCGCGATTGATGCGCTGGCCGGACGAAAGCTTCTCCATGTCGCTCTGCATGCTGGCCTGGGTAATGCCCAGCTGGCGATTGGCGAAGATAGCACTCATGTTGTGGTTAATAACCATCTGACCCTCCTTGAGGATTTATCGCGTCGGCAATCCGTGCCGGCCGCGTCCTTGCGCGCACGCTCGAGCGGGGTGGGGACTAATTCGCGCCGTCCCCATTCCGTTCTTCCCCGTGCAGCGAGGAGCGCGCCCCTTCTGACGGGCGCCCTCTTTGCCAATGCGCGCGGGAGGGTATTTTTCAAAGATCATTCCGTAACCTACGTTACAGAAAACTCGGGAAAGAATGACACAGAAGGTCCCCCAAGGGGGGACCTCGAAATCGAGGCTTCCGGAGGAAACCTCAAGAGCAGGTTTCCGCTAGGCCCCTCCATGGTTGAAGTTTCCGAAGGAAACTTCAGGTGAAGGCCGCCGTTATGCGGCCTTCACCAAGGATAGTACTGCCTTACTGGAGTAGCTGCAAGACCGACTGGGTCTTCTGGTTCGCCTGGGCAAGCATCGCACCGCCCGCCTGGGAAAGGATGCGGTTCTTGGTGTAGTTGACCATCTCGCTGGCCATGTCGGTGTCGCGGATGCGGCTCTCGGCGGCCTGCATGTTCTCGGCTCCGACGTCGATGCCCTTGATGGCCATCTCGAGGCGGTTCTGGTAGGCGCCGAGGTCGGCGCGCTGCTTCGAAACCTTCTTGAGGGCCTCGTCGAGGGTGCCGATGGCGCGGTTGGCGCTGTCGGGGGTCGAAAGGCTGAGAATGGAGTTGTCGCCGACGTTGCGGACGCCGAGACCCATGGCGGTCATCGTCCCCACGTACACGCGGGAGCGCTGGTCCATGTTGGCGCCGATGTGGAACCACATCGAACCGGTGACGACATTGTTGCCGCCGGCGCGGGCGAAGCGTCCGGTGAGCATGTTCATGCCGTTGAACTGGGCGTGGGAGGCGATGCGGTCGACTTCGTCGACGAGCTGGCTGACCTCGACCTGGATCTGCATCCTGTCTTCGGAGGTGTAGATGCCGTTGGAGGACTGCACGGCGAGTTCGCGGAGGCGCTGGAGGATGTCCTGGGACTCCTGGAGGTAGCCTTCCGTGGTTTGGATGAAGGAGATGCCGTTGGCCGCGTTCTTCGAAGCCTGATTGAGACCGCGGATCTGGGAGCGCATTTTCTCCGAAACGGCGAGTCCGGAAGCGTCGTCGCCGGCGCGGTTGATGCGCTGGCCGGAGGACAGCTTCTCCATGCTCTTCTCGACGGCCGAATTGGTGACGCCGAGCTGTCGGTTCGCGAACATCGCGCTGAGATTGTGATTGATGACCATGTTCATCCTCCTTGGATGATCGTGCGAAACCCGGAGACTTTCCAGAGTCCGGGGCGGCGGTTCCGGCGCGTCCTTGCACCGTTCCGTCTGGGTCCATCGCGGGCGACCTGGGTCGCCTGGCAGATGCTGTGTCGATCGTCTGCGCGACCGGCGGAAGACCTCCTTTCGAGCACGGAGTCGTCGGATCGGGGATCCGGAGACAGCTCTCGTATGTCTTTTATCGGCAAAAGGAGGCGAAAACTTGAGCATGGGGGGACGATTGGCCCTGCGTGGCGGCGGTCGCTTGACCATGGCGAAGCTCCCCGTACATACTGCGAAGGATTCCGCCGCATTTTCCCGGCCGTAGCGGGGCCGGGTGCGCCGGTTTCCTGTGCGGGACTTCCCCGGGCGGGTTCGCCCGGTACAACATGAGCATCCGAGGTTTTCATTGCTGATCCGCTATCGAAAAACCGACGAGGGCAAGATCGCGGCCCGCGCCCTGGTATATACGGCCGAGGAGCATGGGATCGACACGAGCAAGGTCGACTTCGATGCCCGAAGGATCGTCGAGCGCCTTCGCGAGAGCGGTCATGAGGCCTATATAGTGGGGGGGGCCGTCAGGGACCTCCTTCTCGGGCGGGCGCCGAAGGATTTCGACATAGTCACCGACGCGGAGCCCTCGAGGATCAAGAGGGTGTTCAGGAACGCACGCGTGATCGGTCGTCGCTTCCGGCTCGTCCATGTCTACGCCGGCCCCAAGATATTCGAGGTTTCGACCTTCCGCTCGATCGCCAACGGGACGGTGGGCAATGAATACGGCAGCATGGACGAGGACGCCCTGCGCCGCGATTTTACCTGCAATGCCCTGTACTACGACCCGATCCAGCAGCAGCTGGTCGACTATATCGGCGGCTTCAAGCACGTCAAGGCTCGTCGGATCGTCCCCGTCATTCCGCTCAAGAGCATTTTCGTCGAGGATCCCGTCCGGATGATCCGCTGCCTCAAATACGCGGCCACGACCGGCTTCGGCATTCCCCTGCGGGCGCGTTGGGCGATCCGGCGCGACGCCGGCCTTCTCGCCGAGGCGAGCAGTTCCCGCCTAACGGAGGAATTTCTCAAGATCCTCGCCTCGGGAAAAAGCGCCGAGATTCTCTCGAGCCTCGAATCCTACGGCTTGTTGAAGCATATAGTCCCCGCCTGCTCGGCCTTTATTGCGGTGGACGGGCGGAACAAAGCCTCCATGGTCGAATCCCTCGCGGAACTGGACTGCCTCGACGCCGCCGCCGCGGGCCGCGAGCGGCGGCTGTCCCTCCTTATTTCGCATTTTCTCAGGCCTTGGCTCGAAAGTCTTTCCGGCGTCATCGAGGACAGGCCCGAAGCCTTCCAGGATGCGCTTCAACAGGCGCGGGGCTTCCTTTCCCCGTTGAACCTGCCCCGCGTCGAACTCGAGGCAGCCGTTCTCGTCCTTTTCAAGAAACGCGGGCTTTCGCCCCTCGAAAGGCCGAAGCGGCCCGGTCTCGAGCGCGGACGCTCGCCCCAGGACCGGACTCCGGCAGCCAGGAGCGCGGGCCGCGCCGCCGCCAGAGGCGCCCAGGCGGGAAACGCCCCCATCGCTCCGACGACGGGGGAGGCCCAGGGAGAACAGCCTGGCGGCGCCCCGAAGGCCCGAAAGCGCCGCCGGGGCCCCCGTAAGCCAGGGAGCGAGTCCTCGGGCGCCACTGCGAGATCCTCGACCGGCGACTCGAAGAGCCCTGCCGAAAACACAAGGCCGGAAGGCAATGCCACTCCCCCCCAGTCCCGGAACGAGGGGAGCAATCTCTCGAGGACCTCGGGTGCAGCCAGAAGGCGCCGCAAGAGGCAGCGCAATTCTCCGGATGCCCCACCGGAAGAAAAGGCTCCGTGACGAGAGCCCCTTCCGCATGGCTTGACAAGGCACGAAGCGCCTTCGGAGAATGACACCGTGAGATCGGAGAACTTCGAATCGCTGTCCGACCAGGATCTCCGCGCCATCGCCGACCGGATGGGCCTGGAACTGCCTCAGAGTCTCGACAGGATCTTTGTCGTCGAGGAGATCGTCGAGGCCCTTGCCGAGGATCGCCTCGAGAGGGACAGGGGGACCGAGGCTCCCCTCTACGTCGAGGACGCGAAATACTGGTGCAGAAGCGATACGGAATCCCCCGAGGGGGATGGGCAACAGAGGCTCCAGCAGCGCTATAACGAGACCGGCATCAAAGCCCTCGTTCGCGATCCGACCTGGGCCTTCACCCTTTGGGATATTTCCGAGACGGATCGCGCCGCAATCGACGCGGCCGGCGAGGATTCGCGCCTCTTCCTCAGAGTCACCGAAGTCGACCAGCGCGGCGGCAAGCCCTCCTTCTTCGACATTCCCGTCTCCCTCGAGGATTCGCAGTGGTATATCAATCTGCCGCGTCCCGAGGCCCGTTATCGCATCGATCTGGCCTTTCGTTCCGACGGCAAGGTAAAGTCCCTGGCCCATTCGCTCGATCTGGTCGTACCGCGGCAATACATCGGCGATTCGGCCTTGCCGGATGAAGGCCGGAGGCTCCTCGATCTTTCGGGCATTGCCGATCTGGCGATAGAATTCGTCGAAGAAGACAATCCGA
>DATKTD010000044.1:0-12069 GCA_035531315.1 Rectinemataceae bacterium
GTGATCCCCGGTCTCAAACCCATCCTCCGCCATTCCTCCCTGGCCCTCATACCCAAGACCTTTTCCGTCGAGCTGCCCAGGCCCCTCATCGCGGCTATGGAAGAGGCCCGAAGTCCCGCACAGGAGCGTCGGGTCGGCACGGAATGGGCCGTGCGCATCGCCCATGACCTCCTCGACGCGGGTGCCCCATGCATTCAGTATTTCACCATGGGGCGAGGAGATGCGATGAAAGACATACTCCGTTCGACCTTCGGCTGAACTCGCGCTTCCCCGCCATGCTGCCCCCGGCGCAGGGTCTTCGACTATTATCTTGACTTCAAAGACCTTCTTTGTGATATTTCCCCCATGATTACATCACGATCCCGGTACGGCCTCCTCCTCCTCATCGATCTCGTCGATCACGCGAAGGAAGGCCCCGTCGACATCGCGAGCATCGCCTCCCGTCAGGCGATCCCGGAGGCCTACCTCGCCAAGCTCCTCGCCCCCCTCAAAACCGCCGGCATAATCGCCACGACGAGGGGCCCCGGCGGGGGGCTCGGTCTGGCGAAAAAGGCGGAGGCCATCAGCATGCTCGAGATCGTCGAGGCTCTCGAAGGCAAGGCAGGCCTCGGCGGCGAGGGGGAGGGGATCGTGAAGGCCGAGGCGGGGGACCGCGCCGGCCGCGTCTGGAGGGCCCTCGACGCGGCCCTCCGAACGGAGATGGCGGGCAGGAGTCTCGCCGACGCGGCGGTTTCGGTCATCGAGTACCACATCTGAAGGGCCAGACGCCGCGGCGCGATGGCGCGGCGGAACCGGCCCCCGGCGACCGGCACGCGATGCCGGAGGAGAACCTATGAATTACGCGAATTCCGTCCTGGACCTCGTAGGAGGCACCCCCCTCGTGAGGCTCAGGCTCGGTTCGGAAAGCCACAAGGCGACCATCCTCGCCAAGCTGGAATACCGCAATCCCTTCCTCAGCGTGAAGGACAGGATAGGTCTGGCCATGATCGAGGACGCGGAGAGGCGCGGGGCCATCGCCCAAGGCAGCCTGATAGTCGAGCCGACCAGCGGCAACACGGGCATTGCCCTCGCGGCCGTGGCGGCGGCCAAGGGCTACAGGATCGTCCTGACCATGCCCGAGACGATGAGCGTCGAGCGCCGAAAGCTCATGGCGGCCTATGGGGCGGAGATCGTGCTGACCGATGGCGCCAAGGGCATGAACGGGGCCATAGCGAAGGCGAAGGAGATCCTCGACTCCACGCCCGGGGCCTTCATGCCGATGCAGTTCGAGAATCCCGCCAATCCGGCCATCCACCGGAAGACGACGGCCGAAGAGATCTGGCGCGATACCGACGGCAGGGTCGACGTCATCGTGTCAGGGGTCGGCACGGGGGGCACGATCACGGGAGTGGCGGGGATCCTCAAGGCGAGGAAGCCGGGACTCAGGGCCGTCGCCGTCGAACCCTCGGCCTCGCCCGTACTCTCGGGCGGAAGCGCCGGCCCCCACAAGATCCAGGGCATAGGGGCCGGCTTCGTGCCGGCCGTCCTCGACCGGAGCCTCGTCGACGAAATCATAAAGGTAGACAACGAGGACGCGGGGGCGACTGCACGGGCCACGGCCAAGGGCGAGGGGCTCCTCGTCGGCATTTCGGCGGGAGCGGCCCTCTGGGCGGCCATCCAGGTCGCCAAAAGGGCCGAGAGCGAGGGCAAGATCATCGTCGCCATCGTGCCGGACAACGGAGAACGTTACCTCTCCACCTGGCTCTTCGAGGAGACCTGAGGCCGACGGCCCAGGAAACCTGAGGGCCGGAATGGCCCCGGACAAGCCTCACGGTCTTTCCTAGTGGACCTTTCCGGCCCCTCGGGTCGATACTGGGCGGCATGGAATCGACAGCCCTTCTTATCCTTGGCGCCGGCAAACTCGGCAGGATCCTCCTGCGGCAGCTTGCCGATTCGGAGTCCTTTCACCGGGAGAAGCACGGTGTCGGCTACCGCCTCGTCGCCTGGGCCGACTCGACGGGGGCCTTCGTCTCGCCCAGGGGGCTTCCCTTCGAGCTTCTGGCCGGCATTTCCGCCCGCAAGGAGTCCGGGGCCACCTTCGCCGAGCAGGGAGCCGAGGGGGGTGATGGCGACGCGAGGGGACGAGCCCTGTCCCTGGTGGATGATCTCTCCAAAGAGTCAGGCCCTCCGCCCCTCCTCGTCGACGTCACTTCTTCCGACGAGACGGGGACCCTCCTCCTCGCCGCCCTGGACAGGGGTCTTTCCGTCGCCACGGCCAACAAGCTCCCCCTCGCCGGAAAGCAGGATTTCTTCGACCGACTCACCTCGACCCCGCGTTTCCTCTACGAAGCCACCGTGGCCTCGGCTGTACCGGTCATCGAGACCTGTCTCGGCCTCCTCCGGAACGGCGACAAGGTCGACGCCTTCACCGGGGCCCTCTCCGGGACCATCGGCTTCCTGATGACGGGTCTCGAGGACGGCAAGCCCTTCTCCAGGCTGGTCAAGACCGCGATGGAGAGGGGTTATACCGAAAAGGATCCGCGGGCGGATCTCGGCGGCGAGGACGTGGCGCGCAAGGCCCTGATCCTCGCGAGGACCCTCGGCCGCAGACTCGAATTCGCCGATATCGCCCTCCAAGCCCTTGTGCCCACGAGTCTTTCGCTCCTCAGCGTCGAGGACTTCCTCGAGGCCCTCCCCGGTCTCGATAGAGACTTCGCGCAACGTGTCGCCAAGGCGAGGGCCGCGAGCCAGGCCCTCCGCTACGCCGCGGCCATGGACGAGGGAGGCGTGGCCGTCGGCCCCGTGGCGGTGCCCAAGGGCAGCGCACTTGGCTCGCTTCGCGGCAACGACAACCTCCTCGCGATCTCGAGCATGCATTACCCGGAGCTCCCCCTCGTCCTGCAGGGAAGGGGCAATGGTGTCGAGGCCGCGGCCGCGGCGGTGCATGGCAACATCATCGAACTTCTCATCGCCGAAAGGTTTAGGCGATGAGAAGTTCGATGCGCCGATTCGTCGGGACGAATCGGCCGCCCCGCCAAAGGCTCATCGCCGAAAGGTATAGGCGATGAGCGAAACGCGACGAAGGCTGCCGTCTCATCTCGAGGGGGAGCCACCCAAGGCGAAAGAAGGGGCCAGGGACCTCGACGAGGCCTTGGTCCTCCACCACATCCATCGCAATTTCACCTGTCTCGACGGCAGCCTCACGGTGCGAAGCGCCGTCGAGGCCGTGCAGCGGCAGCGCGACGAATCGAAGATCCACTACTTTTATGTGGTCGACGACGAGGGGAGGCTCGAGGGGGTGATGCCGACTCGGCGCTTCCTGACTCGGAACCCCGACAGTATCCTCCGCGATGTCTGCATCCGCGATCTGGTCACCATCCCCGCCGAGGCCAGCCTGGCCGAGGCCGCCAAGGTCTTCGACACCCATCGCTTCCTCTCGCTTCCCGTGACGGATCGCCGAGGCCGAATCATGGGCGTCCTCGACCTCCATGTCTTCACCGAGCGAGAGGCCGACCTCTCCGACGCGGCGGTCCGCGAGGAGGTCTTCCAAACCATCGGCATCAGGCTGGGCGGCCTCATCGGGGCGGGGCCGCTCAAGGGCTTCCGCTTCCGCTTTCCCTGGCTCATCTCGACGATTGCCGGTGGACTCGCCTGTGTCGGCGTTTCCTCGATTTTCGAGATGACTTTGCAGGCGAGCATCGTCCTCGCCCTCTTCCTCGCGCCCATCCTCGCCCTCGGCGAGAGCACGGCCATCCAGTCGATGACAATCGGCCTGCAGATGGTCGGCCTGGCGGCGAAGGACGGCGGCCTGAAGCTGGGAGGAGTCCTGCGGGAGGCGGCCACCGGGGTCCTCCTCGGGGCAGCGGCCGGAGCCATACTCTCGGGCATAGAGACGGCATGGAAGGGATTCGGCCACGAAAGCGTCGCGATATTCGCGAGCGTCACGGTGGCGATGGGAACGGCTGCCCTGATCGGTTTCGCTTTCCCCCTCCTCCTCTTTCGCCTCAAGGTCAACCTTAAGGTGGCGGCCGGCCCCATCGTCCTCGCCTTCACCGATGTCGCCACCGTCCTCGCCTACCTGGGCACGGCAAGCCTGCTGATGGCATAGCTCGGCGCAAAGGCATCGAAGGACCGCAGGGCATTCATCAAGCATTCACATTCATCGGTCATGATCCTCGCGTGGCAGGGACGGCAGTTCCCCGCCGCGGGAGTTTTCGATGAAGGAATACGTCCTCCATATCGACGGCATGACCTGCCATTCCTGCGAGAAAAGGATCGAGGCGGCGCTGACCGGGATCGGCGGGGTCGAAGCTGCCAAGGCGAGCCAGTCGGACGCCCGGGCCGTGGTGCGCCACGACGGCTCGGTCGACGAGGCCTCGCTCAGGGCGGCCGTGGAAAGGGCGGGCTACGTGGTCAGGGAAAGGCCGAGCCATTCCACCCCCATTGCCCTGGGCATCGGTCTCGTTTTCGCCGCCCTCTACATGGTCGCCAACGCCATGGGCGTCTTCAACAGTTTCCCGATGGCGGACAGCTCGATCGGCTACGGGATGCTCCTCGTCATCGGCCTCCTCACCTCGGTGCACTGCGTGGCCATGTGCGGGGGAATAGCCATCTCCCAAAGCCTCCGGACGATCGACGCGAGGCCGGCAAAAGCCACGTCGGGAGCTAGCGTCGTCACGGCCGCGATGGCCCCAAGCCTGGGACGTCTCGTGCCAGGATTCCTCTACAACGGGGGTCGGGTGATCTCCTACACCATCGTGGGCGCCATCATCGGCGGCCTCGGTTCGGCCTTCAGCTTTTCCGAGACGACGAAGGGGGCCATCACCGCCCTTGCCGGCTTCTTCATGCTCTGGCTCGGCCTCAAGATGATCGGCATCATGCCGAGCCTTCCCCCGGGACCCGGCTTCCTCCCCCCGACCCTCAAGCGCCGGATCGCCGCATTCACGTCGAAGTTCGTCGGCCGCGGCCCCTTCATCGTGGGTCTGCTCGGCGGCCTCATGCCCTGCGGCCCCCTCCAAACGATGCAGCTCTACGCACTCGGCACGGGATCGATCGCGGCGGGGGCCTTCTCGATGTTCCTCTTCTCCCTGGGCACCGTCCCCCTCATGCTTGTATTCGGCGCGGCCGCCACCATCCTCCCTAGGAAATTCATGCCCGTGATGATCAAGGCGAGCGCTGTCCTCGTCCTCCTTCTCGGCGCCCTCACCCTCGGGAGGGCCGCCGCCCTCGCCGGCATAGCCCTCCCCGATCCCTTCGGCGCCGGAGGGCTTCGCGGCCTCCAGGCCAGCGTCGTCGCCCCGGGCCTTGCCCCGGGCCTCGCCCAGAACGCCGCCTACGACCGGGCCGGCGCGAAGGGCGGCCTGGTCGCGGCGGGGATTTCGGAAGCCGCGGCCGGCAGCGTACGGGGCTCCGCCTCGCCAGATGGCGGCGGGGCGACCGCCGTGACCGGAGGCTCCGACGACATTCCCCGGGCCAGGATCGAGGGAGGCTTCCAGACCGTCGTCACCGTCTTCGGTTCCAACAACTACATGCCCTTCTATGTCCAGGCGGGCCTGCCCGTGCACTGGATAATCCGGATAAAGAAAGAAGACATAACTGGTTGCAACCGCACCGTGATAGTGCCCGCCTACCGCATCCGCAAGGACCTCCAGCCGGGCGACAACCTCATCGTGTTCACGCCGACGAAGGCGGGCATCGTGCCCTATTCCTGCTGGATGGGGATGATCAGGAGCGCCTTCGGCGTCGTCGAGGACCTCGGGAAGATCAAGTCGAGCCTCCAGATCGCCCCTGGGGGACAGGGCGGACAGGGCGCGGGCGGACCCCGGTCACAGACTCCGGCGGGTCCCGCCTCCCTCGCCGCCGCCCTCGCGATGCCCGGCTCGGCGGGAGTCTCGCCCGAGGCCGCCCTCGGGGAGGCCTCGGGTTCGGGAGACGCGGAGTCGGGCGGCGGCGCGGGTGTCTCCTCCGCGGGGCTCGATCTTTCGACCATCGGCATACCGAAGATCCGCAACGGCATCCAGGAGATCACGATAAGGGTCGACGAAGACCGTTACAGTCCCGAGGTCATCGTCCTCCAGAAGGGCATGAAGGCCGTCATCCACTTCCAGCCGCTCCGTCTCGACGGCTGCAATTCCGTCGTCTTCTTTCCCGAGCTCAATGGCGGCCTCGACCTCGCCCGCGGCCAGCTCTCGACCCCGGAAATCCCGGTTTCGGCCGATTTCACCTTCAATTGCTCGATGAACATGCTCCACGGCTACGCCAAGGTAGTCGACAGCCTCTCCAAGGTCAAACTGGACGAGGTGAGGAAGGAGTTGGCCGACTACAGTGTTTCGACCGACTCCTGCTGCGACAACTGACATGGAAACTCGCGCCCCCCCCTCCTCGCGCCCTCGGCCTTCGCCTCGGCGGGGGAAGCTGGGCGCCGGCTTGCCCTTGTCGCCTCCGCAGATCGGAGGTACATTATCCCCTAACCCCTCCCCTAGGGGGGTGGGCCTCGAAGGACATCCCATTTTCGAATTCCTTCGGCAATCGGGAGGGAGAGGGCATGGATCACAACAGCAGGGAAAGCCAAAAGGCCCTGGAACTCCTCAAGACGGCCCGTGGCCAGGTCGAGGCCATCATCAGGATGGTCGAGGGCGACCGCTACTGCATCGACGTGTCGAAGCAGATGCACGCGGCGATAGCCCTGCTCAAGAAGGCCAACATCGTCGTACTCAGGCAGCATATGGATACCTGCGTGAAGGACGCCATTCTCAAGGACCAGGGGGCCGAGAAGATCGAGGAGATATCCTCGATCCTCGACAACTACCTGGGATAGAGCGGAAGCGAAAGGAAAGATCATGGTTCAGGCGACACGCCTCAGGATACATGGAATGACCTGCACCGCCTGCGCGGCGGCCTCGGAACGAGCGGTGAGGAAGCTCCCCGGCATCGAGGAGGCATCGGTCAACTTCTCGACGGAAAAGCTCAGCGTTCGTTTCGACGAGGGGAAGGTAAGCGTCGAGGCGATAAAGGAGGCGGTGGCGAAGGCCGGCTACGAGGCGGTCGACGACCGCGTCGAGAGGGAGGTGACCATCCCGGTAGGGGGCATGACCTGCGCGGCCTGTTCGCGCGCCGTCGAAAAGGCCCTCGCGAAGGTACCCGGCGTCCTCGTCGCCTCGGTGAACCTCATGACCGAAAAGGCCCTGGTCCGCTACGACGCCGACACGGCCCGCGTCTCCCAGCTCAAGCAGGCCATCGTGGCCGCCGGCTACGAGGCCAAGGCCGTGGAGGAGGGTCTTGGAGCCGCCAGGGCCGACTCCCACCGCGAGGAGAAGGAAAAGGAGATCGGGACGATGTGGACCAAGTTCATCGTGTCCCTTTCCTTCTCGCTTCCCCTCCTCTATGTGGCGATGGGCGCCATGCTCGGCTGGCCCCTGCCCGCCTTCATCTCCCCCATGCGCCACCCCCTGGCCTATGCCCTCCTCGAGCTCGCCCTCGTTGCCCCCGTCGTGGCCGCGGGCAACCGCTTTTACCGAGTGGGCTTCAGAACAATCCTCCACGGCGCGCCCAACATGGATTCGCTCATCGCGATGGGAACCACGGCCGCCATCGGCTGGAGCCTCGTCTCGATCGGCCGCATCGCCTCCGGCGACCCCTCCGCGGTGGAGAGTCTCTGGTTCGAGACCGCCGGCATCATCATAACGCTGATAATGCTGGGCAAGACCCTCGAGGCGGTCTCGAAGGGCCGCACCTCCGACTCGATCAAGAAGCTGATGGGGCTCAGGCCCAAGACCGCGACGGTCGTGCAGGAGGGTCGGGACATCGAGATGCCCATCGAGGAGGTCGAGGCCGGCGACATACTCCGCGTGCGGCCCGGCGAACGCATCCCCGTCGACGGAGAGGTCATCGAGGGAGCCACCGCGGTGGACGAATCGATGCTCACCGGCGAATCCATGCCCGTCGAAAAGGGGCCGGGCTCCGAGCTCATCGGCGCGAGCGTCAACGGCACGGGCTCCATCCTCTTCCGCGCGACCAAGGTCGGGGCCGACACGGTCCTGTCGCACATCATCAAACTCGTCGAAGACGCCCAGGGCTCGAAGGCGCCCATCGCGGAATTGGCCGACAAGGTGTCCGGCGTCTTCGTGCCGGTGGTCTTCGGCATCGCCGCCCTGGCCGCGATCGCCTGGCTCCTCGCCGGCCAGAGCCTCTCCTTCGCGTTGACCGTATTCGTGGCGGTGCTGACGATCGCCTGCCCCTGCGCCCTCGGTCTCGCCACGCCCACGGCCATCATGGTCGGCACGGGGAAGGGGGCCGAGCTCGGCATCCTCGTGAAATCGGGGGCCGCCCTCGAGACCGCCGGGCGGATCGACGCGGTCGTCTTCGACAAGACGGGAACGATCACCCAGGGTCGCCCGCAGCTGACCGACCTGGTGCCGGCCCTAGGCTACGCCGAAGACGAACTCCTCGCCCTCGCCGCCTCGGCCGAGAAGGGAAGCGAGCATCCCCTCGGCGCGGCCATCGTCTCCGCCGCCGAGGCCCGAGGCCTCGTCCTGGCACCGGTGAGCGACTTCGCCGCGGCCCCCGGTCACGGGATCTCAGCCACCGTGGGCGGCCGGGCCCTCCTCCTCGGCAACGCGCGCCATCTGGCCTCACGGGGCATAAGCGCCACGGCATTCGAGGCGGAACGCTTCGCCCTCGGAGGCAAGACGCCGATGCTCATCGCCGTCGACGGGGCCTTCGCCGGCACCATTGCCGTGGCCGATGTCGTAAAGCCCTCGAGCGCCGGGGCCATCGCGAAACTCAGGGCCATGGGCATCGAGGTGACGATGATCACCGGTGACTCGAGGGGGACGGCCGAGGCCATAGCGCGGCAGGTCGGCGTCGATCGCGTCCTCGCCGAGGTCCTTCCCGGCGACAAGGCCGCCGAGGTGAAGAAACTCCAGGCCGGGGGCCGCAGGGTCGCCATGGTCGGCGACGGCATCAACGACGCCCCGGCCCTCGCCCAGGCCGACATCGGCATCGCCATCGGATCGGGCACCGACGTGGCGATGGAGAGCGCCGACATCGTCCTGATGAGAAGCGATCTCGACGAGGTGCCCACGGCCATCGAACTCTCGCGGCGCGTCATGCGTAACATCAGGCAGAATCTCTTTTGGGCCTTCGGCTATAACGTCCTCGGCATCCCGGTGGCCGCGGGCCTCCTCCACGCCTTCGGGGGCCCCCTCCTCAATCCCATGTTCGCCGCCGCGGCCATGTCGATGAGCTCGGTGTCGGTCGTAACGAACGCCTTGAGGCTCAGGAGCTTCGCCGCCCGATCGGCTGCCCCGGCTCCGGCCGCAGGAAAGGCGGGGCCGACACGCCCCCCGAATGGACCTATCGGCGGCGAGAGGCAGGATTCACGAAAGACCCCAGACAATGAAGCCGGCGATAGAGGGCCGGATGTCCGGAACGAGGTGGCCGCCGCCATGGCGATGCCACTTCCATACGTCAGCGGGCGGGAAACGCCCAAGGAGCGCACAATGAAGAAGACCCTTTCCGTCGAGGGCATGACCTGCAATCATTGCGTCATGCACGTCACCAAGGCCCTCAAGGGAATTTCGGGCGTCACCTCGGCCGTCGTCGACCTCGCCACGAAGCTGGCCGTCGTCGAAGGCGGCTCCCTCGACGACGCGGCCATGAAGGCCGCGGTCGCCGAAGCGGGCTATGAAGTGGTCGAGATCTCCTGATCAGACGATCGTGGTCGCGATCCCCTGACATGGCGATCGCGATCGCGATTCTTTAACGCTTCATCGCGCCGACCCGAAGCCGGCACAGCTCGACGAAGGCCGCCATGGTCTCCGTGGCCTGCTTGGCTCGGCGGCGCACGATCCTGAACTTCCGCCGCACGGACAGGCCCTCGACCTCCAGCGCGACGAGGCGCCCCGCCGCAAGATTCTCGTGGACCAGGAGCCTGGAGACATAGGCGAGGCCCAGCCCCGCCGACACGAGGCCGACGATGGCCTCCGTGCCGTTGGCCACTCCTATGGCTTCCCAGCTCAGGTCGGCCTCTCCCATGGCCTGGGCGAAGGCCTCGCGAGTACCGCTCCCCTCCTCTCTCACGATGAAGGATCTCCCATCGAGGTCCCGAGCCTTGATCGAGCCCCTCCCCGCCAACTCATGGCCGGGTCCGCACACGAGGGCGAGTTCGTCCTCGTACAGGGCCTCGGCCGCCATGTCCGGCCACTCGTCCATACCCTCGACGAAGCCCAGGTCCAGATCGGCGGACTTGAGTCTCCCGATCACGGTGGAGGTGTTGTCGACGAGGATCGAGAGACGGATTCGCGGCTGACGGATCCTCAGGTCGGCGAGGACGAGGGGAAGTATCGTCCCGCCGATGGTCATGCTCGCGCCGACCCGGAGCGAGCCGGCATCCTGGAGCTCGAAGAGGCCCCTCTCTGCCTCGTCGACCAGGCGGAGGGTCTCGATCGCGTAGCTCCGGAGGATCTCCCCGGAAGGGGTGATCCGGATTTTCCGCCCGAGGCGCTCGAAGAGCCGGACCCCGTAATGGCGTTCGAGCTCGGCTATGCCTTGGCTGACGGGGGGCTGGGTCATGCCCAGGCTTTCCGCGGCTGCCGTCATGCTGCCGGCCTCGCAGACACCGAGGAAGATACGGTAATGCCTAAGCGTCATGCCCTCATTATACAGTTTTACCTATCGATATAATAGCATTATACAATTTTACATATTGTCAAAATCCAGCTACCTTCTGCTCGTTCTCGAAGCCGGGCCCGAGTCTTTGGACTTTTTTAGTCACTAAGTTCCGGGTAGGCCCCTCTTCCGGCCGAAAAAGGTCCGTCGAGGGGATTTCGAGGATGCATAGGAGGTTCTCATAATGCCAGCAATCGGTATCGCGCAAAAGAAGGAATCGGGTTCCTGGTGGGACGGAGTCCTTGTCCTCCTTCTCGGCCTCCTTGTCGCCGCCATAGTCACGGCCCTAGCCGTCTATCTCCAGGGGACGGAGTTCTTCTCCAAGCAGATCCCGATGAGCTCCCTCATCCTCGCGATCCTCATCGGCATGGCGGGGGGCAACCTCATCCCCCTTCCCGCCTCGACGCGGCCGGGCATCAAATTCGCCTCGAAGACCATTCTGCGCCTCGCCGTCATCTTCCTCGGCTTCAAACTGAGCGTCGGCCAAGTCATCGGCATCGGGCCAAAGGCCCTCATCTCGACCCTCACGGGATCCAGCCTAGCCATCATCTTCACCCTCTGGCTGGGCAGGCGCATGGGGCTCCCGACCAAGCGGAGCCTCCTTCTCGGCAGCGGCATCGCCGTCTGCGGCGCCGCAGCGGTTGCGGCCGTCGATGGTGTCATCGGGGGTGAGGAGGAGGACGTGGCCTTCGGCATCAGCGCCGTGACCCTCTTCGGCACGATTTATATCTTCCTTTATCCCGCCCTGAAGGCCCTCTTCGGCATTCCCGACCTCTTTTTCGCCCTCTGGACCGGCAGCTCCGTGCACGAGGTGGCCCAGGTGGCCGCGGCGAGCACCATCCTGCCCGATCAATTCAGGAATATAGCGGCGACGGTGAAGCTCATCCGCGTCCTCTTCATCGTGCCCCTCACCCTCGTGCTCTCCTTCATTCCCTGGGGCGATAACTCGGCCGCGGGCGAAGGCGGCGCGGGGACGGCTCCCAAGGGCGGCCGGAAAAAGATCAGCGTTCCCTGGTTCGCGGTCCTCTTCTTCGTCGCCGTCCTCATCAATTCCTTCGTCCCGATGGCCACGGGAGTCCACTCCGGCCTCGCCACCTTCGATACCTGGATGATGACGGCGGCGATGGCCGGCCTCGGCCTCGACATCAGATTCCGGGCCCTCGTCAAGATCGGCTACAAGGCCGCCCTCCTCGGGGCAGTCTCCTCAGTCTTCCTCTCCCTCACGAGCGCCCTTATGATCAGCCTCCTGGGGATACAGGGCTGATGACGACAGGGCCCTCCACAATAGGGGGAGGGCCCTATCCGCGAGGCCGGCAGGGCAAGGCCCGAGTCGCCAGGACCCGAGCCCGGCTGCTATGATCGGAGTCCTGATGAGAGCTTCGAGGCCGCCGGCATTCCTCCTCGCCTTCCTGTCCCTCCTGC
>DATKTD010000045.1:0-8522 GCA_035531315.1 Rectinemataceae bacterium
GGGCCTGCGGCGCGAGAAGCTGGGCGAGCTCTCCTGCGAAAACCTCGGGCACTTCCTTTCGAGTTTCGCCCAACGCGCCGGGCTGAGCCTCCATGTCGATGTCCTGCGGGGCGAGAACGATCACCACAGGGCCGAGGCGGCCTTCAAGGCCCTCGCCCTCGCCCTGGGGGCCGCCGTCGCCATGAGGCCAGCGGCGGCCGGCGAATTCGGCGCTTCGGGCGGCGTCGTCGGGGATGGCGGCACCACGGGCGGCGCCGTCGGGGATGGCGGCACCACGGGTGGCGCCGTCGGGGATGGCGGCGCGGTGGCCGGGACAGTCGTGCCCAGCCTGAAGGGGATGCTATGAGGGTCGCCATAGTCAAAACGGGTTTCGCCAACCTCTCCTCGGTGTCGGCCTGGCTCGCGCGGGCGGGGGTCGAGGGCTTTGTCACCGAGGATGCCGAGCTTGTGCGGCGCGAGGCCTTCGTGATCCTGCCCGGTGTCGGCTCCTTCGGTCCGGCGGCCGAGGCTTTGCGTCGGCGGGGTCTCGATCGAGCCCTCAGCTCGCGTCTCGAGGCGGGGGCGCCGACGGCAGGCTTCTGTCTGGGCATGCAGCTCTTCTTCGAGGCCAGCGAGGAGGATCCAGGTGTGCCCGGTCTGGGGCTCCTCCCCGGCCGCTTCAAGGCCCAGCCGGCGGGGACGAGAAGTCCCCGCCTGGGTTGGGGTGCCGTCGAGCCAGAGGGCGTGGGCGGCCTGGTCTGGCCCGGCTGGGCGGCCTTCGCCAATTCCTATCGCCTCGAAACGCCTCCCCCCGGCATGCTCTGGGCCAGGGCCGACTACGGAGGGCCCTTCGTCGCCTCCTGCGAGAGGCCTGGCCTCCTCCTCTGCCAGTTCCACCCCGAGCTTTCGGGCGAGTGGGGGGCCTCCCTTTTGCGCCGCTGGCTGGAAGGCTCCGCCTCGGGCGCGGGGCCGGGAGCCTCGGAGACCGGGCCGGGAGTTTCGGAGGCTGGGTCGGCGGCAGGGGGCGCCAGGCCGTCTTCCGCTGGCAGCCTTCCCGGCGAAAGGGCGGTGCGGGTCATTCCCTGTCTCGATGTGGATGGGGGAAGGGTCGTCAAGGGAAGGCAGTTCAAGGATCTCCGCGACGCGGGAGATCCCGCCGAGCTGGCGGCCCGTTACGAGGGCGAAGGGGCCGACGAGATCGTCATACTTGATATTACGGCCGGCATCGAGGGTAGGGCGACGAGGCTCGATACCCTGCGCCGTGTGCGCGAGCGGGTGGGGATTCCCATCGCCGTGGGCGGGGGCCTGGGCTCGATCGAGGACGCGGCCCGGCTCTTCGACGCGGGGGCCGATCGCGTGTCGGTCAACACCCGGGCCGTCCGCGATCCGGCCATCGTCGAGACCATCGCCTCGCGTTATGGGAGGCAGGCCGTCGTGGTGGCGATCGACGTGACGAGGAGGGGCGAAAACTGGGAGGTCCTCGTCGACGCCGGCCGTACCGCCACGGGGCTCGATGCATTAGAATGGTCACGACGGGCCGCCGAACTCGGGGCCGGGGAGATTCTTCTCACGAGCCGCGACCGTGACGGCACGGGTCTCGGCTACGACCTCGACCTGCTGCGCGCCGTCTCGTCGGCCGTTCCGATTTCGGTCATTGCCTCGGGAGGGGCGGCGACGCCCGCCCAGATGGTGGATGGGGCGCTTTCGGGCGCCGGCGCCGTGCTCGCGGCGGGGGCCTTCCATTTCGGAAGCTACTCGATCCGCGAGGTGAAGAGCGAACTGTTGTCGCGGGGATTGGAGGCTAGGCCATGATCATTCCTTCTATAGATATCGTCAAAGGCAGGGCCGTGCAGCTCGAGGGAGGGGAGGCCCTGCGTATCGACGCGGGCGATCCCTTCCCCATCGCCGAGAAATTCGCGAGGGTCGGCGAGTTCGCCGTGGTCGACATCGACGCGGCTCGCGGGGAGGGCGACAATCGCGAACTCGTCCTGGCCCTCGCGCGGAACTTCCCCTGCAGGGTCGGGGGCGGGATCAGGGACTACGAAGCGGCCGCGAATATCCTCGACGCGGGAGCGCGCAAGATCGTCATCGGTACAGCCGCCGAGCCGGGGCTTCTTTCCCTCCTTCCCCGCGATCGTCTCGTCGCCGCCCTCGACGCCAAGAACGGCGAGGTCCTCGTGGAGGGCTGGCGCAGGGGCAGCGGTAGCCGGGTCGAGGAGAGGATGAGGGAGCTCGCGCCCTACGTCGGCAGCTTCCTCGTGACGACGATCGAGCGCGAGGGCAAGATGGGAGGCATAGATCTCGAGGCCGCCCGCTCCCTCGTCGAATTGCTCGAAACCCTCGCGGGGAGGCCGACGCTCACCGTGGCCGGTGGCGTCACGAGCGCCGCCGAGGTCGCGGAGCTCGATAGGATGGGGGCGGAGGCCCAGGTGGGCATGGCCCTCTATTCCGGAAGGCTTCCGCTGGCCGAGGCCTTCGTCGCTCCCCTCGTCTCGGATCGCGAGGACGGTCTCTGGCCCGTCGTCGTCTGCGACGAGGACGGGGTGGCCCTGGGCCTCGTCTGGTCCGGGCCTGAAAGCGTGGCCAGGTCGATCGAGAGCGGTCGAGGGGTCTATATGTCGCGCAAGCGGGGGCTCTGGGAAAAGGGCGCGAGTTCGGGCAATACGCAGGAATTGGTACGAATCGAGGTCGACTGCGACCGCGATTCGCTTCGCTATGTGGTGCGCCAGAACGGCTCGGGATTCTGCCACCGCGGAACCCGGGGCTGCTTCGGCGACGACTGGGGCCTCGCGCATCTCGATCGCACCATCGCCGCCCGCCTCGTGGCGTCGCCGCCCGGTTCCTACACGCACCGGATAGCGACGGAGGCCGGCCTCCTCGCTTCCAAGCTCCGCGAGGAGGCCGCCGAGCTCGCCGAGGCCGAGGGGCCGGAACGAAGCGCCGAGGAGGCGGCCGACCTCCTCTATTTCGCCCTCGCCAAGCTGCACCTCGAGGGATCCTGTCTCCGCGATGTCGAGCGTGTCCTCGACCGTCGGGCCTTCCGCGTGACGAGGCGGCCCGGCAACGCGAAGGCGGCCTTCGCGGAGGGGAGCGCCAAGTGGCCCGGCATCCACTGAGGCGTCTTTCGCCGGCCGACCTCGATCGCCGTCGCGAGCCCCTCTTCGACGATGAGACGGCGGCGAGGGCCGCCACGATCGTCGCCGAGGTGCGCAGGGGTGGGGTCGAGGCGCTCAGACTGAAGGCGCGGGAACTCGACGGCCTCGGCGAGGGGCCCCTCTTCCTCGACGCGGGGGACTGCCGCAGAGCCCTCTCCTCCCTTGATGCCGCCACCCGCGAGCTCCTCGAGCGGACGGCCGATCGTATTCGCGCCTTCGCTTCGGCCCAACGCGCCTCGATCTCCGCCTTTGAGATGGCAATCCCCGGCGGCATGGCGGGCCACGAGATCCTCCCCGTCGCCGCCGCGGGCTGTTATGCCCCGGGCGGCCTCCACCCCCTTCCCTCGAGCGTCCTGATGACGGCCCTTGTCGCGAAGACCGCGGGGGTTTCCTCGGTCTGGGTGGCGAGTCCCCATCCGGCCCGGGAAACCCTGGCGGCCTGCGCCATTGCCGGGGCCGAGGGCCTCGTCGCGGCGGGGGGTGCCCAGGCCATCGCTGCCCTCGCCTTCGGGGCCGGCCCCGTGCCGGCCTCGGAGCGTCTGGTGGGTCCGGGGAACCGCTGGGTGGCGGCGGCCAAGAGTCTGGTCGCGGGTGAGGTGCCCATCGAGTCGGTGGCCGGGCCGAGCGAGCTCCTCGTCATCGCCGACGGCGTCGCCGATCCCTCGATCATCGCCGCCGACCTTCTCGCTCAGGCCGAGCACGATCCCGAGGCCCTGCCCATTCTCGCGGCCACCGACGAGGCCCTGGTCGTCCGGGTCGAGGAGGCCCTCGGCCGACGGCTCGCCGATCTTCCGACCGCCGATGTCGCGATACGGGCCCTCGCCCGAGGAGGGGCCCTGGTGAGCGGCGACATGGAGGTCCTCCTCGCGGCGGCCGAGGCCTTCGCGCCCGAGCACCTCGAGCTCCTCGTCGCCGACGCGGAGGCCCTGCGGCCGCGGATACGCAACGCCGGGGCCGTCTTCGTGGGACAGGGCGCCGCCGAGGTTCTCGGCGACTATGGGGCCGGCCCCAACCACGTGCTGCCCACCGGGGGCTCGGCCAGGGCCAACGGCGGACTCTCGGTACTTTCCTTCCTACGCGTCCGGACCTGGATGCGGATCGACGAGCCGGCCCTGGCCCGGGAACTCTACGAGGATGCCAGGGCCCTGGCCAGGATCGAGGGCCTCGAGGCCCACGCGCGGGCGGCCGAGGCCCGGCTGCCATGAGGGCCTCCTCCGCGCCGCGGATCGGCATTGCCCTTGCTTGCCTCGTCGCCGCGACCACGCCCCTCTTCGCGCGGGATTTTCAGGTCGGCGTCCTGTACTGGTCGATGAACATCGCGGGGCAGGTGGCCATGCGAAGGGGGCTCGAGGCCGAGGCCGAGCGCTTGAATCTCGAGGCGGCCAAGAAGGGTGAGCCGGGCGTGGCCTTGATCGCCCGAGTGGCCGGCGACGGGGAGGCGGGCATTGAGCTCCAGATCCGCCAGATGATGGAGTTCATCGCCCGGCGCGTCGACCTCATCATCGTCCAGCCTACCGACAATGCCGCCCTCGACGAGGCCCTCCGCGAGGCCAACAAGGCGGGTATCCCGGTTGTCGCCTACGATCAGTACATCTCGGGCGGCAATCTGGCCGCCTATAGAAGCTCCGACAACTACGAGGCGGGTCAGCTCGACGGCGAATACCTCTCCTCCCTATTCCCTCCGGGGCGACAACTTCGACTCGTCATGGTCGAGTATCCCCACGTCTCCTCGACGGTCGAGAGGGTGGATGGTTTTCTCGACGCACTCTCCGCGCTTCATAGGGACTATCGAATTCTCAAGAGTTATGAGGCCGTCGAGCCCAGTTCGGGGGCGGCTGCGGCCGCCGCCATGCTCGCCGATTTTCCCGAGCCGGGGAGCATCGACGCGGTGTTCACCGTCAACGACGGCGGAGGCCTCGCGGTGGTCGCCGGCCTGGCGGCGGCGGGCCGCCGGGAGATCAAGGTGGCGACCGTCGACGGGGATCCCCAGTCGGTGGCGAACATCGCGGAGGGAAGGCTTACCGTCATCGATGCCGCGCAATTCTGCGGTCCGCTTGGCGCGGAGGCGATGCGGGCGGCCTATACTATCCTCAAGGGGGAAAAGGTGCCGCTCTACGCCCTCGTGCCGGTCTTTCCCGTAACCGCCGAAACGCTTTCGCGCTATCCCGGCTGGGCCGGGCCGATACCATCGCCATTCCGGAAGCCCTGGCAGAGCGACGATCCTTTATGGGAAGGCGGGCTGCGGGTGATCAAGCAATGAGACCGGAAGGGCGGCGCTGAAGGCCATGGCGGAAACCCCGACCCTCGGCCGCGAGAACCGGAGGCTCTCGCTCGGCTATGGCCTCCTCGCCCTCATCCTCATGCTTGTCGTCACGGCGGTGGCCTCCTTCGCCTTCCTGCGTCTGCAGTCGCAGGAGGAGGACAAGCTCGCGGGCACCATCACCGCCATCCTGAGCGATTCCATCAGCAGGGTGAGCTTTTCGGGGAAATACCAGACCCGCCTCCTCGTCGAGGAAATGAAGACCCATGTCCCTGCCCTCGCCTCGATCTCGGTCGAGGATCTCGACGGGGTCATCATAGCGAACAGCGATCCTGATCTGGACGGCGGCGCCGTGTCGCCCGAGCGTCTGGCCCTCAGCCGCCGCGCCTTGGCCACAGACAAGCCCGCCCTGGCCGAGCTTCGCGTGGGCAGGGACCGAATCAAGGAGATCGTCGTGCCCTATCGC
This sequence comes from Rectinemataceae bacterium, assembly GCA_035531315.1. Taxonomy (GTDB): domain Bacteria; phylum Spirochaetota; class Spirochaetia; order Treponematales; family Rectinemataceae; genus CAIJMU01. Next base: position 5,861 of record DATKTD010000045.1, read on the forward strand.
GGGGGCTTCGACGAGGGGGTGGTCGGCGTGGTCCGCGTGGGCATCGAGGTTTCGGCCGCGCGGAATCGCCAGTTGGCGAACGTCCTCGGCCTCCTTGTCCTGGCGGCGGCCCTCGCCTCCCTCTCGGTCGTCGTCGTATTCTTCCTGAGCCGGAGATTCGGCGACCTCACTCGCAGCAACGATAGGCTGAAGCAGGCCCTCGACGAGCTCACCGAAACCCAGTCCCGCCTCATCCAGTCGGAAAAGCTCGCCGCCCTCGGCCAGCTCGTCGCGGGTCTGGCCCACGAGATAAACACGCCGCTGGGCGCCATCTCGTCTTCGAACGACAACATCATCGCGTCGCTTAGCGATGATACCGCGCGGCTCGTGGAGTTCGTTCGCTCCCTCGATTCCTCGGAGCTAGGCGACTTCGTCGCCCTCCTCGAGGAGTCCCTGGCCTTCGCCTCCAACCTCGGGCCCGTGCCCGACCGGAGCGAGAAAAAGGCCCTCATCGCGGATTTCGCGGCTCGGGGAGAGAGCCTCGACTACCGCTCCGCCGAGATGATCCTCGACCTCGGGCTCGGCGATAGAGCGACGAAGGGCCTGGCCCTCGCGCGCTTCAGGGACCGCGACGGTGTGCTGTCCGTCGTCCATTCCGTCGCCATGCTGCGGCAGAGCTCCGAGATAATCAGGGACGCCTGCGACAAGGCGAGCAGCGTCGTCCTTGCGCTCAAGTACTATTCGCATCCCGACGAGGGCGAGCGGGCCCAGCGGCTCAGCGTCAGGAAAGAACTCGAGAACCTCATCGCCCTTTACCGCAACAAGATCAAGTACGGCGTCACGGTCGAGACCGACTATGCCGACGAGGGACTGGTCTTGGCCCATCGCGGCAGTCTCAACCAGGTTTGGATCAACCTCATCAACAACGCCCTCCAGGCCATGAGGTACGAAGGGCGTCTCGGTCTGGGCATCAGGCGCGCGGAGGATCGGATCCTCGTGACGGTGCGAGACAGCGGCCCGGGCATCCCGCCGGAGCTGCGGTCGCGGATATTCGAGCCCTTCTTTACCACAAAGGCCATCGGCGAGGGCACGGGTCTGGGTCTTGCGATCTGCAGGAAGATACTCGATACCTGCGGAGGGGTCATTTCCTTCTCGACGGGATCGGAGGGCAGCAGCTTCGTCGTGTCCCTTCCGGCAGTCGAAAGGGTCGAGGCGTCGGCCGCGGAGGCCGGCCGGCAACGGAGGAGCGATTCATGAGCGCCCGCGCGATCGTTTGCGTCGACGATGAGGCTATTCAACTCCTCGCCCTCAAACGCGAAATCCAACGGGCCCTGGGGTCCCGTTTCCTCATCGAAACCGCCCTGGACGCCGCCGAGGCCCTGTCCCTCCTCGACGCACTCGTCGCCGACGGCGTCGAGATCTTCATGCTCGTCACCGACTGGCTCATGCCGGGGATGAGGGGGGACGAACTCGTCATCACCGCCAAGAAGAAATTCCCCGGCCTGCGTTCCATCGTGATCACCGGCCAGGCCGACGAAGAGGCGATGCGCCGCTGCGTCGAAGAGGGGGGGGCGCTCCGGATCTTCGGCAAACCCTGGAAGAGGGAAGAGCTCCTCGCGACGATCGTGGGGGCCGAGGGCGGAGGCTGAAAGCGCTTGCCCCGGCCGCCGAACGCCCCTTGATAAGCTCTTGACTTTCCTGTATCATCCGGGAACTCACGCAGAAAACTATTGGCGGTACGAAGCCAAGGAGGAGTTTGAATATGGCCAAAGAGAAATTCGAGCGTACCAAGCCGCACATGAACGTCGGCACGATCGGCCACATCGATCATGGAAAGACCACGCTGTCGGCCGCCATCACCCAGTATTGCTCGCGCAAGTTCGGCGACAAGGCGATGAAGTTCGACGACATCGACAACGCCCCCGAGGAAAAGGCCCGCGGTATCACGATCAACACCCGGCACCTCGAGTACCAGTCCGGGAAGCGCCACTACGCGCACATCGACTGCCCCGGCCACGCCGACTACATCAAGAACATGATCACCGGCGCCGCCCAGATGGATGGAGCCGTCCTCGTCGTTTCGGCCCCCGACTCCGTCATGCCCCAGACCCGTGAGCACGTCCTCCTCGCCCGCCAGGTCGGCGTCCCCTCCGTCCTTGTTTTCCTCAACAAGGTCGACCTCGTCGACGACGCCGAGCTCATCGACCTCGTCGAGGAAGAGGTCCGCGACCTCCTTAAGTTCTACCAGTTCCCCGGCGACACCACCCCCATCATCAAGGGTTCGGCCTTCAAGGCCCTTTCCGAGCCGGACAACGCCGAGGCCACCAAGTGCATCCAGGACCTCCTCGACGCGATGGATACCTTCTTCCCCGATCCCGAGCGCGTCACCGACAAGCCCTTCCTGACGCCGATCGAGGACGTTTTCTCGATCTCCGGTCGTGGCACGGTCGTCACCGGTCGTATCGAGCGCGGCATGATCAAGATCAATGAGACGGTCGAGATCGTCGGCATCAAGCCGACCAAGACGACCACGGTCACCGGCATCGAGATGTTCAACAAGCTCCTCGACGAGGGCCAGGCCGGCGATAACGTCGGTACCCTCCTTCGCGGTATCGACAAGAAAGAGGTCGAGCGCGGACAGGTTCTCGCCAAGCCCGGTTCGATCACCCCTCACACGAAGTTC
>DATKTD010000046.1:0-7466 GCA_035531315.1 Rectinemataceae bacterium
GTCCCGAAGGGCTGGAATCGCCGAAACCTGGGCCACCTGGGCGTCAACCCCGGCGGAATGGAGGACGTCCTCGACGTCCTCCCCATCGAGGAAGTGCCTTCCCTCACGAAACTCGATGCGGGCCTGACGGGCAATTCCGAGGATGGCCTCCGCGCCCTCGCCCAGGCAGCCCGCCCTAAGGGCGGCGAGGGTCAGGATCCGATAAAGATTGCCGGAATTGACATAGGCGAAGCCGAGGCCGCTGGCGAGCATTCTCGCTATGCTGCTCTTGCCCGAGCCCGCGGGGCCGTCGATGGCTATGGTCATTGGGGCCGAGCTCCCGAAAACAGCCTGAGCTCCTCCCCGGTCAGCTCACGAAAGGCCCCTTCCGCGAGGTCGCCGATTAGAACGGGGCCGATCCTGACGCGAACCAGGGATTCGACCTGAATCGAGCGCGACGCGAAGACCCTTCGGATTTCCCGGTTCCGCCCCTCCACCAGGATTATCCGTGCAACCCGGGCCTCGATCTTGCGGGCCTTTTCGGCGCGGTAGCGCTGCCCCTCGGCGACAAGGCCTTCCACGAATTCCGCAAGGAGGGAATCGGGGATGTCGACAGAGCATCGCAGCTCGTATTCCTTTTCGATGCCGCTCGAGGGGTGGCCGACCTTCGCGGCGAAATCGCCATCGTTGGTGAAAAGAAGGAGACCCTGAGACCACTGATCCAGGCGACCGACGTTGTAGATCCTCTCGCTGACATAGGGCTTGATGAGGCCGACGGCAAGGGGCCGCCCCTCGGGGTCGTCCATGGTCGACACGAAGCCTCGCGGCTTATTGAGGACGATGTGGCGCTTGTTCGCCTCGATTTCCAGATCCTTGCCGTCGAGGCTGACCCTGTCGCCGAGCCCGACCTTCGTGCCGAGCTCTGTCACCTTTTCCCCGTTGACCTGGACGCGACCGGCGAGGATGAGGGCCTCCGCCGCCCTCCTCGAGGAGGCGCCGCAGCGGGCGATAAAAGCCTGGAGCCTGATGGGCGCGGAGGGATCCCGGGATCCCTCCGCTGAGGGTTCAAGTGGCGTTTTCGGGGACTGGTCCATCGCCTTCCTCCTCGAAGCGATCGCGCTCGAGGTCATCGAGGCGGGGAAGGTCGGCGATCGAGCCGAGGCGGAAATACTTGAGGAATTCCTTGGTCGTGCCGTATTGCACGGGTTTGCCCGGAACGTCTTTCTTGCCAACTTCCTTGATGAAGTCCCTTTCGAGGAGAAAGCGCATCATGCCGTCGGCCGAAACGCCGCGGATGGCCTCCACCTCGGCCCGAGTGACCGGCTGGGAATAGGCGACGATCGAGAGGGTTTCCAGGGCCGCCCGGGATAGCCTGGACTCCGCCTTTTTGCCATAGCGGTCCTTGAGGCTCTCCCAGAGTTCGGCCTTGGGCGCGAGGATCCAGCCCCCCCCCGTCTTCGTGAGTTCGAGGCCCTGGGCCGGGGAGGCGAGCTCCTCGGCGAGAACTTCGAGGGCCACCACGACGACGTCGACGGAAAGCCTCGTCGCCCTGGCGAGCGAGGCCTCGTCCATGGCCTCTGATTCGAGGAAGAGGACCGTCTGGACGAGGGCGGCCTCCTTTTCAAGCCGGGCTTCCATCGCCGTCCTCCACGCGCCTGCGTATCCTGATGTCGCCGAAGAGGCGATGTTGTTGAATGGTGATCATCCTGAATTTGACGGCCTCGAGCATCGCGAGGAAGGCACAGGCGACATCCATCGTCGAGTGAGGCCTCGTGATGAGGTCCGTAAAGGAGAACTGCCCGTCCCTGTCGAGAAACTCGTTGATGAGGGCGAGCTTCTCGTTGATCGAAACCTCCTCGTAGAGGTCTATTATCCTTTCGGAGCTGACGTTCGTGACGAGGGAGGAAAAGGTTCTGAGCAGGTCCCATACGCCAATATCCTCCCAGAGCGACTCCTCCTCGGCGAAGGGAAGCGGCCTTTGCATCTTCTTGCGCTCGAGGGACCACTCGACCTCCATCTCCTTCTGCTCCATGAGCTCGGTGAGTTTCTTGTATTTCTGGTACTCGATGAGCTTTTCTATGAGATCGCGGCGTGGATCGTCGAATTCGTCGCCGAGGTCGACCTCGACGGGAAGCAGCATCTTCGACTTGATATAGAGAAGGCTCGCCGCCATGGAGTAGAACTCGACGAGGTCCTCGAGATCGACACCCTCGTCGCCTTCGAGATAGCCGAGATACTGCTCGGTAATCGAGGCTATGGGAATGTCGTAGATCGAGACCTCGTTCTGTCTGATGAGGTAGAGGAGGAGGTCGAGGGGCCCCTCGAAGTCGGCGAGACGGAACTTTCGTCCCTCTCCGCCCCTGCCCTCGGGTCCCTGTTCCGCCGCGGTCGGGTCCGGGATGGCTTGTGGTCCGTTCATGTGATCAGCTGCTGCCTCGAGGTGGAGTGTGGCCCCCCCGGGCCTTGCCCGGAAGCGAAGCGATCATAGTCGGACGGAGGGGCTAGGTAAATACCCTGAGTCCCCAGAGCGGCAAGGCATTCGAGGTAGGCGTGGCCGTCTCGGGGATTGGAAAGACCGGGGGCAAGCTCCACCAGGGGAAGGAGGACGAACTTGCGCTCTTCCATGCCCGGGTGGGGAAGAACGAGGCGATCCGTATCGATGAGGCGGTTCCCGTACAGGAGGAGGTCTATGTCGAGGCTGCGGGGCCCCTTCGGTCTCTCGCGGCTCCGATCCCGACCGAAACGCGCCTCGATGGCCGAGGTGAAATCCAGCAGGGCCTCGGGCTCGAGGCCGCAATCGCCCTCGATGACCAGATTGTAGTAGGGCGGCTGGTCGAAGACATAGCGGGGAGCCGAAAGCCACAGGGAGGAGACCCGGATTTGGGATAGGCCTTCGCCCAGGGCCTCGACCGCACGGCGTAGGGTATCGACCGAATCGCCGGTGTTGGAGCCGAGGCCGAGGTAGACCCTTCCATCCACTTCAGAACAATCCGTCGTCGTCGGCGACGCTCGCCGCCTTGGCCTTGGCCGCCGGAGCGAGGGGAGCAGCCTTGGCGGGGCCGGCCGCTGGAGTTGCTGAAGCCGGGGAAGAGGGGGTCGAGCCCGCGCCCTTTGCCGTCGCCTTCTGGGCGCCAGCCCCCGTTTGAGCCATGGTCGCGGCTAGGACGGGCGAAGATCCCGCCTTGGCCTCGGCGGGGGCCGGAGTCTCCGGCGGCTTGGGATCGAAGATGCGGCTGCGGACGCGACGCTCGATCTCGGCCGCGATGTCGGGATTCTGTTCCATGAAGGTCTTCGCGTTCTCCCGGCCCTGCCCTATCTTGTCCTCGCCGAAGGCATACCAGGCTCCCTTTTTATCGACGATGTCATACTTGACGGCAGCGTCTATGAGGGAGCCCGAGGCCGAGATTCCCTTGCCGAACATGATCTCGAGCTCGACCTTGCGGAAGGGCGGCGCGACCTTGTTCTTGACGACCTTGACGCGGACGCGATTGCCTATGGCCTCCTCCTCGCCCTTTTCGATGGTCTCGATCTTGCGTACCTCGAGTCGCACGGAGGAATAGAATTTCAGGGCATTGCCGCCCGTCGTCGTTTCGGGATTGCCGAACATCACGCCTATCTTCATGCGGATCTGGTTGATGAAGATGAGGATGGTCTTGGACTTGGAGAGAGTACCGGTGAGCTTGCGCAGGGCCTGGCTCATGAGTCGGGCCTGGAGGCCGACGTGGGCATCGCCCATATCGCCCTCTATCTCGGCCTGGGGTGTCAGGGCCGCCACCGAGTCGACGACGATGATGTCCACGGCGCCGGAGCGGACAAGGGATTCCGTGATCTCGAGGGCCTGCTCGCCGTTATCTGGCTGGGAAACCCAAAGCTCGTCGATATTGACGCCAAGATTCTTGGCGTAGACCGGGTCGAGGGCGTGTTCGGCGTCGATGAAGGCCGCTATGCCGCCCTTTTTCTGGGCCTCGGCTATGGCATGGAGGGCGAGGGTCGTCTTGCCGGAGGATTCGGGCCCGTATATCTCTATGACCCTTCCGCGGGGATAACCGCCGACACCAAGGGCCTCGTCGAGGAGGATGGAGCCCGAGGGGACGGCGTCGATGCCGGGGGCGTTCTCGTGGGATCCCAGCTTCATCAACGAACCCTGGCCAAACTGCTTTTCTATCTGGAGACGGGCCGCTTCGAGGGCCTTGAGTTTCTCTCCCACATCGGCTGTCCTTTCGACACCCGGCTCGTTGTCCTTCTTCACCTGTCCCTCCCTCGGGAATATCCAATCTCTCGATGCATTACGCCACGACGATGCCCCGCCACTTCAAATAGCCAGGAAAAGAGCGGCTTGGAGCGATAACTATACCCTTTTTGCCCTTCCAAAGGAATCCTCCACCATCGGCTGCCCCACGCCTTTGAATAGGCGCTAGGGACCCTCCCCTCTAGGCCTTCCGCATGATCTCCAGGGGGGGGAGCCTGGCCGCGCGAATCGCCGGCAGGGTCGAGGCAAGGAGGGAGAGAAGGATCGCGAGACCCGCGACGGCGAGAAGCTCAAAGGGATCGAGACGGACGGGGATCCTTTCCAGATAGTAGGCGGTGTCGAGGAGGTGGATGGGAAGGGCTCTGCCGCCCTGTATCCTGGCCCAGATCCCCGTCGCGACATCGAGGATCCATTCGATGCCGCCGATAAGCTCGTTGACCTTCCAGGCAGCGAGGGCGCCGAGACCGACCCCGAAGACGCTGCCGAGGAGACCGGTTCCTCCCCCGGTCAAGAGAAATACCAGGGCGACGAAGTTGGGGGAGGCTCCCGTGGCCTTGATGATGGCGATGTCGCGCGAGCGTTCCAACACTATCATCACGAGGGCCGAACTGACATTGGCCGCCGCGACGAGGACCGAGATGCACATGATCACGAGGAGGAGGGCCCTCGTCGTTTCGAAGGAGGCGAAAAGGTTCCTTTCGAGGTCCTTCCAGGGGCGAATGATCCAGGTCGAGCCAAGACCCTCGTTCCCGTCCGGGGAAAGGGCTTTCATGAAACGGAGGACGTCGGCCTCTGGATTGGCATAGGGATCGACGACCTTGATGCCGATGAGGTCCTGGCGGGCCACGACAGGTAGGATCCGATCCGCAAGCTGTCTAGGGACGAAGATCCAGAGTTCGTCGAGATCGCGATAACCGGCCGAAACGATGCCCCCGACGCGGAGAATCGTCGTCTTGGCGCCCATGCCGCTGCCGCTCCCCGTAACGACGACAAAACTGTCACCGACGCCGAGACCCAGCTTGTGAGCCGTCTCTGACCCTACGAGGGCATGGTTTCCCGATAGGGTCCTGTCGCCTTGAAGGAGGCGGAGGTAGCGCAACATGCCCGCCTCCTTCAAGGCCGAGGGCTCGAGGCCCCGGAGCAGGGCAGGAGCGGAGTTGCCCCCATGGACCGCGAGGGCCGCCCCTCGGATTTCGGGATAGGCCGCGGTTACGCCCGGCAGCCTTCTGAGCGTCTCGGCGGCGGCCTCGTTCCCCGCCAGGCTCTCCGGCCCCATGGTTTCGGCCTGAAAGTGCCAGGACCAGGTTTCCAGATAGCGCGAACTGATGCCATTTATCATGCCATCGGCTACCAGGAGAACAAGTACGAAGGGCACGAGGCTCAAGGCGATGCCGAGTATGGCTCCCCTGATATGCCTCGCGGGCGCCCCCCGCAAACCCGCCGAACCCGCCATCCTTCCGGCGAGAAAGAAGGCCGCCCCGGTTTTCATATGGTCTCGAGCCTTCCCTGGCTGAGGCGAAGACTCCTCCCGGCCCGGCCGGCGATCGAAGCGTCATGAGTCGCGACGATCAAAGTCGTCCCGAAGCGAGCGGGTAGGTCGAAGAGAAGCTCTCCCACGGCGGAGGCGTTGGCGGCGTCGAGGTTGCCCGTCGGTTCGTCGGCGAGAACGAGGGGCGGCTCGTTGACGAGGGCGCGCGCGATGGCGGCGCGCTGTCGCTCTCCACCCGATAGCTTCGAGGGAACATGGCCGAGCCTTTCGCCAAGGCCGAGTTCGCCGAGGAGTTCCGCCGCCTTCTTGAGGGCGGGTTTTTTGCCCTCACCCCTCATCATCGCCGGAAGGGCGACGTTTTCCTGGGCGCTCAGGTCGCGGATGAGGTAATGGAACTGAAAGACGAAGCCGACGAAGCGGGAGCGATAGTCGCCCAGGGCCGACTCGTCGAAGCCGACGATGTCGGCGCCTTCTACCAGAATGCTTCCGCCGTCGGCCTTGTCCAAACCCCCGATGAGCGATAGAAGGGTGCTCTTGCCGCTGCCGCTCGCTCCCATGATGGCTACCGATTCTCCCCTACCGACCGAAAAACCAAGGTGGTCGAGGACGATGAGATCCTCGGCTTCCGTCGAAAAACGGCGCACGAGGTCGACTATCGCGAGAAGAGCCTCATTCATGGCGGAGGATCTCCGCCGGCCTGAGCCTCGAAAGTTCCCGCGAGGCGGATACCGAGGCGAGGAGGGCCGAGGCCATGGCGAGGAAGGCCACAAGAATGGTTTCGGGCAATTCGAAGCGCACGGGCAGCTCCTGGAGATAGAATACAGAATCGAGGGGCAGGGGGGCAGGCAGGCTCGGCACCAAGCGGGAGAGCAATGCCGATATGGCCGAGAGGGCCTGGGCGCCACCGCTTATGAGTTCGTTGATGTTCACGGAAATGAAGGAGCCGACAAGGAGGCCAACGAAGGCCCCAGCAATCCCCGTCGTCAGGCCGTTCCAGGCGAAGACGGCGGCGAGATCCCCCTCCGAGGCGCCGAGGGAGCGGAGTATGGCGATGTCCTCGGAGCGCATGGCGACAATGCGGCGCATGGCATGGTGGATGTTAATGGCAACCACGAGGAATACGAGACCGAGGAGAAGGAACATCATGCCCTTTTCGGTGCCGAGAGCGCCGAAAAAGGCCCTGTTGTAGTCGCGCCAGGATTCGACCCTGAGATCATGGATGCCCAGGGCGGCAAGACGCTGCGAAACGATCTCGGCGAAGACCGCATCGGAATACCTGTTGCGGAGTTTTATGCCGAGGATGGGGGCCCATCCGGCCTGTTTCGAGAGGGAAGGCGGAAAGGAGTCTTCGGGAAGGAGGGCCAGGCCGGAATCGAATTGCCAGAATCCGGAACTGAAGGTCGCGGATAGTCTGAGGTCGAGCCTGTCGACGCCGACACCTTCCTCGAGGCTGGCCGATGGCAGGAGGAGGGTGAGGGTCTCTCCCCGGTGGAGACCGAGGGACCGGGCCGCCTCGGCTCCCGCGACGATGCCCCCGGAGCCCGAGAAGACAGAGTCATCTATGCCGAGTTCCCTCGCGAAACCGGGGTCCCGCTCCGCGAAATCCCGCGGAAGGACCATGAGGCGCAGGGTCGAGACGCGGCCTTCCGGGGTCGAGACCAGGACCATCGCCTCGCGGAAGGGAAGGATGGAGGAGACGCCTGGAATCGCCTTGAGTTCTTCGCCGACCGACGCGGTGTCGAATTTTCC
>DATKTD010000047.1:0-5989 GCA_035531315.1 Rectinemataceae bacterium
AGGATGCGGCCCCGCAACCTCGACGAGATCGCCGGCCAGGAAGCCATCGTCGGGCCGGGGCGCCTCCTCCGCCGGGCCATCCAGAAGGACCAGCTCGGTTCCATCATTTTTTCCGGGCCGCCCGGCACGGGAAAGACGACCCTGGCCCGCGTCATCGCGGGCACGACGGCGAGCCGCTTCGTCAGCCTGAACGCCGTCCTCGCCGGCATCGCGGACATACGCGCGGCCGTTGAGGAGGCCAAGCGTTTCCGCGAACTCCACGACCGCAAGACCATCCTCTTCGTGGACGAGGTGCATCGCTGGAACAAGGCCCAGCAGGACGCCCTCCTCCCCTGGGTGGAGAACGGCACCATCATCCTCGTCGGCGCGACCACGGAAAATCCCTTTTTCGAGGTGAACAAGGCCCTCGTCTCCCGATCGCGGGTCTTCAAGCTCTCGGCCCTCACCGAAGCGGACCTCACCAAGGTCGCGCAACGCGCCTTGGCCGACGTCGAAAGGGGCTATGGGCGCTGGACGATCGATTTCGAGGAGGGGGCCCTCGAGCACCTCGTAGCCGTGGCCGAGGGCGACGCGAGGAGCCTCCTCAACGCCCTCGAACTCGCCGTCGAGACGAGTGTCGAAGGCTGGCCCCCGCCGGCCGAAACACGCATCAGGGTGGGATTGGCCGCGGCCGAGGAGAGCATCCAGCGCAGGGCCGTCCTCTACGACAAGGACGGGGACTACCACTACGACGCCGCGAGCGCCTTCATAAAGAGCATAAGGGGTTCGGACCCCGACGCCGCCCTCTACTGGATGGCGAGGATGATCTACGCCGGCGAGGATCCCTCCTTCGCCTGGCGGCGGATGGTGATCTCGGCCGCCGAGGATGTCGGTCTCGCCGACCCTATGGCCCTCTCCGTCGTGACGGCGGCGGCGGCGGCCTTCGAGAGGGTCGGCATGCCCGAGGGCCAGCACCACCTCGCCGAGGCCGCCCTCTATCTCGCGACCGCCCCAAAGTCCAATTCGGCCCTGGGCTACTTCGACGCGCTGGCCGCCGTGGAGGCGGAGAGGGCCGAGGTGCCCCGTCATCTTCGCGATGCGAACCGCGACGCCAAAGGCTTCGGCGACGGAGAGGGCTACCGCTATCCCCACGCATGGAAGGACCATTGGGTCAAACAGGACTACCTGCCCATGGCCGTACGGGGAAAATTCTTTTACCGGCCGGGCAGCCTCGGCCTCGAGGGGGAGAGGCGACCCCTCGTGCTCCAACGCCGCGAGGCCCAATTCGCCGCCATGTCCCGGGATGAGGAAGGCGAAGCCGATGTCCTCATCTGGTCCCGCGAAGGGGAGCTGCGTTCGGAATGGGGGCGGAGGGCCGAGGCGGGAACGGCCGAAAGGCTCAGCCTCCTCCGCGAGGCCCTCTTTGCCCGCGCCAAGCCCGGGCGGGGCGATCGCATCCTCGTCCTGGACGCGGGCGAAGGTTTTCTCGTATGGGAGGCCCTCCGACGCGCCTCGGAGGGCAGCGTCGTCGCCCTGGCGCTCAGAGAGGCCGATGCCGAAAGGATAAGGGCCTTTTCCGAGGGCCTTCCCGAACTTGCCAGGCCCGAGACCCTCGTCCTGGCCGACTTCGCTTCGCTCGGGGCGGAGGCCCTATCGCGGGCCCTGGCCGAGGGCGCGGGAATGTCGGCCTTCGACCTTGTCCTCGGCCTCGACCTCCTGTCGCGGAGCGACGACCCGGGCGGCCTCCTTCGCCGACTGGCGGAAGCCTTCGGGGAGGGTCGCTTCCTCTCCGTCGAGTCCCTGCCCAGAAAGGGCGGACGCTTGTCGAGACTTCTTTCGCCCGGATCGCCCCAAGCCGCCGCCCTCGAGGAGGCCGAAGCGATTTTCTACGCAAGAAGCGATCTCCCCCCCCTCGGCCCCCAGCCCGAGGCAATAATGGAGATCCTCGAAGCCGCCACAGCACATTTTGCCAGCCTATCGGTCGATGAGGCCTCGGCCGAAACCCGGAAGAGAATTTCGGAAAGGGAAATCGAGGCATGGCTGTCGAAGACCTCGCCCTTCGGAGCCCAACTCTCGGCCTCCCTCGACGAGGGGATGCTGGCGCGGATCAGGGCGGAATTGACCGAGGTCCGAGAAGGGGGACCAGTCGCCTGGCCCCTCTCCTGGCTCCTTGTCGAGGGCAAATTCAGGGAGAGGCAGAAGCGGCGCTGAGAGTCGGGGGCATGGGTGGAGCGGCGCGGGAGACAGTCTTCGCCGGCAGGCGAAGCGAGGCGAATCCCCGCGCGAGGCCGTCGAGGGCCTCCTCTTCGAGGCCCTCGAGCACCTGGATGAATTCGGCGCCGAGGGCCTTGGCCAAGCTGCGATCGCCCTCCCTGGTGCCTATCACGAGGAGGCGGCCCGAACCGAAGCGCGGCATGCCGCCGCGTTCCTCGTCGCCCAGGGACCGGGCGATTCCTATATCCGAGGCCAGGGTCGCGATCGGACTGTGCAGGGCGTCATCCCATAGCCGCCACCATCGGCCCCGCGAGTCGGCACCGGCTATGACAGAGCCGGGCAAACCGGTTACCGCGGCAAGGCCAACGCTCCGGGGAAGGGTCGCGTGGAGGGAATCGAGGCCCGGCCTCAATCCGGGGAGGCGAAGAGCCCGGAGCCTGGCGTCGAGGTCGACGGAAAAGGAGAGGACGGGGGCAAGGCTCCTCGCGAGGCCTCCCCTACCCGCGATGAAGCGGGCGAGGCTGCCGGTCGATGGCGAGGGAACGAGGGCAAGCCAGGACCAGAGCGAACGGGAACATGCGCCGAAGTCTAGGGCCCTGTCGGCCTCCTCCACCTCGGAGGCGACGATGGAGAGCATGGCCGCGAGACGGGCGAGTCTGGCCCTGCTGCCCCCCCCTCGGTCGAAGGAGGAGCGTCGCCAGGCCGATTCGAGGGCCTCGCGCGGCCAGACCGGCCCGAAATGTTCCTCGAAAAGAGGAAGATGGATGCCGCGCAGCAACTCGTCCGCCCTGTCGAAGAGGAGGTCCTCGCCCGAAAGAATGAGAAGCCCCTCGGCGCGGAGGGGGCGATGGCTCCGATGTCGTTGATGCTGGAGTGAAGGTTCTCTCTCTCGCACGTTGTCCTCTCCACCGAGTATCGACCGCCCCGGCCCCGCACTTGACGAGGCTTCGGAAGAGGATGCACCATCCGCGCCCATGGATAACAGTTTTGCCGACTCCGAGGAGGTCTATGCCTGGCTCCTCGGCTTCGTGAATGTCGAAAAGGGTCAGGCCACGGTCTTCAAACTGGACAGAATGCGGGCCCTCGCCCAGGCCCTCGGCTCTCCGGAAGGGAGGTATCGCTGCGTCCATATCGCGGGTTCGAAGGGCAAGGGGTCGGTCTCCACGATGATAGCGAGGATTCTCGCGGCCGCCGGTCACCGCGTGGGTCTCTACACCTCCCCCCACCTCCTCCACTGGAAGGAGCGGATCGCCCTCGCCGACGCCGAGATCGAGGATGCCATCATCGCCGAGGCCGCGGCCCGGCTTCGGCGTCTTGTGGAGGGCAAGGTGGCCGCCGACTTCCCCGGCGACGAGCTGCCGACCTATTTCGAACTCTCGACCCTCGTCGCCTTCGAGACCTTCCGCCTCGCGGGCTGCGACATCGCCGTCATCGAGACCGGCCTCGGCGGCCGTCTTGACTCGACCAACATCGTCGAGCCCGAGCTGAGCGTCATCACCCCCCTGGAACTCGAGCATACCGAGTGGCTGGGCGACAGCATCGAGAAGATAGCCTTCGAGAAGGCCGGCATAATCAAGACGGGGAAGCCGGTCTGCATCTCCGCCCAGCTTCCCGCTGCCCGGGCCGTGCTCGAAAAGACGGCTTCCGAGAGGGGGAGCCGGCTCTACGATGCGGCCACCTTGGTCCGCATCGAGGACTGCCGGGTCGGGCGGAGGGGTACCTGGGCGAGGCTTTCCTTCGAGGGTTCCTGGCCCTTCGGGAGGAGCCTGGACCTCTCGACGCCCCTCGTGGGGAAAGTCCAGGCCCGCAACATGGGCCAGGCGATACTGGCAGCGGCACTCGTGGAACCGGGCCTCGACGCGGAGGCGGTACGAAGCGGCCTGGCCAGAGTCCGCCTTCCCGCCCGCTTCGAACTGATTTCGGAAGAACCACCCGTGGTCCTCGACGGGGCGCACACACCGGCCTCGGTCAGCCTTGCCCTCGCCACCTTCGAGGACCTCTTTCCGGGCCCGAAGCTCCTCCTCTTCGCCTGCGCCATCGACAAACACCATGCCGAAATGGCAGGGATACTGGGAGGACACTTCGACGATGTCATCGTGACGAGGCCGGGCAGCTTCAAGACAAGCGATCCCGAGGCGGTCTTCGCGAGCTTTTCCGCGGTGGAGCCGAGGACGAGGCTGATCGAAGATCCGCTCAGGGCCTTCGATGCGGCCCTGGAAAAAGCGCGAAACGAGGGCATGGCCCTCCTCGTGACCGGCTCCTTCTATCTTTGCGCCGAAGCGGCAGCCAGGTTCCCGGGCGGGGACTGAGGGGGGGAGGCAGACTCGACTCGCGAGTGGCCCGTTGCGAGGAGGGCTTCCTCGAGGGCAACATGGTGGGCGAGAAGCTGCCGGGACAGGCTCTCTTCGCGGCGGACCGCCGCCCCGAGGAAATTGCGCTCGGCGATGAGGGCCGCGCAACGCTTCCTCCGGAGGAAGGCCCCCCGGATGGCGAGACGGACCTCATCGGGACTTGCCGAGGCGAGGATGGCCGCGTCGAAGCCCGCGAGCAAGGCGATTTCGGCCGAGGCCGCCGTAGCGGCCACGACGAGGAACTGGCTGCCCTCGCTTCGCGGAGACAGACGCATGCGTTTCACGAGGGCCTCGCCGCCCTCGTCGAAGCCATCCTCGATCACCACGAGGTCGGGGGACCATTCCGCGAGGGCCACGATGGCCTGGTCGGCGGATTCGGCCCGCAGACACTCCGTCGCCTCGGGAGAGGCCGCGCGAAAGCGATCGTACATACCCTCGTCCCGACATACGGCCAGGACCGTCTTCGTGTTCTGTTTTTCCATTTTCGACACCAGTCGGGGAAGCCCCGGAGGCGGCCGGAGAATCCTCAGCCGCCCAACATTTTAATAATCGCGACATCGATCAGGCCGGCAAGAAAGCCCAGGCCGCCGAACGAAAGGGCCAGGACCCGGCCTGAACCTTTGAGCAATGGGCCGAAGGCCGATTTCGCTTCATTATTATCCATTGAGCCCAATTTTTCAATAACAAGGGCCCGCATGTCGAGGCTCTCGACTATCGAGTCGGCCTCGGCGTCGAGGATGGCGAGGCTCGTAGCGGCGAGCCAGGCGGAAATCGAACGCTTCGCCTCCCCGTCGAGGGCGAGAATTTCCGCGATCGACGAGGCGGAGAGGGCCTCCAGAAGGGCGGCGATGAAGACCTCGCGGGCACTGGCGAGGGCCCTGGCCGCGGCTTCGTTGCCCCCGAGAAGGCTGCCGAGATCGGCGAGTCCGGGCATCTTGAGTTCGCCGCCAAGGCCGAAAGAGGCGAGGAGGGAGACCAGGCTCAGGTCCTTGCCGGAATGGACGAGGGCCTCGACCCGACTGGCGATGCCCGGCCCCTTTTCGACCAGGCTGGCCAAAACGAGGGCGAGGGCCCTCCATAGGGCCTCCCGCGAAAAGGAGGAAGCCAGTCTCGAGGCCAGGCCCCTCTTTCCCTCGTCGGGGGACTCCCAACCCTCGAGGGCGGCCTCGCGCACCTTGGCCCGCATCGAGGGGGAGCGGAGAATGCCCGAGACCATGGATACGAGATCCTCGATGGTCTCGGGCATGGTTTCGGCGATGTTTCGCTCGTAGTTGGCCGCCCCCGCGATCAGTCTCTGCAGGGTGCCGAGGCGGGAAACCGCCCTCCGCACCATCTCGTTCGCCCCTTTTTCGACGAGGTCGCGCGTGTCCACATCGTTGAGAAAGGACTCGACGAGGGGAATGGCCGCGTCGTAGAGGGCATCGACGAGGAGACCCACGATTGGC
>DATKTD010000048.1:0-13488 GCA_035531315.1 Rectinemataceae bacterium
CCTCCTCTTGTCCGTCGTCAACGTCCTCTGGGCAGCCACGATGACCGTCACCGTCGTCCGTCGCTACGTCTGGATACTCGTGGCCTACATCTCGGGCATGGGCCTGATGTACGCCATGGCCCGAGCGGCCGGCCCCTCGGGGGGGGCGGCCGACCTCGTCCTCGCCCTCGCCGCCGGCTACGCCCTGGCCACCCTCTTCCTCGTCGGAGCCTCCCTATCGGCCCTCGGCCACAAAAGCCTCCCGAAGATGGGAGCCCTCCTCCTCGACTATGCATGGCGCTACAAGAACCTCGCCCTCGCGGGCCTCCTCTATTCGATCGCCACCTGGGCGGACAAGATCGTGCTCGCCCTGCATTCGGGTTCCGCCGCGCAGGGGAGCCATTTCCTCGTCAATCCGCGCTACGACAGCGCTTTTTTCTACGCCAACCTCGCGCTCATCCCGGGCCTCGTATTCTTCACAATTGTTACGGAAACGGAATTCAGCCTGAACCTCAAGCATCTCGTGGTGTCCCTCGCCAAGCGCCGCCTGCCCGAGATCGCCGCGGCCTCGCGCCGGATCCGATACCGCAGCGCGAGCAACCTGGCCCTTCAATCGGGTTTCCAGGTCGCCATGATCTTCGGCTTCGCCCTCGCGGCGCCTTATCTGAGCGGGGAACTGGACTTCGAGGCGACCGTCTTCATTCGCATCCTCGTGTCGGGCTTCTTCCAACTCGCCTTCCTCACCGGTCTCACCATCCTGTTCTATCTGGAGCTTTACAAAAGGGCGGCCATCGCCGCCTTCGCCTTCGCGACCCTCGACCTCCTTCTTTCCGTCGCGAACGTCGCGGCGGGCTCCGAAGCCTATCTCGGCCTCCCCTATCTCATCTCCATCGCCCTCGCTTCCGCCCTCTGCCTCGCCTTCGCCTTCACCGGCCTCCGCAGCTTCGATCAGATACTCTTCCTCAGGGCCACGGGCGAGGCATACGGGCGCTGAGGTCCTGACCGCTCCGGCGCCGGACGCGCAGGCGCAAAAAAGGCCGGCCCGGAGGCCGGCCCTCTATGCCGTGGGCAAGTCTACCAGGAAGCGCTGATGGTCTTGTAGGCCGCGTAATTATTGGCTATCTGCGTGGCCGTGAGGACCGAGGGGCTGGCGCTGGCGCCCACGATCTTGCCGTCAAGACCGAAGTAGCCATAGGTCGTGCTGTAGCTCGAGGGGAGCTGGGAACCGAGGAGGATGGCGCTCGCGTTGTCGCGCACGCCCGAAGCCGTGTTGACCATCGTGCCCGAGTTGTTGAGGGCGCCGTTGATGTAGAGGGCGATCTTCTTCGTGGACCTGTCCCAGGTTGCGACCAGGTAGTACCACTTTTTCGTATTCAACTTGGTCTTGCTCAGCACCGAATCGTAGGTATTGCCCGTTCCGGCCTGGTCAAGGATGATGCCGATCTGACCGTTCGAGCCCCAGCCCTGGAGGGACCAGCACTCGTCGGTGAAATTGACGAGGACCCCCTTGTGGATGATCCCCGCCGTATCCGTCAATGCGTTTATGTAGACCCAGGCCTCGAGGCTCCCCGCGTTGGCGAGGCTGGGTACGCTGGTCGAGACGGTCGTCCCCACCGACTGCTGCCCGTTGAAGCTGAGGGATGAGCCGGGGCTCGAGATCGCTATGCTCGGCGAGACGACCGTCGGCGTCGAAAGTCCTGTCTGGATGTAGGCACCTTCGATGATCGAGGTGAAGAGGGTCGCGAGGTCTCCGGAGCCCGCTATGTCCGTCGTCAACACCGCGTAGGGCAGGGTTCCGGTTGCCGGCGTCGTCTGTTGGTCGCGCACAAAGACGCCGGCGGTCGAATCGCCCGCGAGTATCTCCGTGGCGTCGCCTGTCGGCGTATAAAGGGTCGAGCTGGCCCAGGAACTCAGGCTCACGTTGTCGGAGTTGAGCTGGCTGAGATAGAAGTCCTTTTGGCCGGCGATGTTGACGACGCGGCTTTGCATGTTAGTCGTCATCGCCCCCGTGCCGGTCGGCACGGCGTAGGTGGTCGAACCGCTTGTCGCGCTGCCGAGGCCGTAGACTACCTGTTGGCGGAGCACCGACTCGGCGAGGGTGGTGAAGGTCGAACCCACGAGTACCGTCTTGAGGGTCGTCGTGAAGCTCCCTCCCGTCGTGGTGAGCTGGTCGATGGCCTTCTCGAAGTTCACCGTGTAGGCGGTATAGGTACCCGTGGCGGGATCGGCGACCTCGGTATAGTAGCGAATACCGAGTATGGTCTGGGCACTCGAGCCCGACCAGAACCAGAAATTGTAGGTGGTCGAGGGCGTCACGTAGTACATGACGACGGAGGAAAAAATGACGCCCGAATTGCTGATGGAATCATAGGGAGAGACGCTCGTCGCGGGAAGGAAGGCCTGGCTCAGATCGAGGGAGCCGTTCACATCGAAGGCCGCGGGATCGAAGAGAGGCCCCCCCGAGAGGGAAGACGAGACGATGGTCTCGTTCCGCGTGCTCCCGTCCCTGAAGGTGAGGACCATGCGAACCCGCGCCGCCTGATCCCATCTCCAGCCGGAGGGACTGCTCGAATCCGCCTTGACGACGGGATCGTCGACGGTCCAGACGCCGTCCGCCGCAAGGTTCGCCGGGCTTGTCCAGGCGGTGGCCATGTCCGAGGTCGTCGAGCTGAAGCCAGGGTTGCTCGTCACGTCGGCGACATAGTATTCCTCGACATAGCTCTTGCGGGCATCGGTGGAGGGAAAGCTCGTCGTCACGGTGACATCGTAGACCTTGAAGCCGCCGGGCGTCGTCGCATAGATGGACAGGGAGAAGGCGCTTGTCTGCCCCGGCTCCGGGTAGTTGGCGAGGCTGGTCGTAGTGCCGACGAGGCTGGCGAAGGCCGTCGTCGCAAGCTGGTTCACCGGCACCGTCGCGCGCGAGGCGATGGAAGCGGAAGAGGAGAAGGGCGTCAGGGCCCTGGCGCTTCTCGCCACTCCCGCGGGACCGCCGGCCCTCTCGGCATAATAACTCGACATATAGGACTTCTGGAAAACCGTCAGATCGAGGCTCGAGGGAGCGCCGGGTGTCGAGGGAGAACCCATAAAAAGGGTGCAGGAGAAGGATAACATCGCGGTCACCGCCGAGGCGGCCAAGATCTTTAGAACTGCCATGGGGGGCTCTACTTGCCGAATCGCGGGCGCCAGGCCCTTCGGCCGAATTGTCGACCAAGTCGAAATTGATAGATGCTATCAATATATCGCAAAAGAAGACCCTTTCAAAGCCGTCCGGCACGGAAGACACGGACGGCTAGGCCAGGTCATCCAGCTTGAGCCATCTAGGGGGCCAAGAGGTCGGGTGTCTTGAGCGAGGCCCCCCCGATCAGGGCCAATGACCAATAGGCCGGGGATGCAGCGAGGGGATCGGTCGCGGCGACTTCGAGCGACAGCGAATAGCTGGCCTCGGCCCTGGCCCAGTCGCTGCGCAGGAAGAGATAGGCATAGGGCAGAGGGACCGAGCTTGACGAAAAGGCCTGGGGGAGGACCGCGCCTCCGAGGACTTCGGCCGTGAGAGAGAGGCTGTCCCCGCCCGACAGAGTATGAGTCGATTGCCAGAGAATTCCGCCTTTCAAGGTGAGCTGCCGGTTCGCCGCGTAGTAGGGCGCGTTTCTCGACTGCTTCGAGTCCTCGTAGACGATATCGAGGGGCAGGCCGAGATTTGCCCAGGGCCTGTCCAGGACGCGAAAGGCGGGAATAGCCTCGAGGAGGGCGCTGCCATAGAGATTAGCGCCATCGGCCGGGACATAACCCCCCGAAATCGAAGTCCGGAAGGAGGCATAGCGTAGAGGGCCGGCCAGCGGATACCAGGCCCCGGCGGACAGCGAGACGGCATGCTGGAATAGCGGAGTAGTCGCCGGATTGAGGCTGTCGAGGATGGGGCCATAGTCCCAGGAAAGACTGCCGCTCCACGATCCCGAGTCGAAGTCGAGACCCAGGCCCGCTCCGCTAAGGAGACTCAGCTCCCCGAGGAACTGGGCCGGGCTGAGGGTCGTGGCCCCGTAGGCGGCGTAATCCGCGCTCGTCGCGACCAAGTTGCCGGAAGGCCTGAGCGTCAGGCCTTCCGTTCCCACAAGTTTGTCCAGCCTGATTTTAGCCTCGGCTCCGACATCGATGGCCAGGTAGGCGGGAAAGCCGAGGTAGCGGTCGCGGATCGAGGTGGCAGTCGCCGAGGGTCGTATCGAAAACCAGGAACCCGCGGGAAAATCGGCCACCGTCCTGGCCCTGAATTCCTGATGATTGAGGTCGGCCAGGAAGCTGCTCGTCGCCTCGTAGCTCGGCGCCTGCCGTCGTGCAATCCCGTTATGGAGGGCCGCCGCGCTTTCAAAGCCTGGATCGGCCGCGTCCACGGCCTTGAAATGGGCTGCCGCCCCCGCCCAGTCCCCGGACTTGTCCTCGGCGAGGGCGAGACTGTAGAGCGCGGGAATATTGCCTGGGTCGAGGGCGAGGACCTTGCGATACTGGAGCGTCGCCTTGGCCGGCAGGTCGAGGCTGTCGTAATAGGAGCCAAGTTCCGTCCTAAGCTCGAGAGCGGCGTTCTCGAAATCGTACCAGGCACGGGCCAGCCGCCTGTCCTCGATAAGCGAGGCGCTTTTCGCAAGCGCCATCAGGCTTGATCGCGCGCTCTGGGCCCCGTCCCTAAGGGCAGCCACCCTAGCGGCAAGGCTTGCAAGGTCCTCCTTGAGGATAGCCGCCCAGGCCGAAAGAGCCTGCCCATCCGAGCCTTCTGCCGCTTCGGGCGCTACCTCGATCGAGCCCTGGGCCCCGGCAATGGCCGCCAGGGCGGCAGAGGCACTCGAGAGAAGGAAGGGAGGAGGCAGGGTTCCGGCGATCTTCCTCAGGGCCGCCGGGTCGATTCTGGCCTCGATGACGAGAAGGGCTCGCTCGCGATCCGCGGCGAGGGCCTCCACGCGTACCGCCTGCAGGGCCGCGAAGGCCGGGTGCCCGTCCCCCTGGGCGGCTGCGAGGAGGAGTCTCGCGCGGGCGAGGGAAGCCAACTGGTCACCGCGCGCCGCCGGCCCCGCAAGTTCGGCGGCCGCGGCTTCGGGCTCGAAGCGCCAGCCGAGGGCGGCGATGATCGAATGGAAGGCCTTGTCGTCCTCCTCGCCGCCTTTGGCGATGGAGGAGAAGTCGGAGACGGACGAGGCCGCCATTCCCTCGAGGGTCGAGAGGGAGGCTTCCTGGTCGGCTATGGATGCGACCGCCTCCGCCAGGCGGAGCAGCTCGTCCCTTGCCGCCTTCCTTGCCTCGTCGAGACTGGGCGCGGTCTTTCCGGCCGCCGTGGCAGCGGCGGCGGCGGCCTCGCGACCGCCGAGGTCGGCGAGGAGCTTGGCCGATTTAGCCTGGGCGGCCTGGGCGGCGTCGATGTTCGCGCCAAGTGCCGCAATCCTGGCCTCGGCCTCCGAGGCCAGCACGGAGGCCCTGAAGTGCGCAGAGAATAGCCCTGTCGCGGCGGCGTCGGAGTCGCCGAGACTCAGGGCGAAGCGGGCGGCGAGGAGGGATTCGAGTTCCCTCACCGCCTCCGTCTTCCTGCCGTTCCAGGCATAGACGCGGGTGAGTTCGTCCCGGAGCCCGAGATCGGCCGGCTTTTCGAGGATGCGCTTCTCGAGCGCAGCAATCCTGTCGGCCTTCAGCCGGGCCCTCTGCTTCGCGGCGGAGATGATGGCCTCTAGTTCGGGCGTCGGGCTGTAGGAGGCCTGGGCCTTCGCGAGTGTCGCGGCTGCCTCGTCGTCCCTGCCCATGGAGGCGAGGATGGCGGCCTTGTCGAGAGAGAATTGGAGATGGTCGGGGAAGGAGGCGAGGGCCCTTTCGTCGATCTTCATCGCCTTTTCGGGCAGACCGTTTTCCCTGTAGATGGACGCGAGCGAGGCCGCGCCTTCCGGGCTGGCGAGGGCGGCGGCCTCGACCTTGGCAAAGCGGAGATCGGCCTCGCTCACCCGCCCCGCCCAGAGGAGGCTGAGGCCGAGATTGACATCGAGGGAGAGCTTGCCGGGGAATTGCTCGAGGCCCTTCGTGTAAAAGTACTCCGAGTCGGAAAAGCGCCCCGTCCATGCGGCAACCTTTCCGGCCTCCTCCCATCCGTTGAGATCGTCGGGGCGGAGGCCCAGATAGATGCCGTAGGCATCGAGACCTTCTTTGATATCCCCCCGCCAAATCCTGTTCTTGGCCTGAAGAAGGCGGACCTCGGGCTCCCGCGGCGCCACGAGGGCCGCCTTCGCGAGGGTCTTGAGCGCATCGAGGTAATCGCCGGCCAGGGAGTATTCGTTGGCGAGCTCGACATAGGGCTCCACGACCGAGGGGGAGGTCTGAATCTGGGCCTGGAGATCCTCGAAGGCCTTCCAGGGCTTATCGATGCCCCGGTCGGCGGGATTGAGCGGGAATTTCTCCGGCAGCCCGGCCCTGTCCGTCACGGCCGCCGTGAGGGTTTCGGGGGTGGCGAGGAAGAAGGAATCCAGGTAGAAAAAATAGCGGTCGTCCAGCTTGCGTTTCGTGTTCACTTCGAAGCGGATGACATGGGGACCCGCATCGAGATCGAGGGCGAAGGTCCGCACCCAGTAATAGCCCGGGCTTATTGTCCCGACGACATTCACATCCTCCCTGTAGACCTGGCGGGCGGCGGTCCCGTCGACGATCACCGAGAAGGGTGACGCGAGGGAGGTGGCGAATTCGTCCTTGGAGGCCGGGGGCGTCCCGCAGTACCAGAGCTCGTAATGGCCCTTGGCTTCGACATAGACCCCATATTCGGCATAATAGGGATTGCCTCCGGGAAGCTGGCCCAGCCGCGAAAGCTGGAGGGCCCGCTTGCCCGAACAGGTGAAGTTGAACGTAGGCTGGGTAGCCATGTTCGAGGATACCGCGTCCTCTCCCTCCGCCCAGACGAGGCCCGGGATCGTCGCTGGCAGGATCGCGTCGACGAGACCTGCCGCCATCGCCGGCCGGGCTCCGAGGATCGCCGCAAGGACCAAGGCCACGGCGGCCCGCTCGCCGATTCTTGGCAGTACCATCTCGTTACCCCCCGAGGCCGCTCGCAACGACCCGCTATGACTATCGGAACATCGACTCCATCAATGCAGCGGCAAGGGGGGGAGAACGCCGAGCTTCAGCAGCCCCTCGTAGACGAACTGGATCGAGAGTCCCGACAGGAGAAGGCCCATGATTCGCTCTATCACCGACACGCCGGTCTTGCCGAGGACACGGAGGATGAGGGAGCTCGCCGAAAGGCTCGCGAACATCGCGACCAGACAGAGGACTATTGAGACGAAGAGCATCAGGGTCGTTTGCAGGAAGGGCGTGGGACCGGCGGCGTAGAGCATTATGGTCGTGATGAGCCCCGGTCCCGAAATATAGGGTATAGCGAGGGGGAATACGGCGATGGACTGGAGGTACTCGTCGCCCTCCTCCTCGCTCGAGGTCCGCGCGCGCTTGGTTTGCCCGAAAAGCATGTCGATCGAGATCAGGAAGAAGAGAATTCCCCCCGCCACCGAGAAGGATCCCGGCGAGATGCCGAAAAAACCCAGTATGAAGCGGCCGCCGAGTATGAAGACCGACATCACCACGAAGGAGATGAGGATGGCCTTGCGGATCGTCGCCCGCTTCCTCGCTTCGTCGAGGTTCCCCGCGATAGAAATGAAAAGAGGCACGGCGCCGAGGGGGTCCATGACGACGAAAATGGTCAGGAATATCTTGAGGAAGAGGTCAAGCATGGCATAAGTCTAGGCGCGAAGGCGATCATGGGCAAGGAGGACGACTCTTGCCCCCGAGCCGCTCTTTTCGTAGTATCCTTCCCACTACCAACTGAACACAGGAGTCACCATGAGCGCCGAGCTTGCCATTACCGCCGCCAATTTCGAAAAGGAAGTCGCCCAATCCGAACTTCCCGTCCTTATCGACTTCTGGGCGGAATGGTGCATGCCCTGCCGGATGATAGCCCCCTCGGTCGCCGACCTCGCGAAGACCTACGCCGGTCGCATCAAGGTGGCCTCGGTCGATGTCGATGCCGAGAACGAACTCGCGACCCGCTTCGGCATCATTTCCATCCCCACCCTCATCGTCTTCAAAGATGGCAAGGAATACCGCAAGAAGGTCGGCGCCGTTCCCAAGCACGAGATCGAGGCCCTGTTCAAAGACCTCCTGTAGGCCGCCCCCGTGGACAATCCAATAGTCTCCTCGGAGGCTCCGGAGCCCCCCCTCAATCGGGCCCCGATCAGGCCTCGCCGTTTCGGCGACCGGGCCGACGGACGCCTTCTCCGTAGCCTCAATCCCTTCTACCGAATAACTCCTTATATAATGAGGACGAGGGTCGATGCCCACGACTACTTCACGGAGCGGGTCGACATCGGCAAGGCCGAATCCTGGCTGAGGAGCCTCCGCGATCGCGGCCATCCCGGCATCGGCTACCTCCATCTCTGGATCGCCGCCCTCGTCCGCACCATGTCGCAGAAGCCCAGGCTCAACCGCTTCGTCGCGGGCCAGCGCATCTACGCCCGCAACGAGATAACGATCTCCCTGGCGATCAAGAAGCGCCTCCACGAGGACAGCCCCGAGACGACGGTCAAGCTACGCTTCGACCCGCGGGCGACCGTCTTCGACGTCGCCGCGACCCTCGAGGCGGCGCTGGGGGAGAATAAAAAAGAAGAGACGAAGAACGACACCGACAGGACAGCCCGTCTCTTCATGCTCGTGCCCGGTTCGGCCCTCCGCTTCCTCATGTGGGTCCTGCGCTCCCTCGACTATCACGGCCTCCTTCCGAAGATGCTTCGGGACGCGAGCCCCTTCCATACGAGCGCCTTCGTCACCGATCTGGGATCCCTGGGCATCAAGCCCATCTACCACCACCTCTACGACTTCGGCACGACCTCCCTCTTCATCGCCTTCGGCAGCAAGGAAAGGGAAAATGTCCTCGCCTCCGACGGGACGGTGGTCGAGCGCAAATTCATGACCGTAAAGGTCGTCAACGACGAGAGAATCTGCGACGGCCACTACTACGCGAGCGCCTTCCGCTACTTTCTCGGCCTTATCCGCGATCCCGCACTCCTCGAGAGGCCGCCCCTCTCGGTGACGGAGGATGCGGACTGAAGACGGGCCGTGCTCGCGGCTGCCGAAACCCGGCCCGGCCCTCCGCCTCGCCCCCAGCTAGTTCGCCGCTCCCGGGCTCTGCCCCGAGCTGGTGCTGAGCCCCCATTCCACGGCCCCGGGGCCCGTATCGGGCGCCAAGCGAATGATGGAACGGGACACAGATGGCTTCCACACGAAGGCATCCTCCCACGAAGGGCTGCCGGCAGCCTCCCAGAGTTCGAAATCGAGGAGTTCCTCGACGAGGTCGCCGACAAGGCTCTCGCCAAGGACTCCCGTCTTCGTCCCATCCGAATAGAATAGGGCGTCGATCGCCTTGCCACCGGGTGCTTCGCGAAGCGCGAGGAGGCCAGTGGCATCCGGAATCCCCCCGGCCTTCGACCAGAAATCCCGGGCTGGTGAGGAATCGACGCCGCCCGAGGCCAGGAGCTCCGCCCCGGTCTCGTCGATCTCGACGGGAAGGCCCTCGGGCGCGCAATGGAGGACGACGAAGGCGCCCGCCGACACCTCGACGCCGGGGAAGCGCCACGTGACCGTCTTGACCGAGCTCGAGGCCGAAAACTCCATGCCGCCCAGGTTCCCCGCCTTTGTCACCTCGAACTCGACGAAGTCCCGATGGGGTCTCGTGGTCGAGGAATTCTTGGCCGTCTGGACCTCGGAGATCCGCAGCCTCGCCGGATGGTCGTTGTAGCCTGTAAAGGAGAGGATGACGCGGGAACCGTTCCCGCCCCCGTCGCGAACG
Organism: Rectinemataceae bacterium; assembly: GCA_035531315.1. GTDB lineage: Bacteria > Spirochaetota > Spirochaetia > Treponematales > Rectinemataceae > CAIJMU01. The sequence continues at coordinate 9,830 of DATKTD010000048.1, forward strand.
TCCCCCACGAGCGAATAGCTTTTACCCGGCAGCTGGTGGGCCGGGAGCTCGACGCGAATGTCCCTGCCCTCCGCTACCGCCATGGAATCGCCGCCCGGATCGACGGCGAAGCTGCCTTCCACCGGGCTCACCTCCTCGTCGAATCGGAGGACAAATGACGAGGGGCCCTCGGGGCCGGCCTCGATTAGGGCAGGAGGCTTGAGATCGAAGGCGTTGGGAAGACTGGCCGCCGGATCGGGCAGGCAGGAGGCGAAGATGGCGGGCAGCCCCGCCAGAGCGGACAGGGCGAGGGCGATAGTCGCGGAGAGGTGGCGCAATCTCATGAAGACCTCCGGCCTTCTTACGCCCCGGACTCCCGCGAACGCTTCACGGAAGCGGAATATTTACCCAGCCATGGATCTTTCCTTCACGCCTCGCCTCGGCTAGTATCGGCCTATGCGTATAGTCATCGCGAACGACCACGGGGCCGTCGACCGCAAGAAAGAGATACTCGCCTGGCTCGAGGCAAGGGGCTACCAGGTGCTCAACCTCGGCGTCGATGTCGAGGAGCGGGTCGACTATCCCGACAAGGCCCGGGAGGCCGTAGACGCCTGGCGATCCGGCCGCTACGACCTCGGGATCATCCTCTGCGGCACCGGGATTGGCATTTCCATAGCGGCGAACAAGCTGCCCGGCGTCCGCTGCGCCCTCATCCACGACAGTTACACGGCAAGGATGGCCCGCGAGCACAACGACGCCAACTTCCTCGCCCTCGGCGGACGTGTCGAGCTCGCCGAGCCCCTTGGCGCGATCCTTTCCGCCTTTTTCGACGCGGATTACGAAGGCGGCCGCCACGCGGAGCGCCTCGCCAAGATAGCCGCCCTGGAGTCCGGCGGCGCGAAAGCGGGGTCACCATGACCGATAGCCAATGGAAGGCCCTCAAGGCCGCCGTCGACGGCAGTTCGCGCGAGCGCCTTTCGGCCTTCATCATCGACAGCCCCTGGCTCCCGAACTGGCGGGGAATCAGCATCCTCGACTATTTCGAAAGCGAGGAACTCTGGTTCGACGCCAACAAGGCCGCCGTCGAGACCTTCCCCGAGGCGGCATTCATACCCGGCTTCTGGGCCGAATTCGGCATGTGCGCCGAACCCTCGGCCTTCGGCGCACGCACGAGCTTTCCCGAAAACGAATTTCCGCACGCCCACCCGGTCATTCACCGTGTCGAGGACATCGACGATCTCGTGGAACCCGATCCGGGAAAGGACGGACTCCTCCCCCTCGTGCTCAAGCGCATGGAACGAGCCCTGCCCCGGATGGAGGCCCTCGGCCATCGCGTCCGCTTTTCGGTCTCGCGCGGCCCCCTCAACATCGCCTCCTACCTGATGGGCATGACCGAGTTCCTCATAGCGCTGAAGACCGAACCCGAGCGTTCCCACAGGCTCCTCGCGATCGTGACCTCCTTCCTCAAGCGATGGCACGCGATCCAGCGCGAGCGCTTCCCGACCATAGAAGGCGTGATGGTCCTCGACGATATCGTCGGCTTCATCGGGGAGGAGGACTTCCTCGAATTCGGGCGCCCCTACCTGAAGGAACTCTTTTCCACCGACCTGCCCGTCAGGCTCTTCCACAACGACGCCGACTGCGCCTCCTCGATCGCCCACTACGCCGACATCGGCATCAATCTTTACAACCCGGGAACGAGGCTCACGCTTTCCGAACTCCACGAGCGTTCCGGCGGCAGACTCGCCATCCTCGGTTGCATGCCTCCCCGCGACGTCCTCGCGGCCGCGCCGGCCGCCGAGGTCGCCGACAACCTCCGTCGCCAGATCGCCACCTCGCCCTCCGGCTCCCGGGTCATCCTCTCCTGCGCCGGCGGCATGCCGCCGGGCGTTAGCACGGCGAACCTCAGGGCCTTCCTCGACTCCGCGGCAAGGGCTTGAGCGCCCTCACCGAGTCATCGCCTACGGTGGCGCGGTAAAGAGCTTCCGGTGCGAGGCCGATGTCTCGGGCCTCAGTCCGTCGATTCGCGGAGCACCAATTCGGGGTGGAGGGGCAACAGGGACTCGACAGGCTTGCCGTCCCGGAGATCGAGGAGGGCCGTCATGGCCCGTCGGCCGATCTCGGCGATATCGACGCGCAGGGTGCTGAGCGAGGGGTGGACGAGGGCGGCATAGGGGATATCGTCGACGCCTATCACGGCGACATCCTCGGGCACGCGGCGCCCGGCCCGCTGGAGGCCGCGCAAGACGCCGATCGCGGTGATATCGTTGTGGGCTATTACCGCGTCGATTTCCGGCTCCCTCTCGAGGAGGGCGGTGATCGCCCGCTGGCCGCCTTCGATGTCTGGCTTGCAGCGCGAGACGAGGCGCTGGTCGAAGGGAAAATCGGCCGCCGTCAGCCCCGCCCGATAACCCGAAAGACGCCGCCGCGCGCTCCCGCTCTCGCGGGGGCCGGCCACGAAGGCGATCCGCCTTCGTCCCCTCGCGAAGAGGTGGGCCACGGCCTCCAACATGCCGGAGCGGTCGTCGACGTCGACATTGGCGATGCCGGGCCCCGTCACCAAGCTGTTGACGAGGACGGGCGCCTTGAAGCGGAGGATCTCCTCGCGGAGGCTTCGGGCGGGCAGTCGCGAAGCCGCGACGATGACCCCGTCGATGCGTTCGGCATGCAGCGACTCGAGGGCGAGGAGCTCCCTCCCCGGATCCTCGTCGGTATTAATTATGAATACGTTGACATCCCGGCTCCTGGCGACGTCGGTCGCGGCCTTGGCCAGGATGGCGAAAAAGGGATTCGCCATGTCGGGGAAGACTATCCCGAGGGCGGAGGCGCTGCGCGAGGCGAGCCCCCTCGCGACCCGGCTCGGACGGTAGCCCATCCTCGCGGCTATCTCGAGCACCCGCTTCCTCGTCTTCTCCCCGACGCCGGGGCGGCCGTTCATCGCTCGGGAGACGGTCATCAGGGATACGCCCGCGGCCCGGGCGACATCCTCTACCGTGTGACGTTCATGGGCCATGTGGGGACAAAGTTTATCATTGACAAACGGGGGAACGCAACTATAATCGCGTTAGCGCTAACGTAGCCGGCGTCCCGAGGGGCGGTGTTCCGGCATCGACAAGGGAGGATCCGAATGAAACGAATGTCCCGGATGGCAGCACTCGTTCTCGCTGCCTCGACGATCGCCTTCGGCACCGTAGCGACGGCAGGTGCGCAGATCACGGTCGCCAAGCCCGTCAGACTGAGCATCATCGACGTGGCCGGCAACCTGCAGCTCTCCAAACCCGCCATCGAGGCCTTCAAGGCCGCCCACCCCGAATGGGTCGCCGACATCGAGTACATCAAGCTCACCGCCCCCGAGCTTCCCTCGAAGCTCAAGGCCCAGCAGATGGCCGGCAACCTCGACACGACGCTGGTCCTCACCGGCTACGACGCCATGGCCTCCGGCATCGACCAGGGCGTCTACGAGAAGATCATGCCCAAGTACGCAAGCGCCTTCCAGAAATCGATCGATAACTACGTCCCCGGGGCCAAGGCGGCCTACGACCTCTTCGACGGCTACGGCATCACCTCGGTCTATTGCCCCGGCGGCCCGATGCTGACCTACAACCCCGACAAGGTCCCCAATCCTCCCAAGACGCCCGCGGCCCTCCTCGCCTGGGCCAAGGCCAATCCCGGCAAGTTCA
>DATKTD010000049.1:0-8188 GCA_035531315.1 Rectinemataceae bacterium
AGGAGATCGAAGGCGGAATTCTCGATATAGCGCGCGGAAAGCCTCGATCCCGATCGCATCGCCCGCAGAAAGCGGACTGCGAGGGGCACTATCTCCTCCCGTCGCTCGCGGAGGGGCGGAACCCTCACGATGCACATCGAAAGACGGTAGAAGAGGTCCTGTCTGAAGAGACCTTCGGCGACTAGCCTCCTGATGTCACGGTTCGTGGCGAAGACGAAGCGGCATTTGACCTCGACGAGCCTGTCGCCCCCGAGCCGGTAGAAGTTCCTTTCCTGAAGCACGCGGAGCAACCTCGATTGGAGGTCGGAGGACATCTCGGTGATCTCGTCGAGGAAGAGACAGCCGCCCTCCGCGAGATCGAGTTTGCCGGTCTTGCCGCGTTGGGCCGCCCCGGTGAAGGCCCCATGTTCGTAGCCGAAGAGCTCGGCGGCGAAGAATTCCGAATTGAAGAGACTGCAGTTGAGGCCGACGAAGGGGCCCTCGTCCTCCTGGGCGACGATGCTCACGTAGCGGGCGGCCAGCTCCTTTCCCGTCCCCGTCTCCCCCTCGATGAGGAGGGGTATGTCGGGATAGGGAGCGACTTTTCTGATCCTTTCGCAAACCTCGAGCATCTTCGGACCGTAGACCCCGATGAAGGGGGCTTCCCCAGGGGCGAGGAGGGACAGGGGTTCCGGCAGCTCCGCGGCCGCCGATCGCGCAGAGCCACCGATCCAGCGCCTGATCTCCTCGGCCGGGACGATCGAGGGCATGGCCCGTCGTTCGTCGATCCGTCGGAGTATCGCCACGAGGCGCTTGAGATTGAGCGGCTTCGGCAGGAAGTCGTCGACGCCGAGTTCCAGGGAATTGACGCTTTCGATGATCCGGTCCTGGCCGGATACGAGGATGAAGCGGGGAGGGGTCTCGAGTCGGGACAGGGCGACGCGAGCCAGATCGATGCCCGTCATCCCGGGGAGGTCGACATCGGACACGACGACGTCGAAGCGCCCCCCTTCGATCATGGCCAGGGCCCGGTCGCCTTCGAAGGAGAGATGTACTTCCCATCCCACCGCCTCCAAGGCGGCGCGCAGGAGCTCCGCGGCAGTCCTATCGTCCTCGACGAGAAGTATCCTCATGTTTCGACCTTTCGCCGCAGATGCAACGCGAAGCCGGACTCGGGCGGGGCCCGGAGCGAATTCATGGACAGCTCGAAATCGCGCTCGGCGACGAGTCTGCAGAGCGGGCCCCCCCCTCCTTCGACCGCCTCCCTGTTGCCCCTGATCTCGATGTCGACGGACTCGTCCGGCGCGGATCGGGCTTTTATCGAAAGCCTTGGCGGTGGGTCCTTGATCGCGAAGGAGGGAAAAAAGCTCGCAATCATGCACAGGAGGAGCTCCACGAGGGAGCTCCTCCTTCCCCACAGCTCGAGGTCGCCGGGGCAGTCCACCTCGACCTTCACGCGGAGCCGGTCGAGGGCCGGCGAGTGGAGCCTGAGGCTCATGTCGACGGCCTCACGAACCGCGAAGTTCCCCTTCGCGGGATCGGGCTTGAAGTAGGCGCGATAGTCATCGAGGAGGGCGTTGAGCGATTCTATCTCGGCAAGGCCCTTGCCCACGAGTTCGCCGAGGGCATGGCGGTCGGGGGGGCCCGCGTCGTTCTGCATTTCTATCGCCTGGAGGACGAGGGCCAGGACATTGAGCGGCTGTCTCCACTGGTGGGACAGATGGGAGACGATGCCGCCGAGGGCCGCGAGCCTGGCCTGATCGACTATGAAATCGTTCCTGTCCCGAGCCTCGGCAAGGGCGTGGCGCAGCCTTCCGGACAAACGGAAATAGCCCAGAACGAGGAATAGAATGGTTGCCGCGGCGGCGGCGAGGGCGATCGCTGTCATCATGCTGTGCTGCTAATTCCGTTCGGCTAATTGTAGAGACTCCCCCGCCGCCATTCCAGTGCGGCGGCGCCTCGTCCTCCTTATCGTCCCGGTTCAGACATTTGTCTGTATTGGGACACTTTGCCGCTCCCTGCGCCACGATAAATTCTTCAATGGCAAAGAATTAAAAGATGGCATGAAAAATGCTACAATAATAGTATCCGACTATTCAAGGAGAATATCATGGGGGGTCGACGCCGATACCTGCTCCTTGTCGATGACAATCCGGCGATCATCGCCGCCTTGGCCCGTGAATTGCAGGCTTGGTCGCAGGAGCGTTCCCTTTCGATTCTCACCGCATCCTCAGCCGAAGAGGCCCTCGAGCTCGTCACATGCCATGGCCAGGACATCCTCATCGTCCTCTCCGACCTGCGAATGTCCGGCATGTCCGGAGCGGATCTACTGGTCGGACTGAGCCTGAGCCACCCCCATATGGTTTCCCTCCTTCTCACCGATGTCATCGATCTCGACGAAATCCTGAAGACCTCGAAGGCCGATGTCTTCGGCGTGATCAGCAAGCCCTGGGATACCTGGAACCTGCGTCTTGAACTCACCATGGCCTACGAAACCGCGGAAAATCGCGCAATCGCCTCGCCTGGCGCCTATTCGGAGCGACAGCTTCGCGCGAATGGCTCCGATGCGCCGAGCTTCGGTTAGGATCGAGGCGGAGAATCGGGGCGCCTGGGGGAGTTAGGCGCTCGAGTCTCGGGGCTTCTGCCGCGGTCTCATGGGCCTTGGGCGGGATTCCTAGGCCTGAAGATGGGCCCTCCCGTCCTTGCCCCCTCGCTTTACCTCGTACATGAGCGAGTCGGCGACATCGAGGGCCGATCGCAGCGCTTCGGGCGGTTCCTTCCACGTGACGATGCCGATGCTGAAGGTCACCGGGCGGCCATAGGCCCTCTGGGCGGCATTCACCGCCAGGAACAGCCGATCGATTACCTCTTCGGACAGGTCATAGTCCATGTCGGCGAGGGCCAGGGCGAACTCGTCGCCGCCGAGCCTCGCGAGGAGGTCGTCTGGCCGGATCGAGGGGAGTATGGCATCGGCGACCAGTTTGAGCACCTCGTCGCCCGCCGCGTGGCCATATCGGTCGTTGATGGCCTTGAAGGAATCGACATCGAAGAAGGCTAGGGTGAGGGGCCTCCCTCCGCGCCGCGCCCTCGAGACGGCGGTCAGGTAATATTCCTCGAAGTAGCGCCAGTTGGCCGCCTTCGTGAGGGGGTCGCGCAGGGAAAGCGCGGACAGCTCGGCAATGGCCCTGTGGAGCCAATCGGCCGTGACGGCGAAGGTGGTGAAGTAGGCGACGCGCATGGCCGCGCTCCAGACGAGGAAGAAGGGTCCCCTGAAATCGAAGTCGTCGACTATCTGGACGCCGAGCCAGATGGCCGCACAGGCGATGGCCACGACAAGACCGCCGCCCATGCCGAATACGAGACTGGCCACGACGATGGGGGCGAGATAAAAGTACGAGATGGCCAGGGGGGGGCCGGTCAGATGATCGATGGCGGCGATGGCGAGGATGGCGGTGGCGATGGCCGCGATGGTCGGAATCCTTCTCGCGCGGGTGAGGCGCTCGATGATCGCCGTCGCCCTGTTGAGACCTTTCATTGCCTGCCCCCCCTATTCAAGGTATCGACTCGTCCCCGCGTTACGGCGAATTTTCTCTCCTGTCCCTTCGCCCTTCCACCCTTCGTGAGCCCGGCATCAGAGGCCGGTCCCCGGCCCTCCGATCGCGCCTTTACAAGGAAGGCCGGGGCGGGGATGATGGGCGACGCCTCAAGGAGCGACGATGAAAATGGCTATCCCCTTCAAGCTGACATCCCGTCATCTCCTCTATGTCCTCGCCGGTCTCGCCTCGATCCTGGTCGCCATGATAGTCCTCGGCGTGCTGGGAGTCAGGATGCCGGACAAGCTGGCCTCGGGAATATCCGATGTCGTGATCATCGGAGCCTTGGCAGTCCTCCTCTACAACCGCAAGCTTCGGGCGGATGAGGCCGGGGCCAAGGCCGCCGAGGAAAAGGCCCGGGCCGACGAGGAAGAGAGGGCCAGGTCCGAGGCCGCGGGACGGATCGAGGATGGAGCCGCGGAGGATCCCGATGGGAAATAGACCCGACAGGCTTCGCATCGACATCGAGGGTTCGACGGCCATCGTCACGCTGACTCGGGCGGACAAGCATAACGGTGTCGACCTGCCCATGCTCGAGGCGGTAAAGGCCTCCCAGAAGCGCCTTCGCGGGATGCGCGACCTCCGTGGCGTAATCCTCCGAGGAGAGGGGCCTTCCTTCTGCTCCGGCCTCGATTTCAAGAGCGTTCTCGGCAGTCCTCTTTCGGCGATCGGCTCCTATCTCCAACTCTGGAAGCCCTTTCGCAACGATTTCCAGACCTGGAGTCTCGGCTGGCGAAAGGTTCCGGTGCCTGTCGTCGCCCTTCTCCATGGCTCCTGTTTCGGAGCCGGTCTCCAGCTCGGCCTCGGCGCCGACATACGCGTGGCGGCACCGGACGCGCGACTCTCGCTCATGGAAGCCAAGTGGGGTCTCGTGCCCGATATGGGGGGAATAAGCCTCCTTCGCGAACTCCTTTCCATCGACGTCGCCAAGGAGCTGACGATGAGCGGCAGAGTCGTTTCGGCTGAGGAGGCCCTGGCCCTCGGCCTGGTCACCCACCTCTCCACGGAACCCCTCGAATTCGCCAGGGGTCTTCTGGCGGAATTCGCCACGCGTTCTCCCGACTCGGTGGCCGCGGGAAAATTCCTCCTCCAGGAGGCCTGGCTCGCCCCGACCGATGAGGCCCTCGGCGCCGAGAGACGTTGGCAGCGACGTCTCCTTGGGCGGGGGAATCAGCGCATCGCGATGGCGGGCAATTCCGGCGGGAGCGAGAAGCCCTTCGGACCAAGGACCATAGGCTAGGGTCCCATGCGAGCCAAGGCCTCGCTCTTCGAGGCGGTGGGCCTGGGCCTTCTCGCCTCCCTGTTCTTCGCCTTCACCTTCGTTCTCAACCGGCAAATGAACCTTTCGGGTGGGAGCTGGACATGGAGCGCCTCCCTCCGTTTCATGTTCATGCTGCCCATGCTCGCCGCCCTCCTCGTCTCTCGCGGCGGGCTCGGGCGGGTGCTGCGGGAGATGCGTCACCAGCCCGCGCCATGGCTCGTCTGGGGCACGGTGGGCTTCGGCCTCTTCTACGCGCCGCTCTGCTATGCCTCGACCTTCGGCCCCTCCTGGCTCGTGGCCGCCACCTGGCAGCTCACCATCGTCGCGGGGGCCTTGCTTACGCCCCTTTCCCACGGCCCGAGGCCGCGGGAAAGGCGGGCGGCCGAGGGGGCTGGATTCGGGATCGGAGGGCTCGCCCGCGGGCTGCCTATCCGCGCCATCCTTTTCTCCCTCGTCATACTCGCGGGGGTCGGACTCCTCCAGTTGCGCGAAGCAGGCTCGGGACCGAAACGCGATACCTTCCTCCTGATCCTGTTCGTCATGATCGCGGCCTTCGCCTATCCCTTGGGCAACCGGAAGATGATGCGCCACTGCGACGATCGCCTGTCGACCATCGAGAGGGTCTTCGGCATGACCCTCGGCAGCATGCCTTTCTGGTTGGCCCTGGCGGTCTTCAGCCTGGCGAGCGCCGGGCCGCCGAGCCGATCGCAGCTGGCGCAGACCTTCCTCGTCGCCCTGTTTTCGGGCATCGTCGCCACCCTCCTCTTTTTCAAGGCGACCGACCTCGTCCATGGCGACATGCACAGGCTGGCCGCCGTCGAGTCGACCCAGTCGGGCGAGGTCGTCTTTTCGCTCCTCGGCGGCGTCTTCGTCTTCGGAGACGCGATTCCCTCGGCCCTGGGTTTCGCGGGCCTCGCCCTCGTCGTCACGGGCATGTTGCTCACGAGCCTCTTTCACGCCCGGTCTTGACCTCCCGGTCTGAGGGGTTTATCCATGCTGCTGCCATGATCGGCTGCCATCCTCGGCGATGGGCGGCTCTAGACCGACGTCAAAGGGGTTGGGAATGGAACGAACAGGAAAGGCCGGCGCCACGGTTCCGGGTCGGATCGAGTCGGTCCTCGTCGTCGGCGCTGGGGCCGTGGGCTCGGCCATCGCCTCGAGGATCCATGAGCGCCTTCCCGGGGTGGCCAGCCTCCTCGCCGACGGGGCCCGCGTCGAAAGGCTCCAGACAGAGGGGCTCATGGTCAACGGGAGGCGCTTCGACCTCCCCCTCGTCAAGGCCGGGGGCCCGCCCGCGAGGGGCGGCGGCTTCGACCTCGTCGTCGTCGCGGTCAAGAATCACCAGCTGGGCCGGGCGATCGCCGACATGAGTGCCCAAGTCGGCCCCTCCACCCTGATCATTTCCCTCCTCAACGGCATCGCGAGCGAAGACGAACTCGCCGCCGCCTTCGGTCGCGAGAAGGTCCTCTACGCGATGATCCTGGGCATCGACGCCGTGCGCGAGGCCAACCTGACGGCCTATTCGGTGGCGGGAAAGATCAATTTCGGCGAGGCGAAAAATGTCGCCGGCGAGCCGAGCCTTCGGGTATCGCGCATCTCGTCCTTCTTCGACAGGGCGGGTATCGACTATGTCGTTCCCCCCGACATGATCAGGACCCTCTGGTACAAGCTCATGATCAATGTCGGCATCAACCAGGCCTCGGCCGTCCTCCGGGCCCCCTATGGCGCCTTCCAGCGCCTTCCCGAGGCGAGGCGGGTCATGGACTCGGCGATGCTCGAACTCATCGCCATCTCGAAGGCCAAGGGAAGCGGTCTGTCCGAGGGCGACCTCGAGACCTGGTATCGCACCCTCGCGAGTCTTTCTCCGGTGGCCAAGACCTCCATGCTCCAGGATATCGAGGCGGGACGGAAGACCGAGGTCGAGATCTTCGCCGGTACGGTGATCGCCCTCGGCGAGGAGACGGCTGTACCCACCCCCGTCAACAGGCTCCTCTTCGACCTCATCAGGGCGCTGGAACTGGGCTACCTACAGGCCTGAAGTCTCCGGGGCGGAGGTTGCGGCACGGCACGGAAGGGGCTTCCCAGGGAGCCCTCAGTCGGCGCCGGTTTCGATCAGCCTGATGTCGGCGTAGTCCTCTTCCCTGACGCCCTTGAGGGAGGCGAGGGGAGGTTTGCGGGCCGGGTCGAGACGGGGGGCACCGATGCAGAAGCGCTCGACGAGGGAGCCCTGTCCCAGAAGCTGTCCCGCGGCGGCCAGGCCCTGGAGCCTGAAGGCGAAGTTGATGGCGTAGCCGATGTAGTCCCGATACTTGAGACCCGAGCATTCGCCGAAGATCTCGTACTTGTAGAGGTTGCCGAAGGTGACGGCGCCGGCCAGCGAGCAGGTCGAATTGTAGAGCTCGGCCACGCTTCCGACGACATCGCGGAGAAGGCCGAAGAGCTCGATGCAGGTCTCCATGGATTCGGCGTCGGCCCTGTCCCATATGACCATCGCGCCATCGCCGAGGAGCTTGTAGTAGGAGGCGGAGAAGCCATTGACCGCGGCCAAGAGCTCCTGACTGTATTTTTCGAGGAAGGCGACGACGATTTCGGGGTCGGTATCCCGCGCGTAGGAACTGAAGCCGCGGAGGTCGATGCACAACACGAGGGCGTCGACATAGCCCTTCTCGTAGCGGTCGTCCCTGAGCGAAACCGGGGTCCTCGCCATTTCGCGGATGACGGAGGCTTCGACGAGGACTCCTTCGCTTTCGTCGCCGAAATCGGCGGAGATTTCCTCGAATTCCCTGACCCTTGTCGCGTCCATCCATCCCCCTAGCAGGCCGATCATACACCAGGCCGGGCCTTGAAGTAAGCGGAGGCCCCGCCGCCGGCGGGGCCTCCCGAGAAGGGATAGCGACCCGGCCCGCGGAGCCTGGGCCGACCCCAAACCTTGGGGGGCGGCCGAAGTCCGCGGGTCCCGGTTATTTCGCGAGGCGCTCCTTCAATTCCGGCATGGTATAGCCGTACTGGTCCTTCATATCGCGGAGGGGCTTGTCGCGCTCGATGGCGGCGGGCAGCCCGAGCTTCGCGATGACGGCCTCCTCGCTCGCCTTGAGGTCCTTCGCCACCTGGCTGATGCTCATCGTCCCCTCGAGGGCGAAGTCGGCTGGGACCACGAGGTCCTGGGGCCGGTCCGTCTCCGCGGGGCCGGCGGAGCTGGTCGAAGGGGCGGGCGCGGAAGCCGCCGTCGGCAGGGTCTTGGCGGCTTCGACGGGGCTGGGGGCCGTTGCCGCGCTCTCCGGCGCCGAGGTCGATTCCGGCGAGGCCGAGGGCGAAGCCGTCGCCGTTTCGCCCTCGGGGGTATAGGGCACTCCGA
>DATKTD010000050.1:0-19144 GCA_035531315.1 Rectinemataceae bacterium
AGACCATCATCCCACCGTCCCTTCCATCTCGAGCTCTATTAGCCGGTTGAGCTCGACCGCGTACTCCATAGGCAGCGCCTTGACGAGGGGGTCCAGGAAGCCGGCGACGATCATCACCGAGGCCTCGGCCTCCGTGAAACCCCTCGACATGAGGTAGAAGAGCTGATCCTCCCCGATGCGGCTCACCCGGGCCTCGTGCTCGATCGACACGTCGTCCGATTCGATCTCCATGTAGGGGTAGGTGTTGCTGGTCGACTTCTCGTCGAGGATGAGGGCGTCGCAGACCACACGCGAACGGACGTCCGTGAGTCCCTCCTTGACCTTGACGAGGCCGCGATAGCTGGCTATCCCCCCGTCCTTGGAGATCGACTTCGAGGTCACGACCGAGGAGGTGTGGCTCGCCGCGTGGATCACCTTCGCCCCCGTGTCCTGTTCCTGGCCCTTGCCGGCGAAGGCTATGGAGAGGACCTCGCCGTGGGCGCCCTCCCCCATCAGCCAGATCGCCGGATACTTCATGGTGCGCTTCGAGCCGATGTTGCCGTCGACCCACTCGACCACGGCGTCGCGTTGGGCGATCGCCCGCTTCGTCACGAGGTTGTACACGTCGTCCGACCAGTTCTGGATGGTCGTGTAGCGCACCCGCGCACCCGGCAGGGCGATGATCTCCACCACGGCCGAATGGAGGGAGTCGGTCGCGTACACGGGGGCCGTGCAGCCCTCGATGTAATGGACGAAGCTCCCCTCGTCCGCGATGATCAGGGTCCGCTCGAACTGACCGAAGTTCATCGAGTTGATGCGAAAATAGGCCTGGAGGGGGATGTCGATCTTGACCCCCTTCGGCACGTAGACGAAGGAGCCGCCCGACCAGACCGCCGAATTCAGGGCGGCGAATTTGTTGTCGAGGTAGGGGATGACGGTGCCGAAGTACTTGCGCACGAGATCGGGATGCTCCCGGACCGCCGTCTCCGGATCGGTGAAGATGACGCCCTTGCGCGCGAGATCCTCCTTCAGGCTGTGGTAGACGACCTCGGAGTCGTACTGGGCCCCGACGCCGGCGAGGAATTTCCTCTCGGCCTCGGGGATGCCGATGCGGTCGAAGGTGCGTTTGATCGAGTCGGGAACGTCCTCCCAATCGCGGGCGCTCTCCTCCTGGGGCTTGGCGTAGTAGTAGAGATTGTCGAAGTCGATGCCCGAGAGGTCGGCCCCCCAGGTGGGCATGGGTTTCTGCCGGAAGGCCGCGAGGGAACGGAGACGGAACTGCAGCATCCAGTCGGGCTCGCCCTTCTGGGCGGAGATCGCGCGGACGACCTCTTCGTCGAGGCCCCTCCGCGTGCGGAACACCGAGGTATCGGCGTCGTGCCAGCCCTGGGCGTATTCGGTGGGCGGCGCGAAATCGGCGTCGGATCTCATGATGCGCCGCCAAGGGCGGGGACGGCGACGCGCGCCTGGGGGGCCGCGTCTCGCCCCGGAAGCGCCGCGACGCCCGACATGGGGGGAACCGATCCCGCCTCGGCCGCCTCGGCCACCCACTCGTAGCCCCGCCGCTCGAGTTCCCCGACGAGTTCGGGCCCGCCCGACAGGACGATGCGCCCCTTGTACATCACATGCACGAAGTCGGGAGCCACCTCGTCGAGAATGCGACGATAGTGGGTGACGAGGAGGGCGCCGAAGCCGGGACCCTCGCCCCGACCGGCGGCATCGTCGCGGAGGCGCTTAACGCCCTTGGCGACGACCTTGAGGGCGTCGATGTCGAGGCCCGAGTCGATTTCGTCCATTATCGCGAAGGAGGGCGAGAGCATGAGCATCTGGAGGACCTCCATCCGCTTCTTTTCCCCGCCGGAAAAACCCTGGTTCAGATAGCGGTTGATGAAGACCTGATCCATCTCCATGAATGCCATCGTCTCCCTGAGGCGTTTTACGTAGTCGCCGACCCCGCTCGGAACGCCGGCCATCCCCGCGGCGCTCCCACCGGCGCCGGGGCTTGTGGCCCGAAGCTCGATGGCCCGCTTGAGAAAGCGTCCGACGGTCACGCCGGGAATTTCCACCGGATACTGGAAGGCGAGATAGAGGCCGCGGAGGGCCCTTTCCGCGGGCGAAAGGGCCAGGAGGTCCTCGCCGTCGAGGCTGACCGAGCCTCCGCTCACCGCATAGGAGGGGTGGCCGGCCAGGACATTGGCCAGGGTGCTCTTCCCCGAACCGTTCGGGCCCATCAGGGCGTGGATCTCGCCGGTCTTTATCTCGAGATCGAGGCCCTCGAGAATGGGCTTGCCCTCGATTCCGGCCTCGAGACCCTTTATCGACAGTGTTCTTTTCATCACGAATCCTCCTATATCGGGTAGCCCAAGCCGACCCTGGCATCCTCTGTCATCCGCTCCGGCGTCCATGCCGGCTCGAACACGAGTTTGGCGCGGACAGCATTGTGGAAGGCGCGCGCGAGGTGATCGATGATGTCTTCCTCGATCTGCTCGCCCAGGGGGCATCCGGGGTAGGTCAGGGTAAAATCGACTTCTATGGCCTCCTCGACATCCTCTGCCCGGTAAACCAGGCCGATGTCGACGATGCTCATGCCGATTTCGGGATCCTCGACGGGCTTGAGAGCCTCGAGGATGGCTTCTTTTGTAACCAATGTAACAGTCCTCCCTTCTAAAAGTCCTGCAGATTGTGGCACTTGGTCAAGAGGAATGGAGGAAAACCGTAACATAGGTTACATTTATTGAGGAAAGGCTGTGGCCTGGAGTGCAGGCTGTTGGGGGGGGGTAAAAGAGAGGGAGACGGGGGCTGCGGGGCCCCCGCCTTATTAGTCCTTCTCGAAGGGGGTCCCGAGGGCCGCCGGAGGCGTGGCCTTCATGGCCCGCAGGATCTTGGCGGCCCGTTTGCGCGTCTTTTCCGGCAAACGCGCAAGGCTCCGCTCGACCCACTCCGCATTCCCGACATTGACGAGGAGGAGGGTGAGGATCATCAGGGGGAAGGGCGCCACCTGGAGCACCTGCGAGGGCACACCGGGGAGACTGGGCTGGAGGACGAGGCCGAGCCACTGGAGGAAGGCGAAGAGCCAGGCGCCCATCGCGGCCCGGAAGGGATTCCAGCCGCCGAAGATGGTGATGGCGAGGGCGATCCAGCCGATGCCGTCGAGGCCGGAAATCGTCCCCTTCCACCCGGCCTTCACCGACAGCGAGTACATCGGCCCGGCGATCCCCGCGAGGGCGCCGCCGAGGGCGGTGTAGAAGTAGCGCAGGGCCTCGACGCGGGAACCGCGGACATAGGAGGCGGCGGGTTTTTCGCCGATGCCCCGGAGCTCGAGGCCGGGCCTCGTCTTGAAGATGAAAAGCCAGGCCAACACGACGATCGCGAAGGACAGGTAGGTCATGATGTCCTGCTGGAAGAAGAGGGGCCCGAGGATGGGCAGCTGCGAGAGGCCGGGAATGACCAATTGGGGCAATCGGGGGCCCGTCTGCCCCATGACGGGGTTGCCGAGGAAGTAGGAAAGATCGCGGCAAAGGAGGGTGAGGACGAAGCCGACGGCCACCTGCGACTGTTTCAGCGTGATCGAGGCGAAGGCCACCACGAGGGCGACGAGGGCGCCGATCGCCGCGCCGGCGACGAAGCCGAGGAGGAGGGAGCCCGTCGCGAGGGAGACGGAGAAGCCCCCCATCGCGGAGAGGAGGATGCTGCCGTTCATCGAGAGGTTGATGACGCCCGCCCTCTCGGTGATGGTCTCGCCGATGACGGCGAAGACGATGGGGGCGGCCGAGAAGAGGACGCCCGCGAGGCCCGCGAGGATGATGGTTTCGCTTGTCATTTTGTCGCCTTCCCGAGGAATCTTTCCTTGGCGCCCTTCGCGAGGAGGACGAAGAGGACGAGGCTGCCCTGGAGGACCCCTGCCAGCGAGGAGTCGAGGCGGAGCACGATGGGCAGCTGGATCGAACCGACGTTGAGGGCGGCGAAGAAGAGGGCCACCGGGGCCGCGAGGGGCACCGAGTAGTTGACCAGCATCGCGACCATCAGGCCGAGGTAGCCGTAGCCCGAGGAGATCGAGGGAATGAGGCGGTGGTAGACGGCGAGGACCTGCATCGAGCCCGCCAGGCCCGCGAAGAGGCCGCAGAGGGCGAAGGCCGCCATCATGTGCTGCCAGGTCTTCACGCCGAGGACGTAGGCCGCCTTGGGATTGCGGCCGACCGCTTTGAGGCGGAGACCGAAGTAGGTGCCCTGCACGAGGGCGAAGACGACGACGATGGCGACGATGGCTATCACCACCGAGGCCGGCGCGAGGCGGGATTCGGGCGTGAGGGTCGGCAGCCAGAACTTTGGATCGAAGGGGAGGGTGCCCGACATCGAGGCCACGCCGGGGCGCTTCCAAGGACCGAAGATGAGCCAGAGGTTGATCGCCGTAGCGACGAAATTGAGCCCGAGGCCGCCGAAGATCTCGTTGACGCCGCCGAAGGTCTTGAGGGCCCCGGCTAGAATGGCCCATAGAGCCCCGCCCGCCATGCCGGCGAGGACGGCGATGGCCAGGATCATCGAAGGATCGAGGTTCGAATGCTCGAGGCTGCGGAGGGCCCAGGTCGAGAACACGCCGCCGAGGATGATCTGACCCTCGATGCCGATGTTCCAGAGCCCGACGGTGAAGGTCACGAGGAGGCCCGAGGTCGCCAGGACGAGGGGCACCCAGGAGACGAGGACGTTGGCCGCGACATCCCAGCTGCCGAAGGCACCCAGGCCTATGTTGGCGAAGGCCTGGAGGGGCGGGGCCTTCGAGGCCACGAGGACGAGGGTCGTGAGGACGAAGGCGAGGGCGATGCCGCCGACGTCGAAGCCCGCCCGCGTGAGACGCTTATGCGACATGGGAACCCTCCCCTTCCAGACTTTCCCAGCCCGCGCCGCCTATGAGGCCGCCGAGCCTCTCCACGCTGAGACGCTCCGCCTCGATGGGCGGCGAGACCCTGCCGGCGTAGAATACGAGGACCCTGTCGGAATATTCGAGGATCTCGTCGAGGTCGGATGAGATGAAGATGACCGAGGTACCGTCGGCGCAGCGATCGCGGAGCTTGCTCCAGATGTAGGCGGTCGACTCGATATCGAGACCGCGGGTCGGGTGCTCGACGAGGATGAGGGAAAGGGGATCGCGCATCAGCGCGAGGAGGGCCCGCTGCTGGTTACCGCCCGAGAGGGACTCGACCCTGCTCTCGGGTCTGCCCTTGATGCGGAAGGCCTCGATGCGCGACTCGGCCAGCTCCCTCGCTCGTCTTCGGTCGATGAAGAGCCCCCGCGAGGCTCCTATTCCGCGCGCGCCTTCGGAGAGGATGAAATGCTCGGTGAGGCTGAGGCCCGGCACAAGGCCCTGTTCGAGCCTGGCCGCCGGAAGCCAGGCCACCCCCGCCTTGCGGAAATCGTGGTGGCTGCGCCCGGTCATGTCGCGCTCGCCTGTATGCCGGCCCGAGGCGTCCCCGGGAGCCCGGGAGCCTGGACCCGAAGGTTCGTCCATGCAGAAGGCTCCCGCCACGGGCTGGACCAGGCCGCCGCAGGCCCCGAGGAAGAGACTCTGCCCCGAACCCTCCATGCCGGCGAGACCGATGATCTCGCCCGCCCGCACCTCGAGGTCGAGGCCTTCCATCCGGAGTCTCGGCCCCTCGATTGCCGCCCCCTTGACCGAAAGCACACGGTGCCCCGGCTTGGCGCGGCGGCGCTCGGCCCTCGGTAGTTCCTTGCCGAACATCAGCTCCACGAGATCCCTGGCCTCGAAGGGCCGGGCTATCGACCCGACGAGGCGGCCCTGTCTGAGCACCGATACCCGGTCGCAGAGGAACTCGGCGTCCTCGAGCTTGTGGGTGACGAAGAGTATGGTCATGCCCTCCGAGGCGAGCTTTTTGAGGGTCGCGAAGAGCTTTTCCTTTTGGGGAAGGCTGATGCCCGTCGTCGGCTCGTCGAGGATGAGGACCTTGGCGCCGAGCCAGAGGAGGCGGAGAATCTCGAGCTGTTGGCGCTCACCCACCGTAAGCGAATCGACCCAACTGTCGGGATCGAGGCCGAAGCCGAAACGGGAGGAGAGCTCGATGAAGTCCCTGCGGGCATGGCGGAGGCTCCTCCCTCCCTCCTCGGAGCGACGGCGACCCCGGCGGGCCTTGGACTCCCCCAGCACGAAGTTCTCGAGAAGCCTGAAAGGCGGAAAGTCCAGGGGATCCTGATGGAGCATGCCGATGCCCTGTCGAATCGCGTCCGCTGGCGATTCGATGTCGATGGCCTTCCCGTCGAGGAGTATCTCCCCGGAATCATGGGAGATGAAGCCCGAGAGGATCTTCATCAAGGTGCTCTTGCCGGCCCCGTTTTCGCCGAGGAGGCCCTGGATCGACCCGGAAGGCACATCGAGGCTTACCGCATCATTGGCCTTGAGGCTGCCGAAGGTCTTTGTAATTTCACGAAGCTCGACGCGCATGGCGACTCCATGAAGCCCAGGATCGATTCGGCACCAAGGCCGCCGGAATTTGTATACAGAATACAATAGCTTCGAAGTGGGTGGGAGTAGAAAAAAAAGAAAAGACGGGGAAGACCGGTCGGCCCTCCCCGTCTGCCTAAGCCTCCAGTACTACTTGGAAACCGACTGTCCCTGCATGCCCTGGAGGAGCTGCGGGAGGTACCAAATCTGCTTGTCGGTGGCCTTTTCACCGGTCTTCAGGTAGACCGTGCCGTCCTGGAGGGTGATGGGGCCCTTCCAGAGGTTGAGACCGCCGGCGAGTTCCTTGATGAACTTGTCGACGGCGGAGGAGGCGGCCGGAGTGAGGGTGCCCTTGTTGAAGCCGACGGCCGAGGTGTCGGGATTGTTGATGTTCTTCCAATCCGGCTCGTTCCACTCCCAGTGCGACTTCCAGCTGCCGTTCATCGCGGACTTGGCGGCGACGGCGAAGGCGGGACCCCAGTTGAAGTAGGGAACGCCGAGCGAAACGCCCTTACCCTCGTCGAGGGCCTTGGAATAATCGTAGGGGATGGCCCAGACCTTCTGGCCCTTGGCCTGGTACTTGGCGGCCTCGGCGACTGCCTCGGTGGTGTCGATGCCGGAGATCACGACGTCATAGCCGGAGTTGAAGAAATCGTCGGCGACCTGGGTGGGATCCGAGGTGACGCCGGGGATGTTGAACCAGAAGCCGATCCAGGTGACCTTGAAGTCGAGCTTGGCCGGGTCCTTCTTGAGGTAGTTCACCCAGGCGTAGCGGGCGCCGAGATAGGCCGAGGAGGCGAGGCGGCGGGTCTCGTCGTTGATGAGGGGACCGAGGAAGCCGATCTTGCCGGTCTTGGTGGTCATCGCGGCGGAAACGCCGGCGATCATCTTCATGTACTCCATCTTGCCCATGATGCAGACCATGTTCGGGAGGTCTTTGTAGTTCTTGCCTTCCTTCCAGGTCGTGTCTCCCGAGGCGAAGATGACGAAGATGTCCGGATGGGCGGCGGCGAACTTGGCCGCCTCGTCGCTCATGTCGTCCGAGTTGAAGATGACGAGCTTGGCGCCCTGGGCGACGAGGCTCTCGGCGAGCTGGGAGGCCGTGGTGCCGGGGCGGTCCGCCGGATTCACCTTGTCGACATACACCATTTTGGTGCCCGGAACCTTGGCGATGGCGTAGTTGAGGCCATCGAAGGTCGCCTGGCTCCAGCCATGGTCGTTGTAGGGACCGACGAGGAGGATGCCGATGGTCAGGTTGTTGCCGGCGGGAGCCGGCTGGGCCCAGACCGTCGCTCCAAGAGCGAGGGCGACCACGAGGAAGAGGAGTGTCGCTTTGCGTTTCATGTACGTTCTCTCCTTTTTGCCGCCCCGCCTGAGACGATGCGGACGCTGCGGCTTGCCTTCAATCGAATGAAATTATTGCAGGTCTCCGGCCAGGCCACAAGGGCGGAAAGGAGAGATAAAGAGCGAATGAGGCTTGCGGGTTCGCCCCTGCGGTCGGCCCTCCCCGCCGCGGTCGGCGAAGGCGAGGCGTCAATATTTCCGCGAGGCTAGCCAGTCGACGAGATCGACGAGGAGGGCGCGCGTCTCTTCGTCACAGCCCTCGAGGGAGGAGACCAGCTCCTTGGCCCGCGAGACGAGGTCATCGAGCCAGGCGGCCATCTCGGATCTAAGGCCGAGGGCGGCGCTGAGATGGCGCACATGCTCGACCTCCACCGCTCCGATGGCGGGGTTGCCGTAGATGGCAAGCAGGCGCCGCCTTTCCTCGGCATCCACCCTCGAGAGGAGTCGGGAGCGCCAGACCGTCTTCTTGTTTTCCCTTATATCCGAACCCAGAACCTTTCCCGAGGTTTCGGAATCGCTGAAAATGCCGATCTCATCGTCGCGGAGCTGGAAGGCCAGGCCGGCGAGGTCGCCTATGGCGAAGATGAGCTCTCGCTGGTCATCGCGGCCCGCGAGGGCGGCCCCCACCGCGAAGGGGAGGGAAAAACTGTAGCGGGCCGTCTTGCCTCGGTACATCGCGAGGATGGCCTCCTCCGTGGGCTCGGCGGGCAATTCGCCGAAGCGGCAATCGGCCATCTGGGCGAGACCGACGACCGAGAGTTCGCTACCGCAGAGGGCGAGGAGGGAGTGAATGCCGCCGGAGGAGTTCGGGGCTGCGGCGCTGGAGGCAGTGCTGGAGGCTCCGCCGACGGCGGCCGAGGCGGCCGCAACTTCGGAGAAGGCGCGCAGGGCCTCGAAAAAACAGACATCGCCCGCGCAAATAGCCAGGGATTCCCCGAGGTGGAGGGGATCCTCCGCTCCGAGCTTCTTCCCTTCCATGGCATAGGCCGCATGGAGGGAGGGGGCCCCTCTCCGGCGTTCATCGCGATCCATGATGTCGTCGTGGATGAGGAGGCCGGCCTGGAAGAGCTCCATCGCGGCGGCAGCCTCGGCGACGCCCGCCGAGAGGCCGGCGACGCCCGCCGAGAGGCCGGCTACGCCTGCCGAGAGACCGGCGATGCCTGCCAGGAGGCCATCGGCGGAGGAGGCGCCGACGGCGATGCCGCGATCGCCGACGGACCCGGCCTTTCCGAAAAGTGCCGCGCCGAGATAAACGAGGCTACCCCGGAGCATCTTGCCCCGCGACGCGTACTCGAGTATCCGCTCCATGAGGGCAGCGCCGCCCGGAAGGACGGCCTCGAGCTCGAGGCCCCGGGCCCGGCACATTCTCTCGAGAACACCGAGTATCTCCGCGCGACAGCCTGCAAGAAAGGCGGGGGCTCGATTGTCTCCGGCCGAATCGCTCACGAGGACCCTCCATTCGAGTTGACGCCTTGGGGACACGGCCCCCCCCTATGCTCTCCGTAGGCGAAGGCGCGAGCCTCGGCCACGAAGCTCGGCTCGAAAAGCAGGATGCCCCGGCGCAGGGAGGCGAGATCGCGGGAACCCGAAAGGAGCATCGCCGCCCTGAGCCCCGTGGCGACCCGCTCGAGAAAAAACGTCGCGGCGGGCCTGCCACCCCCCTCCACGGCGCGCACGAGGGGGAGGGCCATGGCCGCGAGTCCGGCCCCCAGGGCTATTGCCTTGGCGACGTCGACGCCGTTCCGAAGGCCCCCCGAAGCGATGAGCCTTTGACCCACGGGTGCCGGGCGCCTTCCGAAGTCCGTAAGGGCAGCGAGGAGGAGGGAGGTCGGCCAGCCCCAGTCGTCGAAATCGGCGGCCGCCTCGCGAAGGGGACCCTCGTCGAGGCGATAGGCCTCGACGGCCGCCCAATTCGTG
Source organism: Rectinemataceae bacterium (assembly GCA_035531315.1). Classification (GTDB taxonomy): domain Bacteria; phylum Spirochaetota; class Spirochaetia; order Treponematales; family Rectinemataceae; genus CAIJMU01. Next base: position 9,692 of record DATKTD010000050.1, read on the forward strand.
CCGCCGGCCCCGGCCAGATCGACCCAGGCGACGCCGGAGGCGAGGAGGGCCTCGACATCCTCCGGCGCGATGCCGAAGCCCGTTTCCTTTACGATCACCGGCAAGGTCGAGGCCTCGACGAGGCGGGAGAGACTATCTTTGAGTCCCCTGAAGTCGCGATCCCCGCCCGGCTGGAAAAGCTCCTGTCCGGGATTGAGGTGGACCACGAGGGCATCGGCCTCGATGGCCCGGACAATCTCGAGGACGGCAGGGGCCCCCGCGTCCCTGAGGGTGACGGCCCCGATGTTGGCGAGGAGGGGTAGCTCGCCGAGGATATCCTTGACCCGAAAGTCGGCGATGCGCCCGCAGTCGCGGAGGAGGGAGCGGAAGGAGCCGAGGCCGAAGGCCACCTTCGCCTCGGCCGCTGCCTGGGCGAGTTCACGGTTCACCCGGCTTCCCCCCGAGGAGCCCCCGGTCATGCAGGATACGAGGAAGGGCATGGAAAGCCGCTTTCCGAGGAAGTCGGCCGTGCAGTCGATGTCGTCGAGGGAGAGTTCCGGCAAGGCGCGGTGGGCGAGCCTCAGGCGCTCGAAGCCCGCGCCGCCTTCCATCGTCTCGACGCGGAAGCGGGAGGGATCGACGCAGATGGCCAGATGCCTTTCCTTGCGTTCGCTCGCGGGAGCTTCCTCGCCCGGCCTTTCGGGCTGGGGGAAGGTCGGCATCACCCGAGCCTCCCCGTCGGCCCGAGGCCGCTCAAAAACCGTACTCCCGATAGCCGTCGGCGCGGACATCGCGGAGGGTGAAGCGCCGGGCGTCGGTCGGCTCGGGATCGTCGAGCTCGCCCGGCTCGTAGCCCGAGGTCCAGAGATCGTAGTCCTCCATGGACGCGGAGCGCGAATCGGACATCACGGCGTCGATATCCCAGGCGTCGATGACGGGGCCGGCCTGGGCGGCGACGGTCGCGGTGAAGACGGTCATGACATTGCCCGAGCCGTAGCTCGCGAAGAGGATCTTCTTGCCCACGATCCCCTCGCCGAAACGGTCGCGGAGGACGCGGAGGGTATTGGCGAGGAAGATGAAGATCGAGGCGGAATAGGAGTTGCCGACATCGGCGATGAGGTCGACCGAGTCGAAGAAGGAACGCTCGGCGAGCCAGGATTCGGCGGCAGCCTCGTCGAGGCCGAGGTCGCGGGCGAGAAGGCGCTTGATCGCGATCTCGGGCATGTTGCGGAAGGGCGTATGGAGGACGACGGCATCGAGACCGGCGAGCCAGGAGGCCTTGTCGACGCCGAGGCGGGAGACATGGTCGTCCCAGGCCTCGAAGAGGGATTGGAGATAGCATTCCATTGAATAGCCGCCCTTGACCTTGGCCGTGGTCGAACCGAGGGGGCGGAAGAAATCGTCGACATCGTGGGAGGCATAGCCGGCGGCCGCCGGATCGAATTCGAGGAGGCGGGGATCGCGCTCGACGATCATGGCCGCCGCCCCCGCGCCCTGGGTGATCTCCGCGGTGGAGGAGAGGCTGTAGCGAGAGATGTCGGAGGCGATCACGAGGCCCGTGTCCTTCGCCTCCCGCGAGATGGCCAGCATTCCCGCGACGGTGAGGAGACCGAGGGAGCCGCCCGCGCAGGCATGCTGGACCTGGAAGGTGGCCACGTTCGTGGGAAGCTCGAGGCCCGCCTTCGCGAGCATGCCCTGGACGTAGGCCGAGACCGGCTTGGAATGGTCGACCCCCGTCTCGGTCCCCGTCACGAGCCAGCGGAGCCCCGCCACCTTGGCCGGGGGGTTGCCGGCGAGGAGTTCGCGCGAGGCCTCGGCCGCCATGGTCGCCGTATCCTCGGAGGGAGTCGGGAACCTTATCGCCCTCTGACCCGTCGTCTGAAGGGCGCGGGCAAGATGCTTCTTGAGCTCCGGCTTCTCCGCGATGCGCCGGTCGACGAGGTCGGCAAGCCGAATTTCGTTGCGCGGAACATAGAAGCGTATATCACCCAAGCCGACCTTCTGTGCGTTCATGTGGCTGCCTTCTTGCTGATAAAATTGGCTGGAAGCCCGGAATCCGGTTTGGGGGCTCAGCAGAGCGATAGTATAGATGTAGCCCCTCTTCATCAACATAGGACAAGAGTACCGATCGGCCCACCCTTTGCCGCCGGCGGAGGCCTGGGGCGGACGATGTCGGCCGATCCTCCCTTCGAGGCCCCCGGTCCACCGCCGCCCATCGTTCCGAGATACCGCGTCCATCTCCCATGATGCATCGTCGCGGGCATCTTTTTTTACTCCCTTGGTAGATATCTTGCGACGGCCCGTCTTTTGGGAGTATTTTCTTTTCGCTATCTACCGTTTCGAACCCGCGACCGCGCTCCCCGGGCTTCCGCCCCCCGCCCGGCCTCCGGGCCAAGGAAGACCTTGAGCATGCACGACCATCTACCGAAGACCCTCCCCGAGGGCTTCCGCAAACTCGATCCGGCCAGCCGCCGCGAGCGCTTCCGGGAAGCCCTCGGAGCGGAGGCCGATTCCTACGAATTCGACTCCACCGGCCGGGACGAGGCCCTCGTCGAACTCTCAGGCCTCATGGTGGAATCTTCCATCGGTTACGCGCCAATCCCCCTCGGCATCGCCCACGGCTTTCTCATCGACGGGGTCAAGTACGACCTCCCGATGGCCACCGAGGAGCCCTCCGTCATCGCCGCCGCGAGCTACGCGGCGCGCATCATCGCGAAGGGCGGGGGCTTCACGACCCGGGCCACCGAGCCCGTGATGGTCACGCAGATATTCCTCGAAGGCGCCGGCGACGCGGGTCTCGAGAGGCTCTCGGATTCGGCGCTGCGCGTCGGAGCCGAAATTCAGCCCTTCCTCGGCTCCCTGCCGGCCCGAGGCGGCGGCTTCCGCGGCATGACCGTCGACCGCCTGCCCGAAACGGGCCTGGCCCGCGTCAACCTTTCGATCGACGTCCGCGACGCCATGGGCGCCAACATACTCAACACGGCCGCCGAGGGCATCTGCCCCCTCATCGAGGAACTTTCCGGCGGCAAACGCCTGATGTGCATCCTCTCGAACGCCGCGACCGACCGCCGCGGCATGGCGCGTTGCGCGATTCCATTCTCCGTCCTCGGCGGCGCCGCGGGAGCCAACGGCGACGGGAACGGCACGGCCCGAAGGATCGAGCTCGCGACCCGCCTCGCCGACGAGGACCCCAGCCGGGGCATCACCCACAACAAGGGCGTGATGAACGGCATCTCCGCCCTGGCCCTCGCCACCTTCAACGATTGCCGCTCGATCGAGGCCGCGGCCCACGGCTGGGCCGCGCGGGAGGGGCGCTACCGCTCGCTCACGAGCTGGCGCGTCGAGGAAGAGGCCCTCGTCGGCGAGATCGAGCTTCCCCTGTCCTTCGGCGCGGTGGGCGGGGCGGCGGCCTTCCATCCGACGAGCAGGTTGGCCCTCATGATGCTCGGCAATCCCGGTGCCCCCACCCTCGCCCGGATCGCCGCATCCCTCGGCCTCGCCCAGAATTTCGCCGCCGTCCTCGCCCTCGTCACCGGGGGAATCCAGCGAGGCCACATGCGTTACCATGCCCCCCGCATCGCCTACATGGCGGGGGCCCGCGGCCCCGAGATCGCCATCGTCGCCCAGGCCATGACGGCCGAGAAGAACTACTCCATGCGCGAGGCCGAGGCCCTCCTCGCCAGGTGCCGCGCCGGACAGCTCTCCTCCCGGAGCTAGTCCCGATGGCCGACCGAAGCCTCTTCCGCGTCGCCTGCCGAGCCTCGCCGAGCCTCGCGCTCGTAAAGTACTGGGGCAAGCGGCCAGAGGGCCTCAACCTGCCGGCGACCCCCAGTCTCGCCCTTACCCTCGGGGGCCTCGAAAGCAGCACGGTGGTCTCGACCTCCCCCGACGGGATCGACCACGTCGTCGTCGACGGCATCGAGAGGGAGGCGGGGCGCTACGAGGCCTTCTTCGCCGAACTCAGGTCGAGGCTCGGGAGTCCCCTGCGCTTCGCCGCCGAAAGCCGGAACTCCTTTCCCGGAGGTGCCGGCTTCGCCAGTTCCTCCTCCGGTTTCGCCGCCCTCGCCCTCGCCTGCTCCCGCCTCGTCGCCGAGACCGGGGGCGGCTCCTCCGCCTCGCCGGCCCTCGTCTCCGAGCTGGCCCGCGTCGGTTCGGCGAGCGCCGCCAGGGCCGTGTACGGCGGATTCACCCTCCTCGAGGCGGGAGCCACCCGCGCCGAGCCCTTCCTTCCCGAAGACCACTGGCCCGAGCTGCGCATCGTCGCGGCCGTCGTGGCCAGGGGCGAGAAGCCCCATTCGAGCCGGAGCGCGATGGCCGCCACCCGCGAAACAAGTCCCTACTATGAGGAATGGCTGGCCGACGCTCCCCGCCTTTTCGAGCGCGCGAAAGTAGCCCTCCAGTGCCGCGACCTTGCGGCCCTGGGTCCCGTGATGCGGCTTTCCTATTCGCGGATGCATGCCTCGGCCCTGGCCGCCGAGCCACCCCTCCTCTATTGGCTGCCGGACAGCGTGGCGCTCATAGGAGCCTGCGCCTCCCTCCGGGAGAGGGGAATCGGGGCCTGGGAGACGATGGACGCCGGCCCCCAGGTCAAGGTCGCCTGTCTCGAAGGCGAGCTTCCCGCCGTCATCGAGGGACTCCGCGCCGCCGTCCCCGGCATCGAGTTCCTCGTCGCGAAGGCCGGAGCCGGCCCCGAGACCTTTCTCCTCGAAACCGGGGAACCCTTCCCTCGGCATGGGGCCGAGACCGCGAGCGATGCGTTTTGCCCTTAGCGTGCCAGCCAACCTCCTCCTCCTCGGCGAGTACGCCGTTACGGAGGAGGGCGGCCTCGGCATCGCCCTCGCAACCTCGCCCCGGGCCCTCGTGAGCCTCGAGGACGGTGTTTCGCTCGAAATTTTCGGCAAGATGGGTCCATCGAGCTTCGCATGGCGCGAAGATCGAGAGGCCGCGCCTCCCCTCATAGACGCCTGCCTGGCCGAAGCCCGAAGACATCTCAAGACAAAGTTAGACGCCGCGGGCGACGGCTACCGCCTTGGCTGGCCCCTCGGCCACGAGGGGGCCCGCATCCATATCGACAGTTCGGCCTTTTTCGCGGCCGACGGCTCCAAGCTGGGCTTCGGCTCGAGCGCCGCCGTCGCCGTGGGCCTCTGCGCCGCCCTCCTCAGACTCGGAGGCCTCGAAGGCGAGACCCTCGAAACCGCGATCTTCCCCGTCGCCCTCGCCGCCCATAGGAGGGCCCAGGGCGGCAGGGGCTCGGGTTACGATGTGGCCGCCTCGCGCCACGGCGGCCTCGGCCTCTTCGAAGGCGGGGCCTCGCCGCGCTGGACTCCCCTCCCCGCCCCGGCGCGACGGGCCCTCGGCCGCCTCTCCCTCTCGCTCCGCCCGGGACCGGGACCCGTCTCGAGCCCAGCGGCCGTGGAGCGATACCGTCAATGGGCATCGCGCGAGGTCGAGGCCCAAGGCGCCTATCTGGCGGCGACGGCCGAGGCCGCCCATGGCTTCGCGGCCGCCAGCGAGGCAGAGAGCATCCTTGGCCTTCTCGAAGCGGCCGCGGCACGGGGCATGGAGCTCGGGGAGGCCATCGCCGTGCCCGCCAGACCCGCCTCGGGCGAGGGCCCTGAAGGCTCCAGAACCCTTTACGGCGGCGCGACCATCGGCACCATTGAAAAATGTCTCGGTGCCGGGGACGAGCTCGTCCTGGTCGCCACGATGGGGGGCGGGATCGCGGAGACCAGGGCTCAGGGGCACAGGCTCTGCATAGAAAACGAGGGCCTGCGATGGGAATGAGCTACAAGGGTTACGGGAGGGGCAAGCTCCTCCTCTTCGGCGAACATGCCGCCGTCATGGGATATCCCGCCCTCGGCCTCTCGCTCGCCAGGGGCATAGCGATCGAACTCGAACCCGATCCCGCTGCCACGAGATGGCAGCTCGAGGATTATGACGAAAGGGAGGGCGAGGTCGCGAGGGCCGTCATGAGGCGAATCGACGAGACGATACCCGAGCTGCCCAGGGGCGGATGGATCCGCGTCGAAAGCGATCTCCCCGAGGGCCGTGGCTTCGGTTCATCGGCCGCCCTCTGCGTCGCCCTGGCCGAGGCGGCCCTAAGGGCTGCCGGACAGCCCGAGGTTCTGCGACACAGGAGCCTCGTGTGGTCCATCGCCCACTACGCCGAAGGCCACTTTCACGGAAGCCCCTCGGGCATCGACACGGGCCTCGCGGCCCTAGGCGGCGTCATCGCCTTCACGCCGAAACCGCCCGAACTGCCGGCCTGGAGGCGCATCGAGCCGCAGCCCCTCCACCTCCTCGTCGGGTCGGTGGAACGCAGGGGACGGTCGAAAGAACTAATTGCCAACATCAGGAAAAGGGCGAGACGGGCCTCGAGCGAGGAGGCCCTCATCCTGGCCAGGCTCGGTTCGATCTCTCGTAGTGCCGAAGGCCTCCTGGCCGGCGGCGGCACAGGAGGCCTGCCCGATACCGAGGGGGCCGCGGGCGGGCTGACTGCCGAATTGGGGGCCCTCGCAAAAAAAGCCCAGAAGGGGCTCGCGGCCCTCGGCTTGGCGGAGCCCGCCCAGTCGGCCCTCATCGCCCTGGGCGAGGCCGCCGGATCGCCCGGCGGCAAGATGAGCGGGGCGGGTGGCGGCGGTGCCTTCTGGCTCATCTACGATGAGAAGGCCGAAGCCGAGGCGGCCAAGACCCTCATCGCCGCCCGGGCTGAAGAACTCGGAATCGGCGAGGGTCTTGGCCTCGAAACGCTCGAAACAGTCGGCTAGACTCAGCCGATCCAGATCCTCGAGCTGTCGAGGGCGGAAACGACGAGGCGCCCCCTTCCCTCGATGACCCTGGTCTGGCCCGCCTGGACGATGATATCTTCGCTCTTGCCTTCGACGCTCGCCCAGAGATTGCCCGACAGGCAATAGACATTGACGCGACCCTTGAGCGGGATCGTGATCGCCTTGTCCTTGCCGAGATCGCGGACCGTATCGAGAGCCGGCATTCCGACGCTTTCGAGAACTGCGCTGGCCTTGAGATTCATGGGATCCTCCTCGTCGCATTGCCTCGAACCCTTCTTGGATCGTCCCGACGAATCGGGTCGCCCTGGCCCTGGCAATCTTCGATACACAATAAATACGCTATTTTGCCTTTAGAATACAGATTCAGAATTCTAAAATTGAGTACGGTACAGTTGTTTTTTTGTTTGACTGTTCTTGCTTTGCTATGCTCAACTGTACTGGTGAACGAGATACCCCTCTATGAACAATTTGCGGATGAGCTTGAAGCCCAAATACTCGCCGGAACCTTTCCCGAAGGCAGCAGGTTGCCTTCCCTTAGAGAGGCGGCCCTGGGGCGGGGCGTTTCTATGTCGACCGCCATCCAGGCCTTCCGTGTCCTCGAGGATCGAGGTCTGGCCGAGGCGAGGCCCCAGTCGGGCTATTACGTCAAGCGACGGCACAAGGCGCCAAAGATGGAACTCGTCGCCGACACCGCCCCCATCGACCCGACGGCCGTTTCCATCGACGATCTCTCGATGGGCCTCTTCCGCGACAAACTCGACCCGGACTTCGCGCCTTTCGGCGCGGCCTCGCCCGATCCCGCCCTCCTCCCCACCGAAAGGCTCGATCGCATCGTCGCCGCCATAGCGAGGGAGGGAGGCTTCGCCCGCGACACCTCCTTCTCTCCCGAAGGAGTCGAGGAACTCCGGCAGGGAATCGCCCAGCGCGCCTTCGCCCAGGGCTGCCCCCTCAGCCCGGACGAGATCGTCATAACGGCGGGCTGCACCGAGGCGATGAGCCTTTCCCTCCTCGCCACCTGCCGGGCCGGGGACCTCGTCGCCATCGAATCGCCGGCCTACTTCGGCATGCTGATGATTCTCGAGGCCCTGGGCCTCCACGCCCTCGAGGTCCCAGCCCTGCCCGGCACGGGCCTCTCCCTCGACGCCCTCGAGTTCGCCCTCGACAATCATCCGGTCCGCGCCCTCGTCGCGATGACGAATTTCTCCAATCCCCTGGGCTCCCTGATGTCCGACGAATCGAAGGAGCGCCTGGCCTCCTTGCTTGGGGCGAGGGGCATTCCCCTCATCGAGAACGACATCTATGGCGAGCTTTACTTTGGCGAGAGACGGCCGAGCGTCGCCAAGTCCTGGGATGGGGCAAACGTCATGCTCTGCTCCTCCTTCTCCAAGGACATCTCGCCCGGCTACCGGATCGGCTGGGTGGCCGGGGGGGAGCGGGCGCGACAGCTCATCAAACTCAAAATGGCCCTCACGAGCGGCGCCTCGGTCCTGCCCCAACTCGCCATTTCCCGATACCTCGAATCGGGGGGTTACGACGCCCATCTCCGCTCGATCCGGCGTGCCTATGCCCGCCGCGTCGAGGGCATGGTCGAGGCGATCGAGGCGACCTTCCCCGAGGGCACGAGCATCGCCGAGCCCGAGGGCGGCTACCTCATATGGGTCCGACTCCCCGTGGGCGTCGACTCGATGGAGCTTTATGCCGAGGCGGCCAAGGCGCGGATCGCCATCGCCCCCGGCACCCTCTTTTCGCCCTCGAGGAAACACCACGACTTCATTCGCCTCAACGCCTCGGTCTGGTCGGAGAGGACCGAGAAGGACCTCGTCAGGCTGGGCTCCATCGTCGCGCGTCTGGCCTCCCGCTGAGCGGCCTGCCGGCAACTTTTAGAAAAAACCCGCGGCCTTCGAGAAAGTCGCGGCTCAGCGGCCGTCCAGGAGGGCCGGCAGGAGGCGCCTCATCTGCTCGCCCTCGACGAAGGCTATCTCGGTTACGGTCAGGCCGAAGCCCCTCAAGCGGCCGCGACCTCGCTCATTTCGACGAGCCGTCGTTCTTGACCTTGGCTGCCGATGACGCTCATCGCCGCTCCCTCGCCTGGCCAGGCCGCGGTTCCCGGCCCTGTTCTCCCCGGCCCATGGAAAGGACGATGGCAAGGCCGATCAGGAGGAGGCCTGCCAGGGTCGGATTTACGAGGCGAAAGTCGACCCCGGTCGCCAGGACCGGCGCGAGGCTCGCCCCGAAGAAGAGCGTGAACATGAAGAGCGAAACGGCCACCCCCCTCGCGGGACCGGCCTTCCCGCCGATGAGTCCTATCAGCGTGGGCATGGCGATGGCTATCCCGAGCACGAAGAGGAGGCTGCCGCCCCCCACCGCGGCGAGCGAGGCGGAGGGCGATATGGTTTCGAACAGGAGGCCCGCGGCGCCAAGGGCGAGTCTCGCCCCGAGCAGTGCCTTCTGTCCGAAGCGCCTGCCCAAATAGCCCGCCAGCGGCGAGGGCAGCATGCCGAGGAGACCGATGGCACGAAGCATGAGGAGGCGGTCGGAGGCCGTCCCGCCTTGGCCCGCCCCGCGTGACCGGGCTCCGGCCCCCTCCGGGAAGGATGCCGACCAGGCCGAGCGTGGCGAGGTGGAGCAGCCCCATGGCCATGAAGATGCCCCGCCAGCCCCAGAGCCGGGCCATGCCGAGCCCCGC
>DATKTD010000051.1:0-6883 GCA_035531315.1 Rectinemataceae bacterium
GATGGCTGGCTGATAGGCCTCAGACGCTATTTCCGCGGCCGGCGAAGCCTGCCGCCCTCCTGGCTGCCCGAGCGTTTCGCCTCGGCCCTCGCCGACAATGAGCTCGACCGAATCCTCGCCAATCCCCGGCTCTCGACCTTCGCGCATTCGGTGCTCGAGGATGGGGCCATCCTCGACTATCACAAACTCCGCCTGCTTTGAGCCAAGGAGACAGGTCGGAGCTGCGCGGGGCCTAGCGGAAGATCGCGTAGGCCCCGGTGGCGACAGCCGTGGCCGCGATGGTGCTCGCAAAGTTCACGAGGTCGTTGTTGAACCAACGAAGGCCCCTGACCAGGATATTGGGCTTGCCGTCGCTGATCGGCCTTTCGGTGTATAAGCCGGTTACTACACAGGTGTACTGTGCCTGGAAGGCCGCGCCGAGGAGGGAGTCGATAACAGAGCCCGCGAAGCCGCCCAGTGAGGCGATAAGGGCTATGAGACCCCATTCGACGCGGGCGTCGGCCAGGCTGGCATAGCTGGCGGCAAAGAGGACACCGATGAAGGCCGCGCCGAGGGCCGAGGCGAGGAAGCCGAGCGGAGTCACCCCGCCCGAGGCCCCCGCCGGAACCTCCTTCCCCGTCAGTATCGAACGGGGAAGTGCCCGATAAAGAACCCCTAATTCGCTGGCCCAGGTGTCCGCATTGGCTGCCGCAAAGCTTGTCGCAAAGGCGGCCAGCCAGAGGGCGTCGTGGGTCAGGCCATACAGTAGGGCCGCCAGGGAGGCCGCCCCTGCATTCGCGAGGACCTGGAAGGCGTCTCTGCGGCTCCCCTTTTCCTCGACCTGGCTTGCCCCGCGCCTGCCTTCCGCCAGCCGGCCGATCACCGTCGAAGAGAGGAAGAAGCCAGCCAAGAGGCCATAGGCCGCGACACCTCCGGCCACCAGTATCAGTGTGCCCACCGCCGCCCCAATCACGGCCCCGCTGCCGTCGACAGCCCTCTTGCGATAGGCACCGATGGCGACGAGGGCGTTGAGGGCTGCGGCAGCGGCATAGGGACCGGCCAGGGGCGTGGAGGCGACAAAGACATAGAAGAGGGTCGACAGGATGGGCACGCTGAGGTTGTCGAGGCCGAAGGGGGTCGCCAACTCGACAAGGGCCGCAAAAAAGGCCGTCGCACCGGCCCTAAGGAAGATCTCCCAGGGCGATAGACCAGGGACAAAATAGGCGGTCATGGCGGCCGTCGTCGCGAAGGCGAAGAGGACCATGGCCCCCGAGCCTTCGATGCTCTTCTTCGATCCAAAGACCTCAAAGGGCCTCTGCCCGAAACGCTGCCCGATCACGGCGGCCATGCCATCGCCCCAGCCCATGACCAGGACACCGATCCCCGCCTCCCAGCGCGTCACAATGCCGAGGAGTTCCAGACCGATCAGGGCAGCCAAGGAGAGGGGGAACCAGATGGTCCCCAGGTTGCGGCTGTGTTGAGGATCCTCCATGGCCTTGAAAACGTGGCGGCGGTAGGAAAAGGTATTGATGCCGACAAAGATGAGGGCACCGACCATGCCGGCAAGGGGGGAAACGATAAGGGCCACATAGAGGAGCCACCAATGGGCCACGCCTATATGGACAAGCTTCCGAGTCATGGCCGGTTTCAATAGACCACGGCCCAAGAGAAGGGTCGCGACTCCTATGAAGGCAAAGATGAAAAGAAATGATTCCCCGAGGGCTAGAATATCTCTCACGCCATTCCCCCTTCCTGATTAGGAGCATAGCGGAAAAGGGCGACGGAAAAAAAGTCTCTCCGTCCGGCAATGTTTCACGTGAAACAAGGCTGGGATGCGCAGCAAAAAAACGGGCGCCCATCTGGGCGCCCGCCTTTGTTTCACGTGAAACAATCCTATTCTTCGAGGTCTTCGTTGGACTCGGCTTCGGCCTGCTCTTCCTCTTCGCCGGGAACAGGCTCGTCGAGCCGGGCGACTTCCTTCTCGATGATGGCCGCTTCCACGGCGACCTCGGCGAGGACGGTGGCATCCTCTTCCCTGGCCACCTTGTCCAGCCCGATGACGAAGTCGGGCTTGTCGATATTAACGACGCGCACGCCCTTCGCTCCCTTGCCCTGGTCGGCCACCGAATCGGCGCTGATCTTGAGGGTCTTTCCGAGGGAGGTGATGACGACGACGTCGTCATTGTCGCTGACGGTGATGGCGTCGACAATCTCGCCCGTCTTTTCATCGGGGGTGTAGATCATCTGACCACCGGTAGCCCGGCCGTGGGGACTGAAGTAGTCGAAGTCCACCCTCTTTCCATAACCATATTCCGAAAGGATGAACATCTTTTCCTTTGAACTGACACGGAGCATGCCCGCCAGCTCGTCCGAATCCCTGAGCTTGATGCCGCAGACGCCACGGGTGGCCCGCCCGAGGACGCGGACGTCCTCCTCCGAGATACGGAGGGCCTGGCCCTTCTTCGTGATGAGGACAACCTCATCCTTGCCCTTGGTCAGACAGGCGGAGACGAGGCGGTCGCCCTCGTCGAATTTGATCGCGATGATGCCCCGCGTCTTGGCGTTGACGAACTCGCTGGTCGCCACCTTCTTCACGACACCCCGCAGGGTCCCCATGAAGATGTATTCGAGTTCGGAGAAGTCCTCGAAGTCGACGATGGTGGTGATCTCTTCGTTGGGGCTGATCGCGAGGAGACCCTTGAGGTGGGTGCCCCTGGCCGCGCGGCTGGCCTCGGGTATCTCGTGGACCTTGAGCCAATAGCCCTTGCCCGCGTTCGAGATGAAGAGGATGTAGTCGTGGGTGTTGGCGACGAAGAGCTGTTGGATGAAGTCCTCGTCCATCAGGGTCGTCGAGTTCGAGCCCTTGCCGCCGCGGCCCTGGTTCCGGTAGGCCGAGGCGGGAACGCGCTTAACGAAGCCCTTGTTGGAGATGAGGATGACCATCTCCTCGCGCATAATGAGGTCCTCGATGTTGAATTGCTCAATCTCGTCGGGGAGGATCTCGGTGCGTCGCTTGTCGCCATAGCGCTTGGAGAGGTCGAGGGTCTCGGCCTTGACCACCTCGAGGAGCTTGGCGTCGCTCGCCAGGAGGTCTCGGAGGAAGGCTATCCTGGCCTCGGTCTCGGAGAGCTCTGCCTGGACCTTTTCGACCTCGAGGGAGGTGAGGCGGGCAAGGCGCATGTCGAGGATGGCCTGGGCCTGGATCTCATCGAGGGCGAAGCGTTCGCCGAGGCGCTTTCGGGCCAGCTCGGTGTCGCGGGAGGAGCGGATGATCTGCACGACCTCGTCGATGTTCGTGAGGGCGATGACGAGGCCACGGAGGATGTGGGCCTTTTCTTCAGCCTTGCGGAGCTCGAAACGGGATCGCCTCGTCACCACCTCGACGCGATGCTTCACGAAATAATGGATGAGCTCCTTGAGGCCGAGCTGCTTAGGCCTGCCCTCGACCAGGGCCAGGTTCGTGATGCCGAAGCTGGACTGGAGGGGCGTGTGAGCGAAGAGGCGGTTGAGGACGAGCTTGGGTATGGCGCCCTTTTTGAGCTCGAGGACGATGCGGAGGCCGTCGCGGTCGGATTCGTCGCGAAGGTCGCTGACCCCCTCCATGGCCTTGTCGCGGATGAGGTCGGCTATGCGGGTGATCAGGGTCGTCTTGTTGACGGCATAGGGTATCTCGGTGAAGACGATCTGTTCGCGGCCGCCCTTCATCGTCTCGATGGTGAACTTACCGCGGACGATTACCTTTCCCCGGCCCGTGACATAGGCCTCGCGGATGCCCTTGAGGCCAAAGACAATGCCTCCCGTCGGGAAATCGGGGCCTTTTATGTGGCGCATCAGGCCGTCGATGGTGATCTCGGGGTCTTCGATGTAGGCGGCGATGGCCTCGGCCGTCTCCACGAGGTTGTGGGGAGCCATGTTGGTCGCCATGCCGACCGCTATGCCCGAGGAGCCGTTGACGATGAGGTTGGGGAGGGCCGAGGGCAGTACCGTCGGCTCCTTGAGGCTTTCGTCGTAGTTCGGCGCGAAGTCCACCGTCTCCTTGTCGAGATCGACGAGCATTTCCTCGCCGGCCCGGGAGAGCTTGGCCTCGGTGTAACGGCTGGCCGCGGGCGGATCGCCGTCGATGGAGCCAAAGTTGCCCTGGCCATGGACCAGGGGATAGCGCAGCGAAAAGTCCTGGGCCATACGCACCAGGGCGTCGTAGAGGGAGAGGTCGCCGTGGGGGTGGTACTTTCCCATGGCGTCGCCGGTGATACGCGCCGATTTCTTCGTGGCGGAGCCCGGGCGGAGACCCAGCTCGTCCATCGCGAAGAGGAGGCGGCGATGCACGGGTTTGAGGCCGTCGCGGACGTCGGGGAGGGCCCTGGCCACGATGACGGACATCGCGTAGTTGAGATAGGCGGTCTTTACCTCGTCCTCGATGGGGACGGAAATCACCTTGCCGGTCAATTCAGCCATAGTTCGGATCCTTCGCAGCTAGCCATGTCATGCATGGATTACACATCGAGATTGGAAACGGCGAGGGCATTTTCTTCGATGAAGCGCCGACGCGGTTCCACCTGCTCGCCCATCAGGGTCGTGAAGATGTCCTCGGCCTGCACGGCGTCTTCCATCGTGATCCTCGTGATGTTCCTGACCGCGGGATTCATCGTCGTCTCCCAGAGCTGGTCGGGATTCATCTCGCCCAAGCCCTTGTAGCGCTGGATGGCCACCTTCTCGGGGTCCTTGCCGGAGCCCTTCAGGATTATGTCCTTCTCCGCGTCGTCGTAGGCGTAGTGGATCTGTTTATCGAAGCTGATCTTGTAGAGGGGCGGCATGGCCAGGTAGACATGGCCCTTTTCGATGAGGGCCGTCATGTACCTATAGAAGAAGGTGAGGAGGAGGGTCCTGATATGCGAACCGTCGACGTCGGCATCGGCCATGATGATGACCTTGTGGTAGCGGAGCTTGTCGACGTCGAACTCCGTGCCGATGTTCGCCCCGAGGCTCTGGATGATGGGCTGGAGTTTGTCGTTGCCGATGACCTTGTCGATGCGGGTCTTTTCGACGTTGAGCATCTTGCCCCACAAAGGGAGGATGGCCTGGAAGGTCCGGTCTCGGCCCATCTTGGCCGAACCGCCTGCCGAATCTCCCTCGACGATGTAGATTTCGCACTTCGAGGGATCCTTTTCGGAGCAGTCGGCGAGTTTACCGGGCAGGCCGGAGGACTCGAGGAAGGACTTGCGCCGCGTCAGCTCGCGGGCCTGACGGGCGGCGATGCGGGCCCTGGCGGCCATCAGGCTCTTCTCGAGGATGGCGTTGATGACCTCGGGGTATTTCTGGAAGAAGAGGTCGAATTGGTCGGTGCAGAAGCCCTCGACGATGCCCTTGACCTCGGAGTTGCCGAGCTTGCCCTTGGTCTGACCCTCGAACTGGGGCTCGACGACCTTGACCGAGAGGATGGCGGTGAGTCCTTCACGGACGTCGTCGCCCGAGAGACCCTCGTCGAGCTTCTTCGCGAGCTTGGACTTCTTGAGGAAGTCGTTGATGGTCTTGGTGAGGGCTGCCCGGAATCCGATAAGGTGGGTGCCTCCCTCCCTCGTATTGATGCCATTGACGAAGGAGAACATCGTCTCGTTGAAGCCGTCGTTGTACTGGAGGCCGACCTCGATCTCGACATCGTCTTTCGAGCCGAAGAGGTATATCGGCTCCTTATGGAGGACGGTCTTGTTCTTGTTGAGGTGTTCGACGAATTCCCGAAGCCCCCCGTCGAACTTGAATTCGGATTGGCGGGGCTGCGAAAGACGCTCGTCGGCCAGGACGATGCGGATGCCCTTGTTGAGGAAGGCGAGCTCCCGGAGACGATTGGCGAGGACATCGAAGGAGTAGAGGGTCTCCTCGAAGATGGTCGGATCGGCCTGGAAGCGAATGGTCGTTCCGCGCTTGTCCGTCTCGCCCACGATATGGACGGGGCCTTCGGCGATGCCACAGAGGTACTTTTGGAAGTGGATCTGGCCATCTCTGTGGACAGAGGCTTCGCACCAGGTGGAAAGGGCGTTGACGACGGAGACACCGACGCCATGGAGACCACCGGAGACTTTGTAGCTTTTTTTGTCGAACTTGCCGCCGGCGTGGAGCTTGGTCATGACCAGCTCGAGGGCCGAAACGCCCTCCTCGGGATGGATGTCGACGGGAATGCCTCGTCCGTTATCCTCGACCCGGACGATATCGTTCTTTTCAAGGACGACGAGGATGTCGTCGCAATGTCCCTGGAGGGCCTCGTCGATGGAGTTGTCGACCACCTCGTACACGAGATGATGGAGGCCGTCGATGCCGGTGGAACCGATGTACATGCCGGGGCGCTTGCGCACCGCCTCGAGCCCCTTGAGAACCTGTATGCTTTCCGCTGAGTAAGTGGATTCCATGGACCTGCCCCGAAGAGTGTTGGCGGCCGGATGACCGGCATCAGACTGATCCTTGTCCTCGAAACCGTCGGCGGGCCGGCTTGAACCACCTTTGCCGATCGAGATACATGCTTGTGGATGCGTTTTCGGCATGAGGACGAAGGTAAAGGATTATACCCGGCGGAAGGCCTTCAAGTAAAGAAGATGATCTCCAATCGATAAAACCCAGCCTGTGGATAAGCTGTTGACAAAACTGGGACCATATCGGGGCGAAATCTCCGTTACGGGAAACAACAACACAGCTGAATAGCAGAGTCCGGAAGTTTTATTGCTATTTTATATTGCCACATATATTTAACTCATTCTTAAAATCGTTGAATCAAAATCCGATTCCGGGTAACCGGCGATACAGAGAAAAAGATCCGGAATTTTCCCATCCTTTTGCTTGCAAGCCTGTGGATAACTTGTGTATACCAGTGCCGAAGGGGAAGGAATGGCAAGCTGGGACTACAGGGTATTCTGGG
>DATKTD010000052.1:0-7426 GCA_035531315.1 Rectinemataceae bacterium
CCAGGCTGCCTAGGGGCCTTGCGTGAGATTTCATGGTAAGTCCTCGTGTCGTGAAAGAAGGCCTGTCGGGCCGAGGCCGGAAAGGAAGGCCCCAATGGCCTCCCTAAGCTCTGCGATCGTGGATTCGGGCGTGGTTCCATCGCTGGTCGCCGAGGCGAGGATGCCGATTATTATGATGCGGATTAGGGTCCTGCGCCTCGACTCGGGCTCCAGCCTCCCAAGCGGGGATCCCTCGCCCTTGTCCGGAGCAAGAAGGCGATCGATGGCGTCGACGACCCTGTCGAGCTTGGGGCCGATCAAGTGGCGACGGCTCGCCTCAAAGAACATGCCCTTTACAAGGGGAAATGCATGCTCGAGGGCCCCGAATCCGCTTCCGACGAGGGAGGCGATTCTTTCGGAGCGTTTGGGAACATCGGCGATGATGGCCTCGAGTTCCTCGCAGAAGCGGTCCCAGCCTCGACCGGCCGCCGCGTCGAAGAGGGCATCCTTGTCGGGAAAATAATTATATATGCTTCCAGCAGATAGACCTGCTCGGGCGGCGATCTGACGGAGAGTCGTCCCCTGGAAGCCGAGTTCGCCGAAAACCGCGAAGGCCGAATCGAGAATGCGATCGACGATCCCCTCTTCCTTTGTCCTTGCCACCGCTTCTCCCGATTAATGACCGAATGTTCACTCAATTAAAATCCGAAGCGGCGCAAATGACAAGACCCGTCCTCGTCGTTTCATAGCCTCCTTCTCCGTGCTAGACTCCCCCTGATGTCCGATCCCTTTTCCCGCCGCCTTTCCTGGCCGGCCCCGGCCAATAGCCTCTCGACGACCCGAGCGGGACTGATCGCCGAGGGCCGAGACATTCTCGATTGGTCCGACAGCAACCCCCGTCGCGTCCTCCCCCTCGAAGGCTATGAGTACGAGAACCTGGCCTCCCTGTTCGACAATCCCGACAACCTTCGCTATGAGCCCGATCCGCGGGGCCTCCTCCGGGCCCGTGAAGCCCTGGCCCTCCATCGTGGAACCGGCATCGGCCCCCGTCAGTATTTCCTCACGGCCTCCAGCTCCGAGGCCTATGGCTGGCTCTTCAAACTTCTCTGCGACCCGGGAGACGCCATTCTCGTGCCGCGGCCGGGCTATCCCCTTTTCGACTACCTGGCAGGACTCGAATCCGTCCAGGTGAGTCCCTGGCGCCTCGAATATGTCCATCCCCATGGCTGGGAGATCGACTTCGATTCGATCGAGGAAGCCATAGCGGCCGGAAGGCGGGGGGAGGGCGGTCGCATAAAGGCCATCGTCCTCATCAACCCGAACAACCCGACGGGTTCCTACATTTCCGAGGCCGAGCGCGAGCGTTTTGTGTCCATCGCGGCGCGGGCGGGTATCGCCCTCATCGTCGACGAGGTCTTCCTCGCCTTTCCCGTCGAGGCGGGGGAGGCGCCCGCCCGCCGCGGATGGAGCTTCGAAGGCGAGGAGGGAGTCCTCACCTTCGTCCTCGACGGCCTTTCCAAGAGTCTCGGCCTCCCCCAGCTCAAGCTCGGTTGGATCGCGGCCTCGGGCCCCCATCGACTTCTCGAGGAGGCGATGGAACGCCTCGAAATCATCGCCGATAGCTACCTCTCCGCGGGCACACCGGTGATGAACGCCCTTCCTCATCTGCTGGAGCGCGCCCTTCCCTTCGCCACGGCCCTCCGTGGCCGCCTCGCGACGAATCTCGCCGCGCTCAGGCGTGGGCTCGAGCATCGCTCCTCGCCGCATCGTGTCTATCGCTGCGAAGGGGGTTGGACGGCCATCATCGAGTCGCCACGCTTCCTTGGCGAGGAGGAGATCGCCCTTCGCCTCCTTTCCGAGGCCGGGCTGTGGAGCCAGCCAGGGCATTTCTTCGACATGGAGCGGGAGGCGATCTTCACCGCGAGTCTCATACTACCCGAAGCCAGCTTTGCGGAGGGCCTCGCTCGATATGCGGGATGGTTCACCGACGAGGAATATCGGTCATGACGACCCGGCGGCCCATCTTCGGACATCCGCCAGCCGGGCGAGAATACATGCGTGGAGGAACAGGGAATGCCAGCGACAGTCATCGATGGGAAGCAGGTCTCGCAGGACATCAGGAACGAGCTTAAGGCGCGGGTGAAGGCCCTCGTGGCGAAGGGCGTGGTACCCGGGCTTGCCGTCATCCTCGTCGGCGAGGATCCGGCCTCGGTGTCCTATGTCACCGGCAAGGAGGAGGCCTGCGACGAGGTCGGCATACGGAAATTCGGGAAGCACCTGCCCGAAAACACCCCGCAAGCGGAGCTCATATCCCTGATCGAGACCTACAACAAGGATCCCGACATCCATGGCATCCTCGTGCAATTCCCCCTCCCGAAGCACATCGACAAGCGCAAGGTCGTCGCGACCATCGACCCGGCCAAGGATACGGATGGCTCGACGGCCATCAACGCGGGCTACATGCTCCTCGAGGAGCCCTGCTTCCTCCCCTGCACGCCGGCCGGCGTCATCGAGCTGATCAAACGGAGCGGCACCAAGACGAACGGGGCACACGCCGTCGTCATCGGCCGCTCCAATCTCACGGGCAAGCCCCTTCAGAACCTCCTCGTCCGCCGGGACATCAACGCGACCGTCACCCTCTGTCATACGGGCACCAAGGATCTCGCCGAGCACGTCGGTCGCGCCGACATCGTCATCGCCTGCGCGGGAAGCCCTGGCCTCGTCAAGGGCGAGTGGATCAAGCCCGGAGCCTGCGTCATCGACGTCGGCGTCAACAGGGTGGATGATCCCACGGCGAAGAAGGGTTTCCGCCTCAAGGGCGATGTGGAGTATGCCAAGGCCGCGGAACGCGCCTCCTTCATCACCCCCGTTCCCGGCGGCGTCGGTCCCATGACCATCACGATGCTGATGGCCAATACCGTCGAGGCTGCCGAGAGGAGCCTAGGCGCGTAAAGACCACCGTGTCCGGGGCCCTGCCGAGTCCGGGGAGTCCCGGGTTCGGCGGCCCAGGTTCGCGGCCGGGATGGCGGCCCGGCGGGGCTTGTGCCGAGGTGGCTCGTCGGGGAATGATCGCTGCATGATCGATGTTCAGAACCTCCCCGACGACCGGGGAGTCCCGATACAAAAGGTCGGCGTCAAAGGCGTGCGCGCCCCCATAACTCTTCGCGACAGGGTAAACGCGGTCCAGCACACGACGGCTCGGGTCAACCTTTATGCGGACCTGCCCAAGCACTTTAAGGGAACCCATATGAGCCGCTTCATCGAGGTCTTCAACGCCCACCGCGAACAGATATCGATGCAAGGCTTTCTCGCGATGCTCGGCGAATTGCGCAGGGTGCTCGAGGCCCAGACGGCCTATGCCGATCTCCACTTTCCCTATTTCATCGAAAAGGCCGCCCCGGTTTCGGGCCAGAAGAGTTGGTCGGCCTACGATTGCTCCTATATCGGCAAGGTATGGGAGGGAGGACGCGAGTTCGACGTCGCGGTTTCCGTGCCGGTCCAGACCCTCTGTCCCTGTTCGAAGGCCATCAGCGACCATGGAGCCCACAACCAACGAGGCATCGTCACCCTCACGGTCGCCCTCGGTCCCTTCTTCTGGATAGAGGACCTCGTCGCCCTGGTCGAAGAGTCGGCCTCGAGTCCCGTCTACACCTTGGTGAAGCGCGAGGACGAAAAGTATCTCACCGAGCACGCCTACGAGAATCCCCGCTTCGTGGAAGACGTGGTGCGCGAGGTCCATTCGCGGGTCCTCGCCCTCGGTAAATTCCCGAAATTTTCCGTCGAGGCGGAAAATTTCGAAAGCATCCACGACCATTCCGCCTACGCCTGGGTCCAGTATCCCTGACAGGGGCCTTGGCCAGGATCTCCCGGTCTCGACGGCCTCCCTCGTTGCCCCCTGGCCGCCTATTCGATATATTGGTTGCTTATAGCATTCCGGGATCTGCGACCTCGCCTGAAAGGGGAGGAAGGAGAGTGTCGGCGTCCGTCGATGGGCGGCCCCCTCCAAGGCATTCCGGGAAGGGCGAGGGAGGAATATATGGCAGGCAGCGGAACCGAACTCACGACCTCCGAACAGGGGACGCGCGGCATCATCTCCGCGGGAGCGGGAATCGGACTCCTCGGGCTCAATGCCCTCATCAGCATCCCCGTTTTGGGCTGGGTGATCGGCGGCGGCCTCGCCGTCCTCGGCTTCCTTGGAATCGGCGGCGGAACCAAGACCGACCGGACCTACGGCACGGTCGCCCTTGTCGCCGGCGCGGCGACCATCCTATCGCAATTGCATATTGGGCCCCTGCACTTCGCCCTCGGCGCCGGCGGCCTCGGCCTCCTCGCCTATGGCGCCTTCAATCTCTTCAAATTTTTCAGGAATATTCGCCACAAATCCTGAATCTCTGCCCGGTCCCGGGTACAAAGTCAGATCCTGGGCCGGGTCGTGGCGGCCTCGCCCGATCCCTTGTCGGGAATTCCCTTCGCCGGCCGCGATTCGGTCTGGCCTCGCATGCCGGATGCCCCCCGGGCGTTGAAGAGCGCGCTGCCCGCGGTATACAGTAGCCTCGATATGACCTATCTCATAGAAACCTACGGCTGCCAAATGAACAAGGCCGAGTCGGCTGCCCTCGATGCGATGTTTCGCGAGCGTGGCTGGGAGCCCTGGCAGCCGACTTCGGCTGCCAACGAGGCAATGCTTCGCGAGCGTGGTTGGGAGCCCTGGCAGCCGACTTCGGCTGCCCCGGATTTCGTCCTTATCAACACCTGCTCGGTGCGAATCACCGCGGAAAACAGGGCCTGGGGCCGCATAAACCATTGGGCCGCGGAAAAGGCCAGGGTGGCCCGAGAGGGCGAGCAGCGTCTTGTTCTCGCCGTGACAGGCTGCATGGCCGAGCGCCTGAAAAAAGAGATTCGCGCGCGACAGCCCGGCGTTGATCTCGTCATCGGCACCTTCCAAAAACAGGCCTTCGGCCTCGTCCTTGACGCCGCGGGCCGGGGTCTTCCCCTGGAGGATGTCGAGGAGAGCCCCGTCTTCGTTTTCGCCGGTTCCTACCACGAACCTTCCAATTTCCGTTCCTTCGTGCCCATCATGCACGGCTGCAACAATTATTGTACCTATTGCATTGTTCCCCATATCCGAGGCCGGGAAATTTCCCGCGATCCCTCGGCCATCATTTCCGAACTCGAGTCCCTGGAGGCCCAGGGGGTCCGTGAGGTCACCTTCCTCGGCCAGAATGTCAATTCGTATCGTTGGGAAGGAGAGGGTGGCCCACTCGACTTCCCCGGCCTCCTCTCTCTCGTCGCGGAGCGCTTCCGCGACCGCAGGGGCGGCGGCGGGTCGGCCCACGCCGACGGGCGCGACGCCGAGCGTCGGGGAATCCGGTGGATCCGCTTCATGACGAGCCACCCGAAGGACCTTTCCGACGAGGCCATCGCCGTGATCGCCAGAGAAGCCCTCTTCTGTCGCCACATTCACCTTCCCGTGCAGGCAGGATCGGATCGGATACTCAAGGCTATGAACAGGACCTATGACAAGGCGGCCTATCTCGCCCTGATAGACAGGATGCGTTCGGCCCTTCCTGGGCTTTCGCTCACGACCGACCTCCTCGTCGGCTTTCCCGGAGAGACGGAGGAGGATCTCGAGGAGACCCTCGATCTCATGCGCAAGGTGCGCTATTCGTATGCATTCATGTATCATTTCAACTCCCGCGAGGGCACTCCCGCGGCCAAGATGTCGCCCAAGGTTCCCGACAAGGAAAAAAGGGAGCGCCTCGCACGGGTCATCGCGCTGCAGAAGGAAATCACCGGCGAACTCATGCGTTCGAGGCTCGGCGCCGTCGAGGAGGTCCTCGTGGAGGATGTCTCGCGGCGCAGGAAGTCCGAGGTCCTCGCCCGGACGGCACGGGACGAGATGGTCGTCTTTCCCGCCTCGGCTTCCCGCATAGGCAGTTTCGCGACCGTCAGGCTCGAGGATCTGTCGGGCAACACATTCCGGGCGGTGGAACTGTGAGGGGGCAGGCCCTTCTTCGCGCGCTCGCCTTCGTCGCCCTCCTTCGCCTCGCGGTTTCTCCGCTCGGCGCCGAGGCCGCCGCGGCCCTCCCCGAATCACCGACCGCCAACCAGGCGGAAGGCCCGAGAGTCCAGGCCGGGGAGTCTCCCGCGGCGGTCGATTCGAAGGCCTTCACCGAGGCCAAGGCGGGCCTCATGAAGAGCCTGGAAGGTCCGGATTTCGAATCGAGACTCTTCGACGCGGCCGACAAGATGGCGCCCTCCGATGCGGCCTCCCTCGAAGAATTCTTCGCGGCGCGCGTCAAGGACGAGACGCTACGAAAACGCGTCTTCGCCCGCGCCTCGGAACTCCGCCTACTCCTCGGAGAATTCGCCGCGGCTGCTACCGACGCCGAGGGCTCCGCTCCCAGTGGAACACAGCTTCTCCGTCTGGCCAGATTATGGCTCGCTGCCGGCGAGACGCAACGCGCTGCGGAGCTGGCCGCCAGTGTGATCACTTCGTCGAAAAGCTCCCTCGTCGTCGACGAGGCGCGTCTCGTCTCGGCTTGGGCATCGCTCATCTCGGGTACTCAGGCCACGGCCCTTGCCCTCGCCGGCAGCCTGACGACGCAGACTGCGGGTGGAACTCGGCGGGACGCGCTTTGTCGCGAGGCCAATTTCCTGATATGGGCCGGGGGCGACGCGAAGCTCAGGGAGACCCAGGCAAGGCTCCTCGCGGCCACCTGGCCCGGCAGCCCCGAGGCTCTAATCGCCGGACAGTCGTCTTCCGTCGCTCTGATGGCCCTCCCTCATTGGTATTTGGGAGGTCTCGCCCTCGCGCCCGAATCCTTTCCGACCCCTTCTGCCGCCGCTCCCGCCTCCATCGACGACAAGAGCGTCTTGCCTCCTCCAGTCGCCGGCCCTTCCGATGCCCCGGCCGCCAAGCAGGCTCCGAGTCCCGTGGCAGCTTCCGGCGAAGTGGCCGTTTCGTCCCCGCCCGCCGCAGCGGAAGGCTCGGCCGCGAGTCTCCCCCGCTTTCAAATCGGCATCTTTTCCAGCCGGGCCCACGCCCAGGCCCTCGTCAACGAGCTTGCGGGCAAGGGTTTTGTCGCAAAGATCGAGACCCGCAAGGTCGGCGAGCAGACTCTCCTGGCCGTGGTCCTCTTCACGAAGGACAACAAAGACGATCTTTCGGCCCGTCTCAAGGACGCGGGCTACGAGGTATGGCTCCTCGGCGATTGAGGCGCTACTGACGCGAGATCTGGCCCTCTTTGCGGCCTTCGGGGGCGCGGGGCCTCCGTGCATCGCCAAGATAGGCGCGGCTCAGCCGCCTTCCTTTCCGAGGAAGGCCTCTATGACCTGGGGATCGGCGAGAAGCTCGGCCCCGCTTCCTTCGAGGAGGAGCCTCCCATGGGAGAGGACCATGCCCCTATCGGCGATCTTCAGCGCCTGTCTGGCGTTCTGCTCGACG
>DATKTD010000053.1:0-4023 GCA_035531315.1 Rectinemataceae bacterium
TCGCGAGGGCCGCCTCCCCTTCTATCATAAAGACCTTGCCAATGCCGAATTCGGCCTCGGGATAGGACTGAAGCAGGAGGGCGAGGTTCCGCAGCGCGGCCAAGGAATCATGGATGGCCCCGGCCCCACGGAGCTCTTCCACGGCCAGCCAGGCCGAGGTGAAGTTGCCGAAGATCGAAGACCGTGTCATGCCGTGGAAGGCTTCCATCTCCCGCCGCAGCGAGCCGCCGGCTCCTTCCTTTACGGCCGAATACTGCCGTGCCCCGAACTCGGCGACCCCAAGTCTTTGGACGAGGGCGTCGATCGAATCCCAGGCCGCCTTCGCCTCGGGCAGGGCCATGGCCGCATCGACGGCGGCGAGGACGGCCGTAAAGCGCGCCTGGCGTTCCGCTATGGCCTTCTGCCAGTCGCCGAGGGCGATATCGTAACTCTTGGCTTCGAAGGCCTGTCGGCCATCCTCGAAATGGCTCCAGGCCGCGTCGGCGGCCGCGGCGTAGCCGAGGGGGAGGAAGGCAAGGGCAAAAGCCAGCAGGACGGGATGAGCCTGGGAAGGAAGATGGGGCAGCCGGCCGGGGTACCTGTGGCTGCCGCGCGCGGAATATGCACTCATCGATCCATTCTCCTTATGCGGCCCAAACTCGAGCTTTGCCAGATATTAGTATCGGCGGAACAAGCCGGCAAAGGAACAACAAAGCTCCTCCTCGCCCTTCGCCACGGAGGACCGCAGGACCCTATCTCCTGCGATACTATCTATTTCGATAGTCCATCGCCTATGATAGCCCATGTGGGGAGGGCCCCCATATTCAAGACGCCTGTAATTACCAATGAAATAAGGCTTTAGCAAAACTAAAATATCCTCTTTTGTTTGGCACGCCCCTTGCTTACTGGTGGGAGCGGAATGAAGGCCAGCTATGGCCGATTCATCCCGAAAGGAAGGCAGCATGAACATGAAACGCAGGCTCGTTTCCGCCCTCTCTCTCCTGTTTTGTCTGGGAGTCCTGGCGGCAGAAGAGGAACCCGAAATCGCCTATCGCATCCTCACCGGCTACTTCGACAAGAAGACGGTCGCGGGCAACTCGGGGGCCAAGATAGCCGGAGGCATTCTGGCGGGCGCGGGCGGCCTCCTCATGGCCGGGGCGGCGACGACCTGGTTCGCCGGCGATGCCATCGCCGCGAATTCAGGCGGCAGCTTCGATCCCCAGACAAAGACCGGGGTTACCATCGGCCTGGGCGTCGGAGGCCTCGCCCTCGCGGCGGCCGGCTCGACCATCATGACGGCCAAAGCACAGGACTACAGGGCCGAGTATCCGGAAATCTTCAAGGAAAGCGATGCCCAGGTTCGCGAGGCCCTGTCGGTCGCCGTCCTCCGCGATCTTTCGATCAAGGCGGAGAATGCCCGCGTCACCGGAGCGCTCTCCAGTCTCCTCGTTCCCCTCCTCAGCGCCGCGATAACCGCCGGTGTCAACCTGAGCAAGGGCAAGCTCTGGTACGACGGTGTCGTAAGCAGCGTGAGTTGGAGCGCCTGGGGCATAGCCGGGGGGATCTCGCGGCTATTCGGCAGCTCCGAGGAGGAGAGACTCTACCAGAAGTACCAGGCTGCCAGGGAAGCGATGTACGGCCGATCCGGTCCCGGCGACTGAATCAGGGGGAGCCCTTGTTGAGAAGCCTATTCTTCGGGCTCGGCGTTCTCTTCGGTTTCGTCGCCCCCATGGCCGCGCCGGAACTCGCGGCGAGGGTCTATCGAAGCGGGACGGAGCTCTTCCTCAACGCCGAGCTGAGCGGGGCCTTCCCCGATTCGGCCATCGAGCTCGCGGAAGCGGGCACGGTGGTAGCCTTCGAACTCGAGGTCAGGGTCAAGGGTTCCTCCAGCTCCGTCGTGGCGAGGAGAAGCCTGAGCTACGACCTCGGACGGCGAGAATGGATTGTCGGCCTCGGGAGCGACAAGGGAGCGAAGCCGGTTCCCGACCGCTTCGCGGCCCTCCTCCTCGCAAGCAGCGTGTGGGCTCTGGGGCTCGGGAGCGTCTCGACCTTCGATTCGGGAGGAACGATATCGATCAAGGCACGGCCCGGCATTATCGACGAGGCGGGGAGCTGGCACGATGCCGGCATCCTCTGGGGCTACGTCGAGCCGGGCCGTAGCTTCTCTTTCGCGAGCGCCGAGGAGATTCCACGATGACGAAGCATCCGGGAGCTTTGGCATGAAGGTGCGCAGTCGCTTTCTTTTTCTTTTCGCGGCCCAGGCCCTCGTAGCCGCCCTCGCCTCCGTGATCTTCTCCTTCGGCGCCATTGCCGGCGAAGGGGCCCGCGCCGAGGCGGAAATAGGGACAGGCGCCGCGGCGGGCGGGGCAGCGGCCGCCCGCGCCTTTTCGCGGAGTCTGCCCGAGGCGGAACGCCTTGCCGCCGCCATCGATTATGCCGAGACCCTCAGGGCCCAATTGGCGGTATCACGGGTCTACCGATCCCAGGCAGCCATCGAGGCCGCCGTCAAGATCGGCGCCTTCTCCCTCCTGTGGGCTGCCGCGGCCGCCCTCGCCTTCGCCTTTGCCTCGCACGGCTTCACCCGAAGGCTCGACGAGTTGGCCTCCGGCTTCGCCCGGGTCGCGGGCGACAGGGATTTTCGCTTTCCAGCCCTCGCCGACAGGGAATTCGCCCCCGTCTACCGGGCGGTCGACGACATGCTCGAGAGACTCCAAGAGCAGGAAAGGATCCTCGGCGAGGCGGCCAAACTCGAAGGCTGGAAGGAGGTCTCCTCCTTCCTCTTCCATCAGCTCAGGACACCCCTGTCTTCGATCGAACTGGCCGCCCGCAATATCCATCACTTTTCGGGAAGGCCGAGGACCGAGGCAGGGGAAGCCGACGAGCCTGCCGGGGAGGAGCAGAGGGCTCTGACCGCCCTCGAAGCCTGCGGCGAAAGCGCCGCCTCGGCCCTGGCCGAATGCGAGAGGATCCGCGCCCTCCTCGAGCGCTTCAAGAATCTCGCGGGTCTCGCCCTCGCCGCCCCCCTTCCCATCGATACGGCCGAGCTCGTCGCGGCCCTGGGCTCGAGGATAGCCCCCGAACGAGCCAGACTGAAGTTCCTCGGCGATCGCCTCGCGGTATTGGCGGACCGAAGGATGCTCGAAGAGGCTCTGCTCAACCTCGTGGTCAACGCGGCCGAAGCCTGTCCCCGGCCACCAGCCCTCGTCAGCTTCCGCGTTTCGATCGAGGCTCCTTTCGTCCTCCTCGAGGTCGGTGACGACAATGGACCCGTGGATAGGGAACTCTTCGAAGGCCTGGCGAGAGGGCGATATTCGACCAAGGCCGAGGGGACAGGGCTGGGCCTCCTCTTCGTTCGCCGCGTCGTCGCCCTGCATGGCGGCAGCCTCGAGCTCTTCGCCGGCGGCGATGGCGGTTTCCGCGCCCGGCTCAGGCTTCCCATGGCCGAGACGGCATTCTCTGGGGCCCCGAGATCGGGCGAGGGAGATAGCCATGCGCATTCTCGTCCTTGATGACGATCCGAGCCTCCGAAGGGAGCTTTCCGTGTTCCTGCGCGCGCAGGGCCACGAAGCCATCGTCGCCGCCGACCTTGCCGAAGCCCGGGACCATATCGACAAGCCTGGACAGCGTCCCGATATCATCCTCGCGGATCTCTTCCTCGGCAAGGAAAGGGGTACCGACATCCTGGAAAGGGCCGGCCGTCTTCCCGTCGTCATGATTTCGGGGGCGGGCGGGATACGCGAGGCCGTCGAAGCGATGAAGGCCGGGGCCTGGGACTTCCTCGAGAAACCCCTCGACCCCGATCGGCTTCTCGGGCTTCTCCGGAACCTCGATCGGGAGCTGAGGGCGGAGCGCGGCATGGCGGCCCTCCGCGAAGCCTGGCTCGCCGAACACGCTGCCTTTGCCCCAGGCTCCCCCTTCGAAGACGCCCTCGACGAGGCTGCCAAGGTGGCGCCATCACCGCTCTCGGTCCTTGTCCAGGGACCCAGCGGTTCGGGCAAGGAAGTGATAGCCCGCTGGATACACTACTGTTCACCCCGCTCAGGC
>DATKTD010000054.1:0-4630 GCA_035531315.1 Rectinemataceae bacterium
GGGTCATCGGAAAAAGCGGACGCAAGGATCCCGCGATCCTGCTCGGCACCGACACGAGGCCCACCGGACCGACCATCGCCGACATGATGACGAGGGTCTTCCTGTCGCGAGGAATCCGCGTCCATTACCTTGCGGTAGTGGCCGCCCCGGAGATAATGGCCTATTCGCGACAGACTTCATTCCGTGAGGCCGGGCACGAAGAAAGAGCCGAGGCATTCTGCTACATATCCGCGAGCCACAATCCCCCCGCCCATAACGGCGTGAAGTTCGGCATCGGCGGCGGCGTCCTCCCCGGCCCCGAAATCAATCCCCTGATCGCCTCCTTCCGCGAGTTGGTGGCCGACCCGGACCTTGCAGCGCGCGTCTTCGCCCTCGTCGACGAGGCGGAGCCCCGGGCGGTGGCAGCGGTTTACACGGCCTGCAACTCGTGGAAGCGCCGCGCCGTTTCGGCCTACACCCTCTTCGCAAGGGAAATCGTCACCGGCCGCGCGGACCTCGACGCCCAGGAGGAACTCTTCCTCGAGATGGAAGCGGCGACCCGGAAGAGGCCCCTCGGGGTCCTCGCCGACCTCAACGGCTCGGCGCGCTGTCTCTCGATCGACGCCGATTTCCTCGGAGGACTCGGCCTCTCCTTCTCGGCCATCAACGACAAGCCGGGCCTCTTCGTCCATCGCATCGTGCCCGAAGGCGGCTCGCTCGAGACAGCGAGGGAAGGGCTCCAAGCGGCGGGGAAGGCCGACGCCGCCTACGCGATCGGCTATGTGCCCGACTGCGACGGCGACAGGGGCAACCTGGTCTGGCGTGACCCCGCCTCCGGTTTGGCCAAGACCCTCGAGGCCCAGGAGGTCTTCGCACTGGCCGTCCTCGCCGAGCTCGCCCTCCTCGAGCGCGATGGCCTGGGGGGGAAGGCGGCCGTCGCCGTCAACGACGCGACGAGCCTTCGCATCGAGGCGATCGCCCGGGTCTTCGGCGCCGAGGTCAGGCGCGCGGAGACCGGCGAGGCCAATGTCGTCGGCCTCGCGGCCGAGCTGCGCCGGGAAGGCCGGGTCGTCCGCATCCTGGGCGAGGGCTCCAACGGCGGCAACATCACCCATCCCTCCGAGGTCCGCGATCCCCTCGCGACCCTCGGCGCCATCCTCAAGCTCCTCCTCCTTCGCGAGGGCGGGTCCTCCGACGCGGAGACCGGAAAGAGGGAGGGGCTCTTCCACATCTGGCTGCGGCGTTCCGGCAGGCTCGACCTATGGCGCCCCGATTTCGACATCGGCGACATCATCGCCTCCCTGCCCGCCTACGCGACGACGAGCGTCTTCGAGCCCAGGGCCGCGCTTCTCATCAATGAGCGCGATCACGCGAGTCTCAAGGCCCGCTACCGCGAGTTCTTCCTCGAGAGCTGGGAGACGAGAAGGGCCGAACTGAAGAGACGCTTCGGCGTGACCGACTGGCAGGCCTTCGCGACCAGGGCCTCGGCCGAAGCCGAGGCGGGAAGCGACTTCGCCGCCTCGGGCAAGGGCGGACTGCGCATCGCCCTTCTCGACGGGGAACGGAAGGCCAGGGGCTTCCTGTGGATGCGCGGCTCGGGCACGGAGGCCGTATTCCGCATCATGGCCGACATCGAGGGCGGCCGGCCCTCGGACGAGGCCTGGCTCCTCTCCTGGCAGGAAGAACTGGTCCGCGCCGCCGACCGCGCATCGTAGTCCGGTCCTTCGGCGGTGGAGATAGACTTTATTTTGCCTTGTTTGTAGGATTGAAAGCTGGAAGCCCGGCCTGACGCGCCTGGACGCTTCCTCGGACTTCGCGTTCGCAGGGGCGAACGCTCCGAATTGCAGGAATCAGCAGGAGCGACGATGGGCATTCGAGGCGAGCTTTTCTCGACGAAGGTTTCCTGCGAGGGACGTACCTACTTCTTCAACGTCAAGCAGAACCGCATGGGCGACGTCTTTCTCTCGATCGTGGAATCGAAGCCCACGGAGGCGGATTCCTTCGATCGGCGCTCCATCGTCGTCTTCCGCGATGACATGAGGGGCTTCCTCAAGGCCTTCCAGACGACCCTCGGCTACATGGAAAAGCCCGGGACCGTGCCCACCGAGATGAGCTTCGAACCCAAGGAAATGCCTGCCCCCAGGCCACGGATCCGTCAGACGGGCGCCGGCGCCGAGGGGTCGGAAAAGCCGGCCCCGGAGAGGAAGCGCCGCGTCGTGGTCCGCAAGAGGCCCGCCCAGGGCGAGGACGCCGCGAAGTAAGGATTCCCCTCGAGCGCGAGGCGACGCCGAGAGCGCGAGGCGACTTCCCTATCTCGAAACCAAGGCGATAATGGCGACGGCCCAGCCGGCCGCCGCAAGGATTCCCGCCCCCAGGGCTCCAAAAGACAGCACGGACATCCTCAGTTCAGCCGCCTTCCTGTACTCCGCGAAGGAGAGCTCCAAGCTCCTCAACGAGGCGTCCGCCTTCCTCAACGCTTCCGAGAGCGCGATCGATTCCCGTTCCGAGCTCTCCGCACGTTGAGCGAGCTCGTTCGAGGCCAGACGAGATCGCTCGAGCTCGAGTTTCAGCGTCGCGAGCTCTCGTGTCGAGCTCTCGAGCGAGGTCTCCAATCCGGCCGAGTTCAGCCTCGAGGTTTCGAGCTCTGTCCTGAGCCTCTCGTTGAGCGAGGCGAGCCGCGTCGAGATCGCGAGAAGCCGCTCGAGCTCGCTCGCGGAGATCCTCCGCTCCGCCCCATCCGAAGGAGAGACCAGCGATTCCTCCGCCCAGGAGGCCGAGGACAAGGCCAAGACCGAAAGTACGCAGACCACGCGGAAGGCCGAGGCGCTGAGACGTCCCTTCCATCGATTCCCCCTCTCGAGCTTCATGCCCGCACCCTAAAACTCCCTCTCTGGATCGGGGAGGGCCCTCGCGCAAGCACGATCTCGCGATGGGCCTTGGTCGGATAGCCCTTGTGGCGGGCGTAGCCGTATTCGGGGTAAAGCCAGTCGAAGCGCTCCATTTGGAGGTCCCTCGCCACCTTGGCGAGGATCGAGGCGGCCATTATGGCGGGCACGATGGCGTCGCCGCCCACGACGCTCCGAGCCCGGCCCTCGAGGGGCGGCAGCCTGTTGCCGTCGACCAGGGTCTCGAGGGGAGCCTCATGGCCTCGCTTCCGCAGCTCCGCGAGAAGGGAGGCGTGGGCGCGTCGCATCGCCAGGAATGTGGCTCCAAGTATGTTGAGATCGTCTATCTCGTGGGGGCTCGCCCAATCGATGGCCCAGGCGAGGGCGTCTTCGGTGATGAGCGAAAAAACCGACTCTCGACGGGCCGCCGAAAGGGCCTTCGAATCGTCGAGGACATCGAGGGGAAATGACGAGGGGAGGACCACGGCCGCGGCGTAGACGGGACCGGCGAGGGGCCCCCTTCCCGCCTCGTCGATGCCGCAGAAACGCGGCCCCACGAGGTCTTCGATTGAGGGCGGCTCCAGGCCGGGCAGCGCGCCATCTTTTTCGCTCTTCTTCATCGCGGCGATGATAGCCCCGGAAGGCGCAAAAGGGTAGTCTTGGCGCATGGACCTCGGATTCATAAAGCTCCGCATCGCCGGATCCGACCTCCTTCTCCTCGAAGGGATCGGGGATGGAAGGGGAAGGGACCGCTCGGCCCTCGCTCGCTCGATCCTCCACAGGAGACGGGGCGTCGGGGCCCTCAGACTCGCCGTCATCTCGAGGGCCGAGAAGGATCTCTGGCTCGAGGTCTACGACCGGAAGGGCTCGCGCGACGCCGCCCTCTTCGACGCCAGCCTCTGCGCCGCGCGCTGGCTTCTCGACTCGGGCCGGGCCGAGAGCGACTCGCTGCGTTTCCGCAACGGCCTGGGCGAGATCCTCGTCGATGTCCTCGACGGCTCCTCCCTCGGCCTGTCGACCGGCCCCCTTCTCGGCCTTCCCGACCGGGAGATCCTCGACCGGGAGGGGGCCGGCGAAAGGCGTCTTCACATCGAATCGAAGGGGGAGAGCTTCGACGCCCTTCCCGTGGCCCTCCGGGCCCAGGGTGGCCCCGCCCAGTTCCCCGCTTCGGGTTCTCGTGTGGAGGCGGGCTTACAGGACCAAGGTCCCGAGGGGGTCGTGTTCTTCCACGAAGGTGGGCAGGGCCCCCTCAGGGTGCGTCTGTCGGGCTCGCGGAACTCGGCCAGGCCCCCCGCGGCGGTGCCGACCCGCATCATCTCGGAAGGCTCGATCGGCATCGGAACGCCACGGGACGCCATGGTCGACACGGTCTCGATGGCGGCCATGGCCCTCGGGGCGGCAAGCCTTTTCGGAAGGACGGCGGAAGAGGCCCTGGTGGCATCGGGGGACGGGGGGCTCTGGGTGAGGCGCAATTCGGCCGGCGGACTGTACGTCGCGGCTCGTCCCTCCTATGTTTTCCGGGGGGACTTTCCCGTCGAGGACGAGGCCTCCTGACAGCCAGGCCGGCATGGGTCTATGGGGCTGCCGAGGCGGCCCAAGGCGTCCCCGCCGCTGCTCAGCTTTGAAGATGGTAGGAAGCCCTGAAGTCGTCGATTCGGTCGAAGCCGAGGCCTTCGTAGAGGGCGAGGGCCGGTGCGTTGCTCTTCTTGACGAAGAGCGAGGCTCCCCTCCCCTGTCTTGCCGTGAGGCCGAGGAGGAAGGCCATC
>DATKTD010000055.1:0-9521 GCA_035531315.1 Rectinemataceae bacterium
CTGCGCCATTCGCCACCTCTACTTCATCCTCGATTCGATGCACCAGGAACACGAGGGGGGGCACAAGCGCGATTCAAAGCCGATTTTCTGGGAGGCCTACCAGCCCCAGAACGAGGGCAAGGCGATCTGGCCCGACAAGCCCGACTGGCCGCGCCCCCAGTTCCTTCATTTCACCGGGCTTTCGACCATCACGCTGATGATCGAGAACATCGTCGGCCTCTATATCTCCTTGCCGAGGAAGACGGTCGACTGGATCATTCCCAACCTCGAGATCATGGGCATCGAGAACCTTTCGCTCAAACGCAACATGGTCACCATCCTCTCCAACAAATCGGGGAGGGGCTGGGAAATCCATATGGAGAGCGAGAAGCTCTACTACTTCACCATCAACGTCATCGGTAAGAAAAAGAAGACCCTGCCCATCCCCTCGGGCAAGTGCTCGATGCTGATCGACAAGATCTGAGCCGCGCCGCGCTGAAGCCCTGCGCCTAGCCAGCCACGCTGAAGGCGGCGCTCCGAAGACTAATCGGCGGCGATGACCCGGATGCTCCCCATGAAGGCGAAGCCCTCGATCGCGACGACCGGCTCCCCGGGAGCGGCGCGTTGCGCGACATCGCGGGCTGCCGAGGCCTCGCCCATGAAGGGGAAGGCGCCGAGCCTGACCGCTAGACCGCGTGGCACCACCACGACCGTTTCGCCCATCACGACGGAGAGATCGATGCGCAGACCCCCGGGGGGAAGAATCACTTCCCGGAGGTCGAGCTTGGTGCTTCCCATGAGGGTGAAGGACTGAACGCGATCGCCCGAAAGCCAGTCGCCCTGCATGTGGCGGTCACCCATCACGCAGGCGACCGACTGGCTCCCCGAGAGGGAGGGGTCGGTTCGTTGGCTCAGCGGCGAGGGTCGCCCCGAGTTTGAGAGGGGGCGGGCGCCGGGGGCCTCGACGGGGAGGTCCGCGACGATCTCCCGGATCGACGCGCCGTCCCTCGCCTGTTGGACGAGGCCCGCCCTGCGCTCGAAGTCCGAGACCGAGATCGCGTCGCTCGTGTAAGCCCGGGTCAGCGCCTCGAGTCCTCTTTCCCTTTCGGCCTCAAGTTCGTTCATCGTCCTACCTCCTGGATTCCCTTGGGCGGAGCAGCGCACGCGCGCCATTGACGATCTGCGGAAGCATTGTCGCGAGGATCATGATGCCGCCTCCCGCTAGGACGCGGGCGGTGGCCGGCTCGCCGAGCATGATGATGCCGCCTATCGCGCCGAAGAGCCCCTCGAGCGACATGATTATCGACGCGTGCGAGGGCTTGGCCTTGCGCTGTCCGAATATCTGCAGGGTGAAGGCGACGCCGCAGGAGGCGAGGCCGCCGTAAAGGAGGGGCGTGAGGGCCCCGCCGATGGCCTCGAGGCTGATGCGCTCGGTGGGGATGGCGATGGCGAGACTCAGGACGCCCGACACGGCGAATTGCCCGATCGACAGGGCGATCGGGTCGTAGGTCGAGGCGAAGCGGCCGATCACGATGATGTGGAGGGCCCAAAAGAAGGCGCAGGCAAGCACGAAGGCGTCGCCCGGGGCGATGGATAGGCCGTGCTGCATGGTAATGAGCCAGAGTCCGGAGACGGCGACGAGGGAGGCCGCCCAGTCGATGCCGTGGACCTTCTTGCCGAAGACAGCCGCGAGGAAGGGGACGATGACGACGTAGAGGCTGGTGATGAAGGCCGCGTTGCCGGCCGTGGTGCTGACGAGGCCGACCTGTTGGAGGCTCGAGCCGAGAAACATGGCTGAGCCTGCCAGGAGGGGGGGGGCGAAGGTCTTGGCGAAGGAGGAGGCTCCGAGGCCCTGCGGCGTCGTGGAGGGTGGCCGAGCCCCTGCGCCGGCCCTGGACCTTCTGACGAGGAAGAGGGGCACGAGGGAGAGGGCTCCGATCAGGTAGCGCACCCCGTTGAAGGTGAAGGGGCCGAGGTGGTCCATGCCGACGCGCTGGGCGACGAAGGCAAAGCCCCAGATGGCCGCGGTGACGAAGAGGATGGCGTCACCTTCGAGGAGGGCGAGTCGTGCGTTCATGATGTCGGCCGAGGATAGCTCGCATGGGCCCCGGCAACAAGCCTCGGGGCGAGAAAGCCCCGCGCGCGGCGGCCGACAGGATAGACAGGGCCCGAAACTTGCGGGCGGGCCCCGCCTCGGCTACTATCGCTTCATGGATCTCCATGGCGAAGCCGTTCCACATCTCGATAGGGTCAGCCTGCATGGGCGCCTCGCCATGGTCGTACCCTTCCGCTATCTCCGGGTCGGCGAGCTTGACGAGCTCATGAGGGCCTCCGAGCAGCGACGCTACCTTCCCGGGGAGTCACTGATCAGACAGGGCGACCGGGTATCGAAGGAAGTCTTCGTGCTGCTCGCCGGTTCCGTCGAGTCCCTCGATGTCTCGAGGAACCCTCCCTTCAGGGTGAATGTCGTGGAGGCCGGCACCTATTTCGGCGAGCGCCCCGCCCTCACCGACATGCCCAGGCCCTACGAAGTTCGCGCCCTCGAGTCCTCCGTGGTGCTCTCGATTCCAGGCGAAGTCTTCCTGGGCTTCCTGCAGCGTTCGCGCCCCTTTGCCCAGGCCTTCGGCACGAAGCTGCGGGCCGGCCTCGGCATCTTCGACGCCTTCGATCGTTTCAAGGCCGAGGTTCTCCGCGGCGTTGCCCTCGGCCATATCGAGATACGCCGTCTGGTCGAGCTGTATTCGGCCCTCGAACCGGCCCTCCACGTGTTCGTGGCCGACGAGGCGCGGATCGATTGGTCGGCCCTGTCCTACGCCGTCCGCCGCCTTCCGGAAAATGTCACGAGGAGCTTCGTCTTCCTGCTCACCGACAATCTTCCCTCGGTGTACACGAGTCCGGAGCGCCTTTTCCCCTTCGTCCCCACCGAGGCCCGCCACCGCTTCGTTTACGAGATGATGCCGGGCAAGGACATGGTTCTCATCCGCTCGGGGATTTCGGACATCATGGACTTTCTTACCTGTCTCTCGATCTTCGCGGTCGAGGCGCGCAAGATCCGCTACCGGATGAACCATCCGGATCTCATTCTCGCCCTGTCGAAGGCGGGCGGGGCCGAGCTGCCGGGAAAGGCCGGGCCGGAAGGGGTGGCGAAGGCCCGAGCCGTCCTCGCCCCCTTTTCGGACGAGGAGGTCGCGGAACTCGAGGGGCTCTGGCCCGGAAAATCCGTGGAACGTCTCAGGGATATCGTCTTCCACCGTCAGGCTTACTCGGTTGATGTTCGCAAGCAGATCAACAACCTCAACGGAACGCTGAACGAACTCTGGTCGAATCAGGTGGGGCAGGCTGCCGAGGAACTCGTCGGCCTGAGTCCCGCCGACTTTCCCGAAGATGTCCACGTCCACCTCATTTCGTCAAACACGCATTCCGTCTCGAACTGTCTGAACCCCTTCTTCGTGGAGAAGGGCCAGGAGATACTCGACTGGGCGGGACGGGAGGGCCTGCGGATACCCGGCTGGGCGAACCGGATGGACGAGGTCTATAGCCTTGCCCGGGACTGGTTCGCCGCCTTCCCGGAGCGGAGGAAGGACGTGGCGGCCATCGAGGCCCGCCATGGCATCGTGCGGCTCCCCGAGACGGTGACCACGGGGATACAGGTGCAACTCGTCGACGCGAAGGGGGTCTGCGCCTCCGACATCGATCCCGGCCTCCGCCTCTCCTCCTGCCCCGACAGGAGCTTCATCATCAACATCGACTTCGCCTTCGGCGAACAGGCCGAGGAGATAATGCGAAGCCTCCTCCTCCTCTTCGGGCGGAACGTCCGCTCCATCAACGTGATCGGCAAGGCAGGGGCCCTCGAGGGTTCCCGGGGCGACATCCTCGCGCCGACGGCCTTTATCGAGCAATCGGCCGACGCCTTCCAGCCCCTCGAGCCGGAGTCTCCGGCCGCCCTCGCGAGGCTGGGGGCTTCCTTGCCGGAGCGTCGGGTGATCGTGGGACCCCTGCTCACGGTGGGCGGCACCATCCTCCAGAACAGGTCCATGCTGCAGTTCTATCGCCGGATCTGGGGCTGCACCGGCCTCGAGATGGAGGGCAGCTGGTATCTTCGGGCCATCCTCGAAGCCAAGGAGCTCGGTGTGCTCAGGGCGGACGCGCGTTCCCGCTTCCTGTATTACGTGAGCGACCTGCCTCTCCGCTCCGACGAGAGGCTTTCGTCGAGGCTCTCGCCCCTCGAGGGGGTGCCTCCCCTCTATGCGGCCACCCGGGAGATGCTCTCCGGGATTTTCGGCGCGGAGGGCTGAGACCATGTTCGTGGACCGGGTCGGGGCGCGCACGATAGGGGCGATCCGGGGCCTCTCCTACGGCCTCGGCTACTTCGCCCGACTCGTCGGGGAGTCCCTCCTTTTCTTCCGCCGGGGAAGGGTCGGCCGGAAGGTCCTCGTGATGCAGATTCTCTTCACGGGCATCGAAGCCCTTCCGGTGATCTCGGTGATGGCCGTGGCCATCGGTGTGGCGATCAACCTGATCGGCTCCTCGGTGCTCGCCGGTTTCGGCCAGGGCAAGCTGGCCTACACCCTCCTGATAATTGTTATAACGAGGGAACTCGGGCCCCTCCTCACCGCCTTCGTCGTGACGGCCAGATCGGGCACGGCCATGGCCACCGAGATAGGCGGCATGGCGGTGAGCCACGAGCTCGAGGCCTGGGTCGCCGTCGGCGCCGATCCCATCGCGATGTTGGCCGCCCCGCGTTTCATCGGCGTGACCGTTTCCATCGTCGTCCTCGACCTCTATTTCAACCTCTTCGGCCTCCTCGGCTCCTTCGGGGTGCTGCAGCTCATCCATCCCGTCCTCCTCGGCGACTATCTCTCCTCTCTCGTCTCCGTGCTCAATCCCTGGGACATCGGCTGGGGCCTCCTCAAGAGCTTCGTCTTCGGCGCCATCATCTCCACGGTGGCGACCTACCGAGGCTTCGCGGTCGAGAGGGCCGGAACGGAGGTGCCCGTTGCCGGCATCAGGGCGGTGGGCTCCTCCTTCGTCCTCGTGATCCTCGCCGATGCCCTCATCACGGCCCTCGCCTATGCCTGAGCCCCTGCTGGAGCTGCGCGCCGTCAGCCTGAGGGCCGCTGCGAAGACCATCATCGACGAGGTCTCGCTCACCTTTGCGGAGGGGGAATCGACGGTCGTCATGGGTGCCTCGGGCTCGGGCAAATCGAGCCTCGTCAAGATCGCGGCCGGCATCGTACCGCCCGACGAGGGAGAGCTCCTCGTCGGCGGCAAGCCCTTCGGCGCCCTGTCGAAAAAGGAAGTCCTGGCCTTCAGGAGGCGTTCGGGCTTCGTGTTCCAGGACGCCGCCCTCTGGGCCAACCAGAGCCTCTTCGACAACATCGCCTTTCCCCTGCGCTTCCATTCGCCCGGGCTGCCGCCGTCCGAGCTGGAAGGCCTCGTAAAGCGGGCCGCGGAACGGGCCGGGCTGAGGCGCGAGCTCTCCGTAAGACCATCGGATATCTCGGCGGGCGAGGCCAAGCTCGGCGGCCTCGCCCGAGCCCTGGTCCTCGATCCGGAGATCATCTTTCTCGACGATCCGCTCACCGATCTGGACGAGGGACTCAGGGACGGTCTGTCGCGCCTTCTCGTGGCCCTCGGCGAGGGCGGCAAGACCATCGTGTTGACGGGCGCGACGCCCGAGCTCGCGAGGAGGATGGCGGACTTTGTCGTCGTGATCGGGGAGGGGCGGCTGCGCGCGGCGGGAAGCTACGAGGAGGCCAGCGCCTGGACCTCGACCGCGGCCCTCGGCCTTACGGGGCGCCTTTTGCCCAGGAGGCGGCGCGGGAGCCTCCTGGGGGCCTGGGAGGAAGCGCTTTCCGACGATAATGAAGAGGCTGGAGGGTCGGTCGGACCGGCCCCGGAGGAAGGATGAAATTCAGGATCAGGTACGCTGAGCGCCTCGTCGGCCTCTTCATGCTCGTCGCCTTCGCGGCCTTCGTCGCCATCCTCGCTCTCGCCGGCGCCAATCAGCGCTGGTTCGCGAGGGACTACCACTTCATGACGACCCTCGGCTCGGCCGCGGCGGCGGCCCCGGGGACGGACATCCTCATGCGGGGCTTCAAGATGGGCAAGATCGAGAAGGTGGCCCTGGATGGCGATGGGAGGGTCAGCACCCGCTTCGTGCTTTTTGCCGAGTACAGGCAGCTAATGCGAGTGGATTCGGTGATCGAGATCGTCACCTCCCCGATCGGCCTCGGCACCCAGATCCTCTTCCACCCCGGCAAGGGGGAGGGCCTCCTGGCCGATGGAGCCTTCGTGCCGGAGGCCGGCTCGGTGGAAGGGCAGAAGCTCATCGACGAGGGCCTCGTCGACATTCCGAAAAAGGACGACACCATCACCCGCCTCCTCGCCGGCGTGAATCCGCTGATAGAAGGGGCTGGAAAGACCGTCGCCAACCTCAACAAGACGGTGGTCGAGATCAACAAGGCCCTGACGGGCGAGGGTTCCTCTCCCGTCGCCAGGATCGTGACGGGAGCGGCCGCTTCGGCGGAGGGAATCGACAGGCTCGTCGGCACGGCGACCGCGACCATCGGCGACATGGACGGCGAGGTGAAGGGCCTCGTGTCCCGCCTCGACGATCTGGCCCTTAACCTCAATCATGTAACGGCCAACCTCGCGAAGCTGAGCGACGGGATGTCCGACCCCAAGGGCCTGGTGCCGAAGCTCCTCGATCCGAAGGGCTCGATCAAGAGCCTCCTCGATGACGACAACAGGCTTTTCGACAGTCTCGAGGCGAGCGTGGGCGACATCGAAAAGACCCTCTCCGGCCTATCGAAGCTCAGCAATAGCCTCAACGCCGAGGTGCCCGGAATCGCGGCCACCATCCTCGAGATCAGGAGCGCGGTAAAGGATGCCCAAGACGTGATGGCGAGCCTCAAGACGAATCCCCTGCTCAGGGGCGGGGTGCCGACGCGGACGGAGCAACCGGCCGTATACCAGAGCCTCAGGGAAGGGCTGGAGTGAGATGATGAAAGCGAAAGTCGAGCCGATGGGGGCGAGTTTGGCCCTCCTCGCGGCCTGCGCGGCGCTAGCCTTGGCGACGGGTCTGGCTTCCTGTTCCTCGGCGCCCAAGGTCCCCGACGAGGTCTTCGATACGAGGAACAAGGCCGCGGATTACCTCAAGCTTGCCGACAATCTCGTCCGTCAGGGCCAGTACGACAGCGCGGAAAAATTCTACCGCCAGGCGATGGACGCCGATTCCTCGGTGGATTGGCTTTCGGGAACGGCGATCGCCCATCATTCCCTCGGCAGGCTCAGGCTCCTCGAGGGCGATCTGTCCGGGGCTGAAGGAGAGTTTTCCAAGGCCGCCGATTACGCGCGCCTGGCGGGAAACGCCACCGACGCCTCCCTCGCGGCCTCCCTGGCCGCCGCCGGCCTCGGGGAGGTTTCCTTTCGCCGCGGAGACAGGGTGGCCGCTCTTTCTCATTTCGAGGATGCGCTGCGCCTCGCCGGGAGCGACGAGCGTGCCCTCGCCGTGGCCCTTCACGACCGGGCTGGCGCGGAGCACCAGGGCGGGGATGAGGGGGCGGCCCTGGCCGACCTCGACAGGGCCGAGGCCATCAATCTCAGGCTGAAGCGATGGTCTGAGCTGGCCTCGAACGAGTACCTCCGCTCGATCATCCTCGACAAGCGGGGCGACCTCTCAGGCGCGATCAGGCTTGGCGGCGAAGCCCTCGTGAACGATAGGAAATCCGAGAACTCCTATGGCATAGCCGGTGACCTCGCCTGGCTCGCCGAGCTTTCGACCAAGGCCACAAGGGCCGACGATGCCTATTGGTACTGGCGCCGCTCCTTCGATACGGCCCTTGGCGCCAATCTCGCTGGGCCTACCCTCAGGGCCGTCGACGGCATCCTCTCGGCCCTCGATGCCGCCGGCCGTTCGGCCGAGGCGGCCGACTGGAAGGCGATGAGGGGCAAGCTGGAGAAGATAGCGGGGCCGGGGAAATAGGGGCTGCTGGCGCTCCCCGCGGGGCGCCGGCGGCGGGAGGCCGACGGGGCAGGCTTGGGCCGCCCCGTCGGTATTCCTAGTTGGGTCCTATTATCGAGCCGACGAAGGGCCTGCTTTCGAGGAGGGCCTCGAGGTTGGGAAGGTCCCTGCCCGCCGCGCAGACGACCCGGAGGCCGAGCTCTTCCGCCCTCCGCGAGGCGATGGGGTCGAAGGGCAGATTCTTGCCGGGGCTCCATTCGTCGCCCACGAGGGCGCGGAAGCCCTTCCACGTGATCGAATCGATGGGCTTGGCCGCGGGATTGGTCTTGGGATCGTCGGTGTAGACCTTGGCGATGTTGGAAAGGTTGACGACGGTGTCCGCCCCGAATTTTTCCGCGAGAACGACGGCGTCGAAGTCGGTGGAGAATCCGGGCTTCCAGCCGGCCGCCACGAGGACCCTCCCCATGAAGAGCTCGACGCCGCTCGGGTCGATGACGACCTCCTGGGGGGCCAGTTCGTCACAGACGGCCTTGACCAACTGGGCGTTCAGCCGGGTCGCCATGATGCCGACCCAGTCCTGGGCCTCGGGGGAGGCGGGGCGGCCGCCCTCGTCAGAGGCTTCGCGGAGGGCCTTCTGCCAGAGCCTGGCGGGGCCGCCGCCGCCGACCACGAGAATGAGGCGGCGAGAGGGATCGACGGCCAGGTGTCTGTCGACGAAGGCGCGAAAGGCGGCGAGAAAGGCGGCGTCGGGCCCTTCGGGGGCGACGATGGAACCGCCCAGCGAAAGCACGGTGGTCATTCGAGACCTCCCGAGCCGAGGGTCGTGAGAAG
This sequence comes from Rectinemataceae bacterium, assembly GCA_035531315.1. Lineage (GTDB taxonomy): Bacteria > Spirochaetota > Spirochaetia > Treponematales > Rectinemataceae > CAIJMU01. The sequence continues at coordinate 8,777 of DATKTD010000055.1, forward strand.
ATCTTCGGAATCGGGGCTGCGTTCGCCATAGAGGGCGAGGGCACGATGATAGACGAAGATGGCCCGCTCGAGATCCTTGCGGTCCCTGTCGAAATCGGCCACGAATTTCGCGACGGCCAGGCCCTTCCGGATTTCCTGTTTCGAGACCTCGCCGTTTCGCACGATATCGACCATGTCGTTGAGACGCCACCAGACCCGCTCGAAGACGGCGATGTGCTTGGCCAGGGACACGAGCTTCGGCATCAGGCGCTTTTTGTCGCGCAGGACCTGGGGATCGAGGGGGTCGGGTGCCGCGCCCGTCCTGTCCTCCTCGATCCACTTCCTGAAGACGGGATCGAGGACCAGACTACGCGTTTCGCCGAGGATGGCGCGCGCGTGTTCGGAATAGCGGCGCTCGAAGAGGGCGAGGACCTTGAGGGGGGCCTTGCGGAATACGGCGCCCTCGTTGTCGAGCCATTTCCCTCGGAGTTCGCCGATCGAGGCGGGATCGAAGGAGATGGGCACGGGCGGGCCCTCTTCGCCCTGTTGGATCGCCTGGCCGGCCGGGAGGGGGGACTCGGCGCCGCCTGTGGTGACGGCCACCGCCCCCTCTTCGCAGACGGCGAAGAGGGTGGCGTTGACCGAAAGGGCGATCTCGAACTGGGTGCCCCGAACGCCGAAGGTCGAGAGGCCGGTGGAGACGTCGAGGCCGGGCCTGCCGCTTATCTTCGAGACCTTGGCCGAAAGCGATCCAGCCATAAGATCG
>DATKTD010000056.1:0-3485 GCA_035531315.1 Rectinemataceae bacterium
CGCCGGAAAGGGCTTCGAGCACACGAGTGATGGCCATGGGCGGATTCTAACGGGAAGTTGCGATCCGGAGAAGCACGGGGAAGCCCGCGACGCTCGGGGAGCTCGGCTAGTTCTTCTCGATCTCGGCCCGCATGCTGCGGAAGGTCTCCGCGTCGATCTCGCCACGGGCAAAGCGCTCTACCAAGATATCGAGGGCTCGGGAGTAGAGGCTCTCCCCTTGGGAGAGCCCGGTCTTGCCGCTTCTGGCCATGCGGATTAGGAGAATAATGCCGACTACCACAAGGGCGACGAAGATCAGCCCGAACATGAGGTGGAGCCAGGGGAAGCCGAAGGCCTCGTTCCCCATGAATCCCTGACCATATCCATACATTCCACGAAACATATTGTACCTCCTGTACATCCATTAGAGATATGCAGGAACCATGCCAATATCCTTGGATATAATGGTAAAAACAATATTCGCTGCCAGCCTCAACATAATCATGTGGGTGGACAAATTAGCCACGCCCGCCTTTGCCGGGACCCCCAGGTGCCGGGGCCGGAAGCCTTGCGCGATGGGCCAGGTTTTCCCTTCATGGGAAAGAAGGGTCCGACCTCGGTCACGCGCCGCCCCTGTCGCGGTCCCCGGCGAGGATCGCGAGGTCGCGGCGAGCTTTGCGGCCGCGGCCTGTCCTTCCGCCCTAGGAGAGGTAGCGGGCCTTTTCGGGACTCCAGGCCTCGAGCACGGGCAGATAGGCCCGAGCCTCGGCCCGGGCGCCCTCGAGATCGTGTTCCTTCCAATTGCCGCATTCGGAAGGCGCGGCGCCCGGCACCGCCCCCGTAAAGGAAGCCAGAAAGGCAAAGGCCTCGCAAAGGGCCCGTCCAACCTCGGCCTCGCCGAGGCCGCGGGTAAGGAGGTAGCAGCCCGTGCGGCAACCCATGGGCCCGAAGTAGATGATGCCCTCTGAGGCAGCGCTCGAGCGGAGATAGGTGGCTATGAGGTGCTCTATCGTGTGGATGGCCCCGTTCGAGATCACCGGATCGATGTTGGGCCTCTTCATCCTGATGTCCCAAGTGCGGACATCGCCGTCGTCGCGGGAGATATAGAGACCCCGGTCGAGCTTCGTGTGGTCGACCTGGAAGGACGCTATCTGCCTGAGTTCCATGAGTGCTCCTTAGGATGGGCGATGATAGCCGTCGGGCCGCGGGCAGGGCAAGGCTCCCTCCGACCGCGCCGAGGCCGGCATCGCGTCATTACTCACCCGGCAACAATACATACAAGCCAGCCCGCGTATTTACTCGGCTAGGGCCGAGTAAATACGCAAGTTTCGGCTTTGCCTCAATCGGCTATCAAGTTGTCGGGTGAGTAAGAGGCGGCTTCAGCGCCGGGGCAGCGAGAAAAGGGGACCCCCGTTGGTCACGTCGCTGTAGCCGGCTTTTTTGAGCAGGGCCGCCGCGCCGAGGCTCCGGTGCCCCGAGGCGCAGTACACGACAATGGGCCTGTCCTTCGGACCGAGGCGATCGGCGTCTTCGCGAATCTCGTGGAGGGGGAAATTCACCGCCTCCGGATAGGCCCCCGCCTTGAATTCCGGCGGCGTTCGCACATCGACGACCAGGGCCCCGGCGGCGATCTTCCCGGCGATGCGCGCCGCCGGATCGCGATAACTCGGGGCGAAGGTCGTCCAGACGAACCAGATCGCCGCCGCGCCGACGATGACCGCCAAGGCGCCGACGACGAAGCCGATCATGGGAACTCAGGCCTTCTTTTTGCCCGTATTGATCTTGAGGGGAAGGTAGAGGGGACAGAAAGAGACGAGGGCGGTCAGCACGAAGACGATGGCGAGGATGCCGAGGATGATGGCCGCGACGCCCGTGATCTTGTTCGTGAAAAAGAGGATGGCGATGACCACGGCGAGAAGGATGCGGACGACGCGATCGACAGTTCCCATGTTCTTAGGCATAAGCCCTCCATGATGCCCCGAAGTGTCGGGAGAGTATAGGATTCCATGAATGTACTGTCTTGACGGCCGAAAGTCGAGGGCGCAAGGGGGGGGCAGCCGACATCCGGCGCCGCCTCTCCCCCCTTGGATCGAGCCCGACTACGCGGCCCCCCCACGGGCGAGCTTCCGCCCGCGCGGGCCGTCTCGCGGTGGCGGTCCCGCCGAGCGGGCCCGCCACAAGATCTCCATGGAGGCGCGGGCGGCGATCTCGCCCTTCCCCCCCCTTCTTGTCTCGGGAGCTTCGGGGCGCGATCGACGGTCCTTGCTAATTGATCAGGCTTTTCCTTTTAGGGTTCCCGTCAGTATGAGAATGAAGTCGATGAGGACCCACAGACCCAAAGCGCCATAGACGAAGACGCCGACGCCGACGATCAGGAGAACGGAACCGAGAATTAGAAGAAGCAATTGTAGGATTCCAGTGCCGACCTTGCCGAGGTAGAAGCGGTGAACTCCCAGCCCCCCGAGGAAAAAACAGAGAAGTGCCGCCGCGGTCTTGCTTTTTTCGGCCATACAAACCTCCAATAAAATATTTTTCCACCACTGTGGATAAGCTCCCGGAAAAACACTACATGCGTTAGGATCGTGTTGCGAGGAAGAAAATTGGCCCCTAGTTTCTGACTCCGATCAATCGGCATTCCAGTTCTTGATCGCTAGGCCTTCCTTGTCCTTGAAGCTACCCGCGAGCAGCATTATCCAATCGACGAGCAGCCAGATGCCAAGACCGCCCAGCGTAAGGATCATAAAAATTCCGGACACGACCTTGCCGACATAGAACCTATGTACGCCTATGATCCCAAGGAATGTGCAGAGTAGAAAGGCTACGAGCCTGCTTCTAGGCGACGCGTCCGGATCGATTCCGCTCGATTTTTGACGAACGCCGCAATGAGGACATATTTCCGCCTCTTTCTTGATTATTGCTCCGCATGATCTGCAAAACGCGTCTTCGACCGATTTGATTCTGACGTCGCTCATCATTGCTCCCGTTAACAAATGATGAGCGAAGCATATTCAAGCTTTTCCGAAAGGCAAGCTAATATATATTTACTTCGGGCAGTCTTGTCATGTCCGCGTCAGCGATCGCAGCGGAAATAAAAGAGGCGCCGGAAACGGCGCCTCTTTTATTGCAGCGTAGAGCGCGACCCGCCGCGGAGCGGCGGGGGACGCCCTGAATAAAAAAGGAGCGCCGAAGCGCTCCTTTTTGTGCCTGGTAGGCGCCAGACTTCGCAAGGCGAAATCTGGCATGGCAATCGGGAGCAAAGCCCCCGACTGCTACAGGGCCCAGGAAATCCCGTGCTTGGCCTTGAAGAGGAAGTACTTTTCGAGCATCCACTTGCCGAGGTCGCCCGTGGGATCGGGGAGGATGAAGGCGATCTTGCGGGGGGCGTAGAGGTGGTCGGAGAAGATGACCATTTCCTTGTTGCAGCCGTCGAGGATGCAGAGGCCGGTGATCTTGCCGAAGGGGAGCTTGTGGAGCTCGGTCTTGCCCTGCGCGACGTACTTGATGTT